>NZ_CP012200.1:980610-1307480 GCF_001484685.1 Thermococcus sp. 2319x1 | reverse complement strand
ACGAGGTCCAAATCGTGGAGAGTTACCGTATATGTGAATTCCTTAATCTTGAGCACAGGCCCGCTTGGCATTTCGGTCTTTTTCTTAAAGAACAGTCCCTCTTCTTCCTTTGTCGTCCCGAGTTTTGAAATCCTACCACTTTCGGCATCTATTTGAATGACATCTCCCTCCTCTACTCCCATCTCTAAAAGTTGGTAAGCTATCTCCCTCCCAGCCCTGATTGTCTTTTCATCGTCTTTGGTTTTTAGGGTAATCACAACGGATTCTGGAATTTCCACATAGGGGTTAAAGGGGTGTTTTGTTTTATTGATCTGTACCCTCTCTACCTTTCCTTCGTAAACTTTTCTCTCCTCGCTTATTCTAACTCCAATTGCCCTTCTCAAAGCCTGCTTTAGGAATTCAGTCTTTTTAATCTCAGCGGAGTATATCTCGCTTCCAGAGATTTGAACAAAAGGCACATCCTCTCCAAGTTCCCTCGCGATGCCCATTGCAATTGCAGTTTTTCCACTTCCTGTTGGCCCCGCGAGAAGAATTCCTTTACCCGCTAACTTCCCTTTCTTTATGAGTTTAACGGCAATCCCCGCTGCTTCCCTTGCCCTTGTTTGCCCTACCATTCCATCTGCAATGAACCTGGCTTTACCATTTTCGTCTAATCCAAGCCCTTTTATGTGAGAATGGCTGCCGATTCTCTCAAATCTGTGGGTTGCAACTTCTTCAATAAGTGGCATCTACCCCTCACCCCCAAATCCTTTAGAAACCGTTTGTAGTTAAAATAGTCGAAAATTTAAAAGGTTAACGTTGTGAAAATTCCAGTGGAAAAATACCTCACGCTTAAAAACTTTTCTGCGAAATCTTACTATTCTTTGTGGTGTTACGAAAAGTTTAAAAAGATTAAAAGAAATATATTTAAAAGATTTTCGATTGGGGTGGGGCCATGAAAAGGTTAGGCAAGGTTTCTCATTACGCCAAACAGGGTTTCTTGATACTCCGTTCAACATTTGCACCTGCACTAAATGATCCTGTAGTAGATAAGAATCTTCAGGTTGTTGGAACTGTTAAGGATGTTTTTGGTCCAGTTGATTATCCCTATGTCGCTGTAAAACCTCGTGTTGAAGACCCTCAGAGGTATGTTGGGGAAGTTTTATACGTTGATGAGCGCAGAAAAAAAGCTCCTTCTAAGGCTGGTAAAAAGCATGAGGGAGAAGTCAAGAAAAAACGCCCTGCCCCCAAGAAAAGGGGGTGAGAGCTTTTGACTCAACTTGGAGGTATTAAAAGGTGTCCTAATTGTGGTTCAGAAAGCTTGATTTATGATCCAAGCAGGGCTGAGATTGTTTGCTCCAACTGTGGATATGTTTTAGCTGAGGAGATTATGGATTTGGGGCCGGAGTGGAGGGCTTTCGAGCCTGGACAAAGGGAGAAGCGTTCTAGAGTAGGAGCACCAGAAACCGTAATGCTTCATGATAAGGGGCTTTCTACAGATATAGATTGGAGAAACAAGGACATCCATGGAAGCAATATCTCAGGGAGCATTAGAACAAAGATATACCGTCTTAGAATGTGGCAGAGAAGGATGAGAATAAGCGATGCTATAGACAGAAATCTTGCGTTCGCTTTGAGCGAGCTTGATAGAATGGGTTCTCAGCTGGGGCTCACTAGGAATATAAGAGAAATTGCGGCGGTTTTGTACAGAAAGGCCGTCATTAACAAACTCGTTAGAGGAAGATCCATAGAGGGAATGGTTTCCGCTTGTCTTTACGCGGCGTGCAGGATTGCAAATGCACCGAGAACCTTAGAAGAGATAGAGGATGTGTCAAAAGTTGATAAAAGGGAGATTGGGAGAAGTTATAGATATCTTGCTAGAGAGCTCAATCTTCGACTAAAGCCAACAAGCCCTATTGATTACGTTATAAGATTTGGAGATCAGCTCGGAGTAAGTGAAAAGACAAAAAGGAGGGCAATAAAGATACTAGATCAGGCAATTGAAAAAGGTCTTACAAGTGGGAAAGGTCCAACAGGAATAGCTGCAGCTGCCATTTACATAGCGAGCCTTCTTGAGGGGGAGAAGATGACCCAAAGGGAAGTGGCTGAGGTTGCGAGGGTGACGGAAGTTACGGTAAGGAACAGGTATAAAGAACTTGTGGACAAACTTAATATACGCATCCCCACTTAAACAAGCGGGGGAAGAGATGAAAATAGGAATACTCAGCGATACCCACTACCCCGATAAAACTTCCTATCTTCCCGATTTAATTTTTGATGTTTTTAGGGAAGAAGGGGTGGAGTTAATAATCCATGCCGGGGATTTAACATCCCCTGAGCTTTTTGATATTTTTAGAGAAATAGCGCCAGTAGTTATCGTTAGAGGGAATTTGGACAAGCCAATTTTTCCAGAGGAGAAGGTTTTAGAAATCGAAGGTCTGAACGTGGGCGTCATCCACGGCCATCAATTTCTCAGCCTGGATGAGCAAAGTCTCAAATACAAAGCCCTCGAAATGGGTGTTGATCTGCTGATTTTTGGTCATACACACAGGTTCTTCTACAAAAGCTATGAGTATATGGATAAAAAAGTGCATCTCCTTAATCCCGGGTCCCCAACGGTTCCAAGAATGAGTGATCCAACGTTCCTCATTGGTGATATAACGGGTGAACGTTTCAAATTTGATATCTACAAGCCGTGGGAAACACAGTGGAAATACCCATAATAGAAAAGACAAAAAGGAAAAGGCTTTCAAGCCTTGATTGCAAGCTTAATGTCCTCGGCTTTGACTGTCTTTCTGCCGGCGTGTCTAGCGAATTCAACAGCCTTCTTTCCGAGCTCGACCGCGTATTCTTCGAGGTACTCGGCGAGTATCTTGGCGGCCTCTTCACTAACTCTCTCGGCACCAGCCTTTCTAATCAATCTGTCAATTGGGGCAATTGGCAACTCAGCCATTCACAACACCTCCTTGGGAAATTCTTCATTCTTATTTTTTGAATTGAAGATATATAAACCTTTCGATAAAAGCGACCGTTTTCACCCTTTTCATCTCCCATTTTCTCATAAATAAATGGGAACTATTTAGGGGAGAGGCGACATACCTCATCTCTGGAAAATGTCTCCCTATATAGACAATCAGCGAAATTTAAGGTCTTACCTAGGTAGTGGGAGTTGTGCATAAGATCACTCACAAAGATTTTTTGCTCACCTATTGGAAGCCCTAATTCATTTTAATCCCTCGGCTGACAAAAGACGTACCTTCACTTTTTGATACACCATCTCTTTGCCACTTATTAATTAGCTCATCCATAAGAAATATAAAGACCTAGTACCAAAAAATAACTTAGTCAAGAATGTTTTTGGGGTGAAAAGTATGGGACTGTTTGACAAGATTATCAAAAAAGAAGAAACAAAGAAGGAACTTGGAACGGGAAGGAAGAGAGATGTCAGACGTGAAATTGATGTCGTCCCTCTGGAAGAGGATGTTATAGCGAAAACGATTGTTGAGCCGGAGATTAGATATGTCAAGAAGATTGTTGTTACCAGTTACAGCGATTTGGAAAAGATTTCTGAAGAAATACAGGCAGGTAACATTATTATCGCCGATTTAACACCGTTGGAATCAAAACCTGAAGTGCTTGCAAAGGTTGTTGAGCAGATAAAGGGGATTACCCAAGCCCTTGGCGGAGAGACGGCAAAAATAGCAAAACATGAGATTAAGATACTCATTACTCCCGCAGACATTAAAATATACAAGGGCTGAAGGCCTTCTTTAACCTTTATAAATTTCTCTATTCTTTTTAATCCCGGTGAGTTGAAATGGGCGAGATACATGAGGTTAGGCTTGGCGACTGCCCGATATGTGGGGGAAAGAACAGTCTGAAGGCTCTTAATCACATTCATGAAATTCCATATTTTGGTAAGGTGATGGAGTCTACGATAATATGCGAGAAGTGTGGATACAGAAATGCCGATGTAATGATACTCGAGGAGAAAGAGCCCAAACTTTACAGTATAAAGGTAGAAGAAGAAAAAGATCTCTTTACAAGGGTTGTAAGGAGCAAAAGTGGTACCATTGAGCTTGAGGAGATTGGAGTTAAAATAGAGCCTGGGCCGGCGAGTCAGGGGTTTGTAACGAATATAGAAGGGATTCTTGAGAGAACTAGGGAAACCTTGCTAATGGCTAGGAATTTTAAGACTCAGGAAAACGATGAGGAGAGCGTAAAGAAGATCGATGAAATACTCTCCTATATCGAAGAGGTAAGAGAAGGCAAAAAACCCATAACAGTAAAAATCATGGATCCCTTTGGGAACAGTGCATTAATAGGTGAGAAAGTAAAGAGCAGGCTTCTTACAAAAGAAGAAATCAAAAAACTCAGCACGGGGCCTTACGTAGTATATTATCCTGAAGAAGATACCGAATAAGGGGTTAAATAAAGTGAACCTCTCTCGCGGTGAGGTCTTCGAGAAGGGTTTTAACCCATGGCTTCCTCGTCCTGCTTGAAAGGTGAATTATCCCCTCTACGTGAATGCCGTAAAGCTCCTTCATTTTTTCTCTCGTGAGGGGTTCTCTAAAAAGAAACGGCCTTTCTATGGTGAAGGCATAGCCGTATTCTTTTATATACTGTTTAAGCCATTTTTTGCCCTCTTCCTCGCCATAAACAAAACTAAGCCCGCTGGTGTCTTTTGTTAGCTCCCACAGCGTCTCGAAGTCAGCTTTGATGACTTCTCCAACTTCAAATCCCCCAACAATGCTTCCCCTTTTAGTTAAAACTTGTTCTTCACTCAGGCCGAGTTTTTCCATAGTTCTTCTTAAGACGCTTAGGTCTCCCCTTGCGATATAGAGAAAAACAGTGTCCCCCTCCCTAAAAACAGGAGCTTTCCTTATTTCATGATACTTAAGCCCCCTGAATATCAGCTCCCCATAAACCTGATGGAGGGCTATTACATGCTCCACGCTCTCACCGAGTCAAAAATCCAGAAGGGAGTTATAAATATTTGGTTTTTGAGGATGCTCTTATTATGTCGCTCACAACTCCAGAAGCAGTTTCTTTTATCCCTGCCCCGGCTCCCCTAATAACTAACTCCCCCAATAAATCGCTCTCTATCAAAGCAACGTTCGAAGTACCTTTAACGGCTAAGGGACTGTTCATGGGCAATTCTCTGAGCTTTATCTCCACTTTTCCATCTTCTAAAAGGGCAACAAGCCTTGTAACAGTTCCTTTTTTGAAGTTCTCCCTGATTTTCTCCTCCGATATCCCTTCTATACCTTCTATGTAAGCTTTTTTGAAATCAAAGGGGTAAAAGGCTACGTTATGCAAAATGACTCCCTTATAACCTGCATCAATTCCTTTGATGTCGTTTGATGGGTCTCTTTCTGCTATTCCGAGCCTCTGAGCTTTTTTAAGGGCTTCTTCAAAGCTCATGCCTTCTTCTACTGCGTTTAGGATAAACGTTGTTGTGCCGTTAAGCACTCCCCAGATTCTTTCTATAGAATCAGCGAGTAGAGCTCTCCTAAGGAGGTGTATTATGGGCGTCCCCGCCATTACTGTGGCCTCGAAAAGGTAAGGCACATCTTTCTCAGACGAGACCTTGAGGAGCTCTCTATAGCTAAAAACCACAGGCGGTTTATTTGAGGTTACAACGGCCTTTCCAGTCTTTAAAGCCTTCAGATGCCATTTTGCTGCATTTTTATCGTTGGTAACGTCAACCACCACGTCGCTGTCGACTTCTTCAACCACCTCAGAAGCCCCCAACTCATAAACCTCATACTCATCTCCCCAGAATTTAAGCGAACCAAAGCTTTTCTTAGTTTCCAAAGCCTCTTTTAGGTCTATCCCGTTGGGATTCCATATTGTGGCGGTAGAATCGGTAATGCTCACCACCTTGATCTCAAGGTTGTATTTCTCTTTGAAATACTGACGTTTATTGAGGATTACCTCGGCAACGCCTTTTCCCACGTTTCCAAAACCGATAAGAGAAAGGGAAATTTCCTTCATACCTTTTTCACTATTATTGCCCTTATGAGGTCAATGTCCCTAATCAATCCTATTATTTCTCCTCCCCCTTTGACAACGGGTAGCTGCTCTATGTGTTCCTCTGTCATTATGTTTGCCACTTCATAAACACTCATATGAGGGGTGGCAAGTTTTAGTTCGGTTGTCATAATTTCTTCCACTGGCTTTTTGGGAATCTGAAGTTCTGCCTTCTCAAAGAGAAGCACCGGATGGCTCTCCAATATCCATTCCTCCTCGCTGGAAGCTGCTAAGTCTGCACTTCTCATAACCCTCACGATCTCGCTGTCTTTGAGGAGGTCTGTCTCATCGATGATGCCTATAAGGTTCCCTTCATCATCTATCACGGGCAAAGCCATGGAGTTTGAAAGTAGCAGTGCCTTTAATGCAGCCTTTAGGGGCGTTCCTCTCCAGACAACGCTCACGTATCTCTGGTAATATGGCTCAATTTCTATCTCCTTCATTTTTTCGTCCTTGGAGAGGTACCTTCTTATTATATCCCCCACCGTTAGAATACCCACAACTCGGTTTTGATCATCCACTACAACAACACGCCTGTAGTCGTATTCAAGCATCAGCTTTGCGGCCTTTTTCAAGGCATCATCGGGATGTACGGTTGGGACGTCTCTCTTAACGAGCATTGCAAGTTGATCCTCATCGGGGTGCAATAGAACACTTTTTATGCTAACTATACCAACAAGCTCTTTTGTGCCTTTTTTAACTACCGGAAAAGACCTGAATTTATGTTTTTTGAAAAGATCGAGTGCGTAACTCCTCGTTGCCGGAAGTTCAATTACCACTGGGTCTGGAGTCATGAGGCTTTTAACTTTCATTTTCATCACCGCTTTTATGTAGGAAGTCTTTTCACTATTTAAGTTTTTCACCTGAAGGAGTGTACTTAAACTTTACACCCCTAAAAGATGCAAATATCCATGATTTTGCTTTTACCGCAAAATTTATAAACCCAATGTCGGGAGTTGATAGTGGTACGGCGGTCATAGCGGCGGGGCCACACCCGGACTCGTTTCGATCCCGGAAGTTAAGCCCGCCAGCGATCCCGGGTGTACTGCCCTCCGAGAGGGGGCGGGAAACCGGGGACGCCGCCGGCCACCTAACAAACTTTTCTAAGAAAACTCCAAGAGAAAAAGGACTGGTTTTTAGTTCCTAACAAAAATTAAAAGGAGTCATTCTTCCCTTTCACAGAGCTCAAGGAGAACCCCACCAACACTCTTGGGGTGTACAAAAGCTATCTTAGCCCCACCCGCTCCTATTCTGGGCGTCTCATCAATGAGTTTGAATCCTTTTTCTTTGAGCTTCTTCAAGTGTTCCTCAATGTTGTCAACGCCGAGAGCAATGTGGTGTATGCCTTCTCCTCTCTTCTCAATGAACTTCGCTATTGGTGAGTCCTCTGCAGTTGCCTCCAAAAGCTCAATCCTCGTTTCACCGGCGTAGAAAATGGCAGTCCTAACTTTTTGGTCCGGAACTTCCTCAATCTCCTCGACCTTTAACCCGAGATTTTCCCAAATCTTAATAGCTTCCTCAAGGTTCCTAACTGCAATTCCAATATGGTCAACTTTCCTTATCATACTTTCACCCCCAAAGCTTTCTCTAAAACAAGATCAGCAGCAGAATAAGGATCAATCTCTCTATTGGCAATCCTCTCTATGAGCTGAGATATCTCATTATTCCCCATCATCTCCCCAATTTTTCTTGCGATGGTGCTCGAAACGATTGCTTTGATCTCTTCTCCCACTCGGAACTTCCTTTTCTTTTCGATTTCTCCACTCTCCAACAAAAAGTCCCTGTGTTTGTTGATGGCTTCCCAGAGCTGATCAATTCCCCTGTTGGTAAAAGCAACGGTAGAGACTATTGGCGGCCTCCAGCCCCTTTTCTCCCATTTCTCCTTTTCGAGATCAAGCATCAGCTCGAGTTCGAACACTGTGGCATCTGCACCCTCCTTATCGGCTTTGTTGACCACAAAGATATCCGCTATCTCCATGAGCCCCGCTTTTATAGCCTGAACGTCATCCCCTAAGCCTGGAACGGTGACCAAAACCACGGTATCGGCGGTTTTTACAATGTCCACCTCAATCTGCCCCACACCAACGGTTTCTACAAAAATAACATTACAGCCGTAGGCATCAAGTATTTTTATAGCATCGTTGGTTGCCTTTGCCAGTCCTCCAAGAGAACCCCTTGTTGCCATGCTCCTTATAAATACGCCCGGATCCGTGGAGTGCCCTTGCATTCTTATCCTATCCCCAAGAAGAGCCCCTCCAGTGAACGGAGACGTGGGGTCTATAGCTATAACCCCAACTATCTTTCCTTCATCTCTGGCTTTTTTTATGAGCTTATCAACTAAAGTCGACTTTCCAGAGCCGGGAGGACCGGTTATTCCAACGATATAGGCATTTCCGGTGTATGGGTAAATCTTCTTGACTATTTCCCTCGCTTTTTCTTCATCGTTTTCTACTAAAGTTATCAACCTTGCGGTTGCCCTCTTATCCCCATTAAGCATTCTCTCAATCAGCTCGTTTATCATATTTATCACTTGGATTAATTATCCAAAAAAGAAAATATAAACCTTAGCTTTCTCCCCTGAACTTCTTGAGCTTTGGAACGTTCTCATCGATGAACCTGATAATCTCTTCAATTGGACTTCCAGGGCCGAAAACCCTTGCAACGCCCATTTTTTCAAGCTCTTGAGCATCGTCAGGGGGTATTATACCCCCGGCAAGAACGAGTATATCCTCGTTTGGCTTTATGCCCTTCTCCTCCAGAAGTCTGAGAATCTTTGGGATGAGAACCATGTGCGCTCCGGAAAGAATGCTCAACCCAAGAACGTCTATATCCTCCTGTATAGCGCTTTCTACTATTTGCTCGGGTGTTTGTCTTATTCCGGTGTAGATGACCTCAAAACCCGCATCCCTAAGTGCCCTCGCTATGACCTTTGCCCCTCTATCGTGACCATCCAGTCCCGGCTTTGCTATTAGAACCCTAACCTTCGAACGCTCGACCATATTCACCACCAACTTTCATTAGAGTAAGACAGTATTTAAAGGTTGTCAAACCTAAAGGTTTGGGTTTACATTGGATATTTTATCCAAAAAGTGCAAGGCTTTTAAATTTTTAAGCAGATGAGATACGGGAGCTAAGATGATGGACCTCCACACCCACACAAGGTTTTCTGATGGAATTGGAAACATCAGGGACAATATTGCCGAGGCTGAGAGAAAGGGACTAAAGATTGTTGGAATCAGCGATCACGCGCATTTCTTCACTCCCCACCTGCTCAACTCATACCTTGCCCTTATGGACCAAACCAAAAAAGAAAGTGAGATAACCGTTATGGCTGGAATAGAGGCCAATATTCTTCCGGAAGGCGTTGATATAAACAGCGACTTTAGAAAAAAGCTCGACTACGTAATAGCCTCCGTTCACCTCTACTTCGACCCGGGGAGGTACGATGAATATCTCGAACTCATAAAGCTGGCCCTTCAAGATGAGAACATCGACATAATAGGACACTTCGGAAACGTTTTCCCATATGTGGGCTATCCTTCGATTGAAGAATATAAGGAGATAGTCGAGCTGGCGGAGGAGTATGGGAAGGCTTTTGAGATAAGCTCCCGATACAGGGTGCCGGAGTTAGACTTCATAAAGCTGTGCATCCAGAAGGGAGTAAAACTAGCCTTTGCAAGCGATGCCCACCGGCCGGGAGATGTAGGTAACATAAGCTGGAGCTTAAAGGCATTCAAAAAAGCCGGAGGCAAAAAAGAGGATTTACTATTTTCAGAGCTCTTGTGATTAGTTATGCTCGTCACGGAAACCTTGCCCCAGTTCCCACCACATGTGAAGTGATTCCCCAGATTCACGGCCGGAATCGCCCTAAAACCTGAGGGCCAAGCCTTTCAAACTGACACTCCCCCCGGCCTCAGAAAGAGTGTTTTTTTGGTTCTGATTACGGGGTAAATTTTATGAGCAGAATTCCCTGCCGGAAGTCCATAACAGCCACCAATCAAAAAAGTTAAGTAATCCTAACGACCCGATGGGAACTAGAGTAAACCTTAAATATTTTTCCCTCCGCAATAGTATCTATACGGTGCAGGAAACATGAAAGTTAGGTCTCTTCTTATAGTACTCATAATTGTAATAAGTCTCAGTTCTGCCTGTATTCAAAGCACCGAACAAGCAACCACTCAACAGACTATAACCTCCCACTCTCCATTAATTGAGTCTACTTCCACCCAACCAGAAGACAATGATGGGTTAACCTTTGAAGAGGAACAAAAATATGGGACAGACCCCTTTAATCCAGACACAGATGGGGACGGAATAAGCGATGGAGAGGAGGTCAATAAATATAAAACAAATCCTCTCAAATTCGATTCAGATGGGGATGGACTATCAGATTGGGAAGAATTTTTTAGTTATAACACAAATCCTCTGGAACCCGATACCGACAAGGATGGTATAATTGACGGGGAGGAAGCCAACCTTTACAAGACAAACCCGCTATCAAAAGACACAGACAAAGACAACCTCACAGACTTTGAGGAGTTATTAACCTACAACACAAACCCCACAAGAAAAGATACTGATAACGATGGCCTTTATGATGGAGAAGAACTACAATTAGGAACTAATCCGATTAATGAAGACACTGACAGGGACAGACTTTGGGATGGAGAAGAGCTCATAAAGTATTTCACAGATCCCTTAAATTCCGATTCTGATAATGATGGACTATTAGACGGAGAAGAAGTGATAGATTTTCTCACGAACCCCTTAGAGAAAGATACAGACAAAGATTATTTACCGGATGGATATGAAATAGAAATCGGAACTGATCCCACTTATGATTGGAGAACTTACTATGACTCAGAAGCATTCAAAGCAGGGCTGAGTAAACTCCTTAGAAGCAAGATAAGCTCCCTTTCAGAACAATTCACGGAATACAACAGCACACTAGAAAAAGTTTGGGCGATTCTTGAATGGATTGACAACACCGTACAATACAACTATACAAAGGCCAACTATGTCGATGTGTTGGTGATCAATTGGAGCACTTTATCAGATTACCAACGAGAACTTTATGCCAACCTGACAAAATTACAAGCAGCTAATGATACTATATACTACCAAAGCGGAATTTGCGGTGACTATGCAATCCTTACGGCGAGCTTACTCCTGGAGTCAAATATAACTCCTATCTATATGCTTGACATTACCTTTAAAGATAAGAAACCGGGTCATGCGGCAGTAGCTGTAAAGATTGGTAGCGAATACTTCGTTATAGACCAGCAAATTCCTCCAATTCATATAGGGAGTTACTATTGGAAATGGGTAGATGATGATATGGAGATTTCAAACATAACCTTTTACGCAATTAGGCTTAATAAAAATGGAGAACCAATAATCTACTCAAACTGGACATGGACGGGGAATCAAATAAAAGAGAAAACATACCATATGAGCAAAAAAGACATCGAAATAATCACTGAAATTGTAAAACAAAAATTTTTGGAAATGTATCCAAGATACGCGGAAGACGACAGATTGAAGAAACTTGCTGAAAAAGATCTAATGGCCATAAAAGCAACTAATCAGAGTTCAAATACCCCCTTACCCTATGGATTTACAAAAGGATGGACGTTATGGTGGTATAGCGAATATCTAGGATTGTATTATCATCCAAAAATAGCAGAAATCCTTTTGGAAAATTATTGGCCAATTCCAGCATTCCTTGAGGATGAGTGGAAGGATGTTATTAAGCTATGTGACAAGTTTTATCTTGTTTTAGATCTCGATGAAAACAATAAACTAGTTATTCGTGACTCTAGCGGAGATACATTTGAAATCCCAAGAATAATCATGGTACTACAAATCGCTAATTAACCTCCAGCTTTATTTTTGTTTTATGTTGAGAGCTTAAACCCCAGGTCTTTAAGCTCAAGGATTATTTTCATCGGGAAGCCGACAACGTTGTAGTAATCCCCTTTTATCCATTCCACCAGAACTCCTCCCTTCCCTTGGATTCCATAAGCGCCAGCCTTGTCCAGAGGCTCACCCGTGGAAACGTACCATTCTATCTCCTCTTCGCTGAGTTCCCTAAACTTAACCTCCGTGACCACGTAACCTGTAATCTCCCTCCCTTCATGGATAATGCAGTAACCAGTTATGACCTTGTGTATTCTTCCGCTTAAGGCCCTAAGCATTTCCCTTGCTTCTTCCTTATTTTTTGGCTTGCCAAGGATTTTGCCGTCCAAGAAGACTATGGTATCTGCCCCAACTACGGTTCCTCCGTAGAGGGAATAAACATCACGGGCTTTTTTCTTTGCCACCTCTACAGCATGCTCCGCTGGATCTAAAGCTTTGGATTCCTCACTGACGTTGCTCGGGATGATATCAAAAGTATCAAAGAACTTTGCAAGTATCTCCCTTCTCCTTGGACTTTGGGACGCTAAGATCAGCCTCATCAAAAGGCACTTAAAGGATGAAAATATAAAAATTTCGGGCGATGAGGACAATTTCGCTAGCTGAGTAATGATGAGTACCCTCGCAACTGAGCCAAAAAGAGATTAAAGAGAAGCCCAGAGCTCAATTCCTGCATCCAGCACCCTCGTGAGCTCCTTACCTATCGGGGTGTTTTTGTTAACCTTAACAAGCCCCTTTCTTGAAGGCGTTGCGGTGAATATGTACTGCTCGCCTGCAAAGAACTTAAGGGGTTTCTTAGCAAAATCGGGTGAAACTTTAAGGATTATTTGCTTTTTCTTTTCTTCTGCCTCAACGGGTATCTTTTCCTTGGGCATTTCTGCAAGTTTTTCATCAAAGCTCCTCACATCTATACTTATGCCAAGCTTTTTCTCTATTTCGCTTATTCTCTTGCCCTTCTTCCCTATTATTGTCGGGATATCAAATTCATCCGCGTATATTATAGCCTTGTGCGGACTTGCAAGCTCAACTTCGGTGTAAACGTCGGGGAGGAACTTCTTGATCTCCTGTTTGAGCTTTTTCTCCGCGAGTTTCATTGCCGGTGGCTTCTCTTTTTTCTTTACTGGAACAACGCTTATCTCCTCTCCATAGGTATAAATCTCGTATTCAAGTTCATCCGTCATGAAGTCCCTGACCTCTATAACAGGTCTCGCTAAATCCTCCTCTGTCATTCCACTCGGCACCTTAACCTTATACTCCAGAGTCAGCACTTTATCAACATTCCCAGCTTTTATGAATATCACTGTATCAACTATTTGCGGAATCATTCCGAGCTCCACCCTTCCAATAAATCTCTGGATAGCGTCTATGGGCTTTGTAGCGTGGACAACGCCTATCATGCCAACTCCAGCGAGCCTTAAATCAGCATAGATCTTGAAGTCACTCGTCTTCCTCATCTCGTCGAATATGGTGTAGTCCGGCCTGACCAGTAAGAGCACATCCCCGGTTTTTTCCATTCTTCCCCCAAGTGCCGTATACTGGGTTATCTCTTCACTAACCTGAAGGTCTCTGGGTTTTTCCATTGTCTTAACTATCTTACCCATGGAGGCATAGTACTCAGCTAAAGCCTGTGCAAAAGTTGTCTTCCCTTCTCCGGGCGCACCGGCTATAAGTATTCCCTCGGCTTTGTCGGTTAAACGCTCTAAGAGTTTTTCCGGGAGGTTGTAGTCCTCTATGCTCAATTTGGTTATCGGTCTTACAGCGGTAATCTCTATTCTATCGGCAAACGGGGGCTTTGCTATGACTATACGATAGTTCCTCAGCTGAACAACAGTGGCCCCGGGTTCATCAAGCTCTATAAACGACTCCGGATCTCTCTTAGCCCTCTCGACTATGTCATCCGCTATCTCCTCAAGCTCCTCATCCGTAAGCTCCTCATCCCTTATGGGAACAAGCCTCCATTGACCGGGTTTTCCTTTCTTTGCCAGTGGCTTTACGCCGGCTTTAAGGTGAACGCTCATTGTATGCTCATCAAAAAAGTCCTCAAGTCTGTGCTTAACCTCTTTTCTGCTTTCGAGATAGATTACCTCGATGCCTTTGGCTATGGCGATGTCCCTCTGCACCTGATCACCGGTTATAAGGATTGCGTTAAGCTCTCTGGCAACTTCCCTTATCATGTGGTCAATTTCCCCAGCTTTTGCCCTTCTAATTTGCCATAGATCTGGCCTTTCACCGTAGAATTCTAAAAGGATCTTATCTTCATCGGCAAGTTTTCTAAGTTTTTTTAACTCCTCCAACCCAGTGTGCCCTATAGCCTTGCCCTCATTCGCCTGATGCTCAATCTCAGCAACAACCGCTTCGGGAATAATCACCTTAACCTTTTCGTCAATCCTGTTGAGGTACTGAGTGAGCCTCCCATCAACTATAACGCTCGTATCCGCAACAAACACCTTCATTTTTCTCACCTTCCCATTGCTGGTCTCTCCACTTATAACCTTTTGGTAAAAGTTCATAAAGGTTTAGGAGAATTATAGTGGGGAATGACCATGGGGAGAATAATCTCAATAGCCTCCGGAAAAGGTGGTACCGGAAAAACTACTGTTACAGCAAATCTCGCAATTGCTCTGGGAAAGTTGGGGAGAAAAGTGTGTGCAGTTGATGCGGACTTGACTATGGCAAACCTAAGCCTGCATTTTGGACTGGACGATGCTGGAAGAACTATCCACGATGTTTTAATTGAAGAGGAGGACATAAGAAAAGCTGTCCATACCACCCGGTATGAGCTCGTGTACGTGGTTCCGGCTGCAGTAGATTGGGAGCACGTTGCTAAAGCAGACCCCAGAAATCTACCAAAGGTGATCCCCAAGCTAAAGGAGGACTTTGATTACATCCTTATAGACTGTCCGGCTGGATTGCAAATAGATGCCATGAGTGCCATGCTGAGCGGGGAGGAGATTATTCTGGTGACCAACCCAGAAATAGCAAGCCTCAGCGACACAATGAAAGTGGGGATAGTCTTGAAGAAGGCTGGACGAGAGGTTTTGGGGTTTATACTCAACAGGTACGGTGGACATAAAAACGACATACCCCCGGAAGCTGCTGAAGAAGTTATGGAGTTTCCGCTCTTGGCAGTTATCCCGGAAGACCCAAAAGTTAGGGAAGCGACGCTGGAAGGAATGCCCGTGGTGGTGTATGATCCGAATTCAAAAGCCACAAAAGCATTTTTCGAGCTTGCGGAGAGGCTTATAGGGATGGAAAGAGACCAGCGGTGACTGGAGTGATAGTGGTATTCGTTGGGACCGCTGGAAGCGGAAAAACAACTCTAACAGGAGAATTTGGGAGGTTTTTGGAAGAGAACGAGAAGAAAGTGGCGTATGTAAATCTGGATACAGGGGTTAAGAACCTCCCCTATATCCCGGCGGTAGACGTTAGAGAGCATGTAACAGTAGAAGAGCTTATGAAAAAGGGTTACGGACCCAATGGGGCTATTGTGGAAAGTTATGACTTTTTGATGGACTACCTCAACGAATACGTTGAAAAAATACTAAGGCTGGAAAAAGAGAACGATTACGTCCTTATCGACACCCCGGGCCAGATGGAAACGTTTCTCTTCCATGAGTTTGGGGTTAAGCTAATGGAAAATCTCCCAAGTCCGCTTGTTGTATACTTATTTGACCCCACGATACTAAGAAACCTCCACGATTACTGCTTTGTTAAGTTTTTTGCCCTTTTGATAGACCTTCGGCTTGGTGCAACAACTGTGCCTGCTCTGAATAAAATAGACCTTATCAGAGATTTGGGGAAGACAAAAAGGTACCTGGAGAATGTTGAATATCTCTCAGCTCGTTTAAAGCTTGACAGTTCAACGCAGGGGCTTTTGGCGTACAGGCTATGTAAATTTCTGCCCGAAGTTTCGCCGCCAGTTAGGGTGCTCTATCTATCCGCAAAAACGAGAAGTGGATTTGATGAACTTGAAACGTTAGCCTATGAACACTACTGCACCTGTGGGGATCTAACATAAGTTCAGTGGAAAAACTGAGAACAGAACTTTCATTCAAGAAATTTTTCCTAAAATGAATCCTTCTTTAGGAAGAAACCGGGAAGGTTTTTATTGACGGGTAAACAAGAGGTTCTGGTGAGAGTAGTGTGCCTCATCGCGGGAGGGATAGGGAGGCATCTAAAACCCAAGCTCATAACAATGATGCGCTCTGGAAAACATAGGGGGGGAGATTCTTTTGGTGTGTGGACCAATGAAGGGGTTTTGAAGAGCGAAGATTTTTCTAAAATTGGTGAAATTCCAGACGGCAGTATAGGACTCCTCCAGTGCCGTCTAGCCATGACAGGTTCAAAGAGCTTTACCCAGCCGTTTTTTAACAACTTTGTCCTAGCTCATAACGGAGAGATATACAATCACCGGCAAATAAGGGAGTTTTTAGAGAGAAGAGGGGTTGAATTCGAGAGTGATGTCGATACGGAAGTGATTCTGCGCTTCTTGGAGTTTCAAATTGAAAAGGGCAGTTCCATAGCTGAGAGCGTGAAACGCTTAATGAGAGTCTTAAACGGAGATTATGCAATAGCATTTTCCGATAAAGAGAACATTTACCTTTTTAGAGACCCAATTGGGATTAGGCCTCTCTATTATTCTCAGAACGGCTTCTTTGCCTCAGAAAAGAAAGTCCTCTGGAGCATAGGAGAAAGAGCAATCCCCGTAAATCCAGGAGAGCTCGTTAAAATATCAAGGAAGGGCATTGAACGAGTTCAGCTCTTTACACTCTCAGAGCTAAAAGGGGCACCTTTTTCCTACGAGAGGGCAAAGCTAAGCATAAGGAAAAGCCTGGAATATGCAGTAAGAATCAGGAGCGCAAAAAAGGTAGGGGTGTTGTTCTCAGGAGGGCTGGATAGTTCTTTAATAGCCCTTCTTGCCTCAAAATACTCAGATGTTATCCTTTACACGGCGGGAGCAGAGGGGAGTCAAGACCTGGAATGGGCAAGAAAAGTTAGTGAAAAACTCGGCTTAAAGCTTAGGGAGTACGTGTTTAGCATGGATGACGTAAAAAACTCTCTTGAAAAAGTTATGTTCGCCATAGAAGAGCCCAACCCCATGAACCTTGCGATAGGAATTCCGATCTACTTCGCAACAAGGCTGGCCAGAGAGGACAACACCAAAGTTCTTTTAACCGGTCAGGGAGCCGATGAGCTTTTTGGAGGGTACGCAAAATACCTTAGGGATCCTTCGCTAATGGAGAAAGATATTTTGGAGATGGGGGAAAGGAACCTTGCCAGAGACGACAAAATTGCCATGCTGAACGGTGTTGAAGGAAGGTTTCCGTTCTTGGATCTCAACGTTGTTAAAGGGGGACTGAGAACACCTTTAGAGTACAAAATCCAAAATGGGGTAAGAAAGGCTATCCTGAGGGAAGTGGCCCTTGAAGTAGGCCTACCCAGAGACGTCGCATACAGAGAAAAGAAAGCCTGCCAATACGGAAGCAATGCACAAAAGATTCTCGAAAGAATAGCAAAGAAAGAAGGAATGACATTAACTCAATTTGCTGAAAAAGTCTTCTATGAGGTTTTTGAACATACATAAACGGTTTTAAACTTTTTTTAACCCTCACAAAGTCAAAAAGGGTTTTCATGGCATTTGAATAAACAAACAGAGACAAAACAAAACGATTTCATGAAAAAAGCTTAAATAGAGGTTTTTCACTATAATAAAGTGAGGTGATAAGCCATGATGGTGAAAAAAGTGTTTGCATTGTTGTTTGGTGCCTTGCTTTTAGCGAGCATGATGCCACTATCACAGGCACAGAGCCTTTCAATAGTAATCCTTGTAAGTGACAACGAGGCGGATTCAACGCTTGCAGAGGAGCTTGCCAAAATGCTAAATGCAAGCGTGGTGGTAACGACTTGGGGAGTGTATGATCCCAATATCACGGCAGAGATTATGGAGAATGCCCCAGACAAAGTTATAATAATAGGCGGGCCCGATGCCGTGCCAAAAGACTACGAAACGGACCTAGACGAGCTAGGAGTTTCATGTGTTAGGTGGTATGGTGAAAACAGGTACGAAACCAATTTAGAAGTACTCAAAAAGGCCATCCAAGAATATCCAGGACTTTTTGAAAACGTTAAGATTGTCATCGCCCACGGGAGAGACCTGGGGGCAATAAAACAAGCTAAAGGCATAGAAGGGAAGAAGTTTATCCTATACGTGGATGACAATCTAACAAACACAACTGAAGTAATTGGCGTCCTGCTCACAACTAGAAACGTGATAATACTCAAAAGCCAACTAATGAATAACAGAACGGCTGAACAAATAAGAGAGCGCATTAGAGAGAGGGTTAGAGATGGAAACATAACCGAAGAGAACGTAACTGTGACAGCCGAGATGGCATGGGAAGCAATCCAATTAGCTATCAACAGAACTGAAACGGCAAAAGAAATGCTCGATAATCTTCCAGTTCCGGCCGCTAAAAGACTAATTGAAATTGCCGAAAAGAAAATACAAATCGCAAACGAGAGCTACAATGAAGGAAACTACGGAAAAGCTTACGGACAGGCAATAGCTGCAAAGGCTCACGCAGAGGCCGTGATTAAGCTGGCCAGCAAGGAGTGGCAGAAGGTCATTCATGCGAGGGTTGACATCCAGCTCGAAAAGGAAGTATACAGACTCGAAGTTAAAATAAAAGTTCTCGAAAAGGCTGGAATTGACGTAACTCAAATAAAAAAGAAGATAGATGCAGCAAAAGTCGCAATACAGGCTGGAGATTACGACACCGCTAGGGAGCTCATCGAAGATGCCAAAAACATGTTAAGGGAAGCCTTTATGCAAGGAAAAGGCAAAATAAAGGAGAACCTCCCAGTAAATCCACCGAGTGGAAAAGGTAGGGGCAGACCATAGAAAGGCTTTTTACCTCTCTTCTACATTTTTTATCCATGAGAATCTTGATGGTAGGGCATTACCCTCCCCATAAGGGAGGGGTCGCAAATCACACCGATAGCCTAGTTAGGGAGCTTAGAAAGCGGCATGAAGTTTATGTTTTAACTTACGGCCCGATAATCCCGCGAGACTTCGAAAGAGACGCCGTTTATCAGGTTAAAGTGCCCCCAATCTTTGGTTTGAGGGGGATTTTGTTTGCCCTTTTGGCTTTTCTAAAGATAATCAAGCTCCACAAAAAGCTGAATTTTGAACTCATCCACGCTCATTACCTCGGAACAACCAGCTATGCAGGAGTTCTCGCAAAGAGGAAGCTAAAAATCCCCTTAATCATAACGGCCCATGGAAGTGACCTTGACTTCATGTCAAACCTTCCGCTGGGCAGGTATTTCGTTAGAGAGAGCATATCAAAAAGCAACGCAATAATAGCCGTAAGCCACTACCTGAAGGGAAAAGCCCTCTCCCTCGGAGCAAAAAGGGTAAAGGTTATCCCAAACGGCATAAGAAAATTGAACTCAAAGAAAGCAGCAAGAAAATACATCACGTTCATCGGAGCCTTAGCCCCTTACAAAGATCCAGAAACTTTTATACGCCTTGCGGAGCATTTCCCTACTGAGAAATTCCTTGTAGTTGGAGAGGGTCCGCTGATGGATGAACTGAAAAGCAGGGCGCCCTCAAATGTTGAGTTTTTGGGATACAGAGGGGATGTTGAAAACATATTGGCGGAGAGCAAAATGTTGGTAGTTCCCTCCTTGAGAGAGGGCTTTGGACTTGTGATAGTTGAGGCGAATTCCCTTGGCGTGCCTGTGGTTGGAAGGGCCGTTGGGGGGATAAAGGAGCTCATAAGGGATGGAAAAAATGGGTATCTCTTTAAAGACTTTGACGAGCTTGTTGAAAGGGTGGAGCTTTTGCTCGACAACAAAAAAGCTTTAAAAATGGGCAGAATCGGAAGAAGAATCGGTGAAAGGTACACGTGGGAAAAAGTCGCTGAGAGAATTGAAGAGGTTTACACGGAAGTTTTGGGTGAGGGACATGACGATAGTGATAAACATGCGGGAAGGCGTTGACCGGGGAAAAATCAAGATAGCTGCCAGGTTTATTAGAGAGGGGAAGCTTGTTGCGTTTCCTACAGAGACGGTTTATGGACTGGGTGCAGACGCTCTAAATGAAAACGCCGTCAAAAGGATATTCGAGGCAAAAGGGAGGCCCCCCGATAATCCTTTAATAATCCATATAGCTGAATTCGATCAGGTTCATGACCTTGCAAAAGAAGTCCCTGAGAAAGCTAAAATGCTCGCAGAGAAGTTCTGGCCGGGGCCGTTGACAATAGTGCTCCCCAAAGGGGATAAAGTCCCCTATGCAACCACAGGTGGATTGGAAACTGTAGCGATAAGAATGCCCGCTCATGAGATTGCCCTTGCGTTGATAAAGGCAAGCGAAAGACCGGTTGCTGCTCCTTCAGCCAATATAAGCGGAAGGCCAAGTCCAACTCTAGCGGAACACGTTGCCGATGACTTTTATGGAAGGATAGAGTGCATAATAGATGGGGGCGAGACAAAGATAGGGGTGGAGTCAACGGTAATAGATCTAACCACAGAGCCCCCGATGCTTCTAAGACCCGGCGGTTTGCCTCTTGAGGAAATAGAAAGGGTAATCGGAAAAATAAAGATTCATCCAGCCGTAAAAGGGAAACCGGTAAAGCTGGCAAAAGCTCCCGGAATGAAGTACAAACACTACGCCCCAGAGGCCCAGGTTATAGTCATCGAAGGAGAGCGTAAAAAGGTTAAAGAGAAGATCAAGGAGCTTGTCAAAGAGTACAAAGCTCAGGGTATGAAGGTTGGTGTAATGGCCACAGGGGATTTCTATGAGGCAGACGCATATTTCAACATAGGGGAAAGCGAGGAAGAGATAGCAAGGAATTTATTTAAAGCCCTCAGAGAACTCGACAAGTCTGGAGTGGATATAATATTGGCTGAAGGGATTGAAGAGAGAGGGTTGGGGCTTGCTGTGATGAATAGACTCAAGAAAGCGGCTGGATATAGAGTGATACGGGTTTAATTTTTCGAAAATTTTTCGAGTTTTAATGTAGTCTATTGTTCATCGGAGAAAGAGTTAAATACACTAGAGTGGAATAGGTGATTGCTAAAAACCAGATGAGGTGACCCTTTTGATAACCGGTATAATAAGGTCCAGCCCGGACGAGCTTGAACTATCTGGGAAAAGCTTGGTGACTAAGGGAGAGCTGAAAACCGGTATAAAACTTCTTATAAAGTCCGCGAGAGAGTATGAAAAACAAAAAAGAATTTTAGATGCTGCACGGATTTACAGGTACATTGGAGACCTCATTCTTAGTGCCAATCCACAGGCTTTGAAAGATGCCAGACCTTTTCTCCTTAAGAGTGCGTATCATTATTTGGATATTCTGGAAAGAGAGGTCGAAGCTGAGGACCCCAATTTAGAACTTCTTAACGAATTCTGTTCAAACATCCTTAGGATATTTGAAATTCTCGGTGAGAAAGACAAATTTGAAAAATATGCAAAGGAATTTGCCGTAATGTACAAATCCATGGGCGACACTTACATAAAAGAGAAAAAAAGTCAAAAGGCAATTGAGTCTTATGAAGCAGCATACAGATATTACAGGATAATTAACGACTCAGCTGGTATTGAGGACATGGCAAGTATTTTGCTTGACCTCTATGGAAAAGGGGTAGAAGTATTTGTGGCCAAGAAAGAATATCAAAAAGCGGGAGATACATTTTTCAAGCTCGCCTTTATCGTCAAGGACGTTTTTGGTTATGATGAACACTTCATGGAACTTATGGAGAACGCAGGAAGAAACTACGAGAGAGCAGGAAGGGAATGGTACGCCAATGGAAATCTCTACCATACTTCAAAATCTTTTCTTAACGCTGAGTATTCATATTTATTGGCAGGGAACTCTCAAAGAACAAAGCTGATAGGTCTGAACACCACAAAAATGCTCTATCAGCTCGCGGGAGAATACAGAAAAAAGGGTTTCATGGGGGAACTTGGAGATACCCTACTAATGCTTGCTCAATCCTTCTTCGCTCTTGATAAGATTCTGGAAGGCTTAAAAGCTTACAAAGACCTTCTCCTGGAAGTGGAAACAACGCTAGAACATAGATACAGAATAAGAAAAGCCCTTCTTCTTTATCTGGCCGCTAAGGAAAGAAGCAGAAACTACCTAGAACTTGTTGAGCATATGGACTTCTATGCAAAGAGAGAAGCTTATGCACAGGCAATAGAACTGGCAGAGCTCATCTTCGAGACGAAATATCCAGAAATTAAAAAAGGACTACAGAAAGCAGAAGGCTTCAGCCCAGAATAGCTTTTCTTCTATAGCCCCTCCTCCTTGCGTCCCTTAAGAAAAATATCTCTTCAACAAGCTCTTTCTCCTTAAGAATCTTCAGGGCATAGCGAACAGTCCTTTCAGAGAGGTTTGTTTTTCTTGCAAGCTCCTTAGAGGATATTGGTTTGTCCTCTAAAGCGTTAAATACCTGAAGCGCTGATTTTGGCAAAGCAAAGTAAATCCCCTCTCATCACAATCACCAAAAAAGGAGGGAAAAGAGAGTTTATAAGAGTTTTGATAGAGGCAATCTCACGTCTGCTGCCTTATGGCTACTCTCGGAAGAGGAATCGGATAAGGAATCCTCATTTCTTTGGAGATTACCATTATCAGGGGGGTTATTTCATTAGTTACAAAGTTCACTATCTCCGCAAACATTTCTGGAGGGATTTTCTTTTCTTCTTCCCAACCATCAAGAATTTCATCTATCTGCTCTTTCTTGGGGGGCAGATAAAATACCGCTCCCTTTATTAGCGCCCTCGCAATCTCAGGGTTGTATCCGATCTGATAAGTGAAGAACACCTCAATGCCATTTACTTTCCCAGAAGGGGTTTTTACTTCTCCCAATCTAACCTCCTCAATCTTTGGAGAGAGATTCACCTCAATCTTGTCAATTATCCCCCCATGCTTTTCAACTTCAATTTTCGTTATGTTAACACCTACAACGGGCATTTTTCCACCTCCTCCTAAAGAGTAAACATTGCCCTATTAAAGATTACCGATCGAATTTAAAAAGAACAATGACAAAAAGGATATCATGCCAAGAGAAAAGGTCGTCAGAGTGTGGGACGAGAGGGAAGTTGTGTACTCACCCAAGCGATGGAGAATCTTAAAAGAAAAACGTGAAAAAGCCCTAAAGATAATGGAGAGACTGGCTCAGTTTGAGCCCCATGTTTACGGAAGCGTGGCAAGGGGAGACGTCAGGAAAGATAGCGACATTGACATCGTTATTCCATATAAAGTTCCCAGCTTTTTAATCGAGCTGAGCTTGGAGGGGATTCCATTTGAAAAGCGGAGAATAGTTATGGCCACTCCCTGGCACCTAATAAAAGGCCATATTGAAATCGACGAAGAAACTACGATAACGTTTCCCCTTATTGAGCCCAAGGATAGAGAGATCGAATTTTATAAATGGGGAGGCATGGTTGATCTCTGGGGGCTCAAAACAAACCTCCGGGTGCCGGGAGTTAACAAAAAGCTAATACTAATAGTTCCAACAGAAAAAGGACACATAGAGAGGGAAGTCATTGGGAGAGAGAGCGAGGTTGCAAAAATTCTTGGAGTGGGCATGGAAATAGTGTGGGAGAGGGTGAAGGTTCTAACCAGAAGGGATTCAATTGGGAGAACCGGAATCTATCTCAATGAAGAGGTTCCCGAGTGGATGAGCTTTGAGGAAGCATTGAAAAGGATAGCGGATAGAGATCCGAACGTTAGGAAAAGGGTCAGAGAAAGCGGTGGAATTTAAAAATACCTTGGCGAAAAATTTATAAAGCGTCTGCAATTGATTATCTACCGGGCTTGTGCGGTGGTAGTCTAGCCTGGTCCAGGACAGCGGCCTGCCACGCCGCGGGCCCGGGTTCAAATCCCGGCCACCGCACCAAATTCTATTCGATTCTTCCAAAACTTCCGCACTTCTTCGTTTCTTGTCGAGCCGAGTTCCATTAGCTCAATCTCCTCTACTATTAAACCTCGCGGGTTCAAACTGCAATGTCCCCTCATACAAAACTATATACAAAACTATCTCCGGAAAACCCTTTAGCTGAATACCCATCCTCCCCTTGTAAACATAGAAAAACCATCCTCGTTGCCGTGCTTATGCCGGTGGTATTCGCCTTCAAAGAAGGCCGTCCTGATTACATAATCGTTAACCCTTGCTACCTCAAGTGGAGACCCTGTTTTATCTTCAAGCTAAGTTTTGGGATCAATCTCATCACTCTAACTCCAAAAATAAAAATTAACCGGTAGCACCTTTCAAAGCATCCTTACATGCACACCTCCTGACCTTTGGAATGTACTCTACAGCTTTCATCAAAAGGAGCTTGATCTCCTCACTCTTCTTCTCCATAAGCTCCACAACCTCCGAATGGGTGAGCTTGGTCTTACTTATGCCAGCGGCATAGTTGGTAACAATGGCAACACTCGCATAGCACATCTCAAGTTCTCTAGCCAAAATCGCCTCAGGAGATTGGGTCATCCCAACAACATCAGCACCAAGGATTTTCAACGCTCTAATCTCCGCTCTTGTTTCAAATCTTGGCCCCTCCATGGCAGCATAAGTTCCCCTTGGGTGATAGCTAAAACCTAGCTCCCTAGCAGCCCTTATTAAAGCCTCTCTAAGCTCTGGGCAGTAAGGGTCAGTAAAATCAATATGGGCAACGAACTTCCTTTCATGGGGCGAATCCTCTCCATCGTAGAAGGTATAAGTTCTGTTTTTTGTAAAATCAATTAGCTGATCAAGTATAACAAAATCTCCCGGCTTCATAGTCTCGTTTAGAGAGCCTACCGCCGAGGTTGCGAGTATTCTCTCAACACCCAACTTATACAAACCCCATATGTTGGCACGGTAGTTTATCTTATGTGGCGGAACGCTGTGCTTCTCTCCATGCCTTGCTAAAAACGCAATCTCTTCGCCCTTGTACGTCCCAATTTTTACCCTAATGCCCCCATAAGGAGTCTCAACCCTCTCCTCCCTGACGTTTTCCAGAAGCTTTGGATCGTAAACTCCGGATCCACCTACTATCGCTATCCTCACCACAAGCATCACCAGAAAAAGTTGGAAGAAAGAATTTAAAGTTAATGTCCTCCTTCAGATTCCTCTTTGGCGGCAAGCCTTAGCACCTTAATCAATATCTCCGCCAAAAGCCTTGAATTCCATTTCAGGTCTCTGACGTTTTTTACGGTCTCTATGGCTTTATCTAAATCATCTTCCTTTAGGTAACCCAAGGCAATCTCTCCAAATGCCAAGGAGCGCAGGTAGCTATCCTGTATTTTGTTTGCGTATTTTAACGCTTTCTCTTTTTCACCAGCCCTCGTTAAAAATGAAACCACCTTTACCTGCACGCTTTCATCAGGCACTTTTTCTGCAATTCTCTCCACCAGCTCTATGTACCCCCTCCTCGGGGACTTTATTAGAATGTCGAGCAATTTCTTTGCAGCACTTACCCGCTCTTCCTCTTTTAAAAGTTCAAAGAACTTTGAAACGTGTTCTTGGAAATCAATAAGCTCTTCTATGATCTCGTTGATGAACCTCTCCCTGTTCCCCTCAACGGTGTTAAAGATATCCAGAGCATTCATGACTTCTCCGCCCTTAATGTAGTACTTTATTATCTCCGATTTTGCCATAGAGCTCCAGGGCTCTTCAAGCAGTTCTTTTGAAACTTTGATTGCCTTAGCAAGCTGGCCCTCAGAAAGATAACCTCTAATAATTGGAATGAGCATGCTGTTTCTCACTCTGCCGTCTTTGATTTTCATTGCATAGGAAACGGCCAAATCATAGAGCTTGAGTTTTAATGCTGCCTCTATCATCTTTTCCAGAGCTCTGTTCCGGACTTTAGAAGGCATGCGTTCAACAAGTTCAAGAACTCTATTAAAAACCCTCGCAGCGGTGGCTTTGTTTGTCTCTCCAAGATAAGTGGCAAGTTGAATAAGCAAAAAAGCGAGCTCAGCTACATCTTCAATTTCCTCTGCGGTCTCTAATGCTTTTCTAAAGGCATCCTTGTACTTTTCGTTGCCCATGCGGAAAAGCTCAACTCCAATATTGGCATAGGTTAGTGCCCTAATTTTCGGGTCTGCTATTATACCGACGAGATCGAAAATATCACTAATTGTGCTCTCCTTCATCTTTCATCATCACAAAAAATTGGACATAAGGAATATTTAACCATTTTGACAATTTTATTTTATACTCATAAAACAAAAGTCGGAAAGGAGTTCGTCAAAAAACGAATCAGCTGAGTTCATCATAAACTACACTGACAACCTCACCATCGTCCAATGAGACAAAGCTTACTTTTATCTTTTTGCCAGTTTTGGGGTCCACTACAATAAAATCGGGCTTCTTAAGATATTCACTTGAGGGAACATGCCAGACATCGTCGTAATGGAGTTTTAGTTCCTTCATAAACTTCTTCAAATCTTTTTTAATCATCGTCGGCATAGGTATCACCACCGTATTATACAACTTTAAAGTATAAAAGCCTTTCTAATCGATGCTTGTCAAAGATAATATCGTCAAATGCCTATATACACAGCATGCTTCCCCGGGGCACCCCTAACTCCCTCGCTACCGGGCGGCATTTAGCCTTTAGAAGATAGAAAACACGCCTATCCCCAATCTCGCTGAGAGTTTCAAAGTTCCCCTGGCCTTTTGCTATGATGACATCCGCTCTTCTAAAAATCTCCATGAATTCCTCCGAAACTTCTCCAAAGGGGATGCCCACAATTCCAGAACCCGTTGAAATTATTGTCCCAACCTCATCAAATTTAGCCGCTTTTAAATCCTCCACGGTGGCATCGTTTATTATCGGGGCTTCTTTTCCAGCAATGTAGATATCCAAGTGAGGAAAATTCTCTTGAATCTTTTTCAAGAAGAGCTTATCAAAGTATATCTCACCGCAGTTATCTGTGAGGTACAACAAGACTCTGGCATTTTCAAGCTTTTTGAAGAGCTCTTCAGAGCGGTCTATGTAAAGGTCTTCTTTAATGAGCCTCATTATGTCTTCTTCAATCTTTTCCGGGGAGTATCCAACGGCAAAATCAATCACGTTACCCACTATTGCAAGCTTTAACGCCGTTTTAAGGTCAACTTCCATAATGGCTTCAATCTCATTCAAGACTCTCTCCGCCAGCCTATTGGAAGATTCTTTGTAGGCTTTAAACGGATCACGAACTCCAAGGAATTCGTAGAGATCAAAAAATATCTTGCTAGCTACTATCGCAGGTATAGACTCTTCTTCAAGCTTTCCCATGAGCTTTGCACAGAAAACAGCCGCTTTCTTTCTTTTTGCTAAGTCTTCTGTGCTCATTTCAATTATCCTCTGGCACTGATTCGCGATGCACGTGAAACACTCATAGTGGATCTTCATACCTCATTAAGGTCTGCAATAGGTTTAAAAAGCATTAACCGAACATTTGTTCGGTGAGGACAATGGAGGTAATAGATAAGGCAAAATTCGGAAGGTTTCATTACACCCTTCTGGCAATCCTCGGAACGGTATGGGCATTCATAGCAATAAACACCCTCTCTGTGAGCTTTGTGATTCCTTTACTAAGCAAAGAACCGGCGTTTCAGGGAAGTTTGAGCAAACTTGGGGCAATGGGCTCTGCAGCACTGTGGGGGATGCTCTTCGGTGCGTGGTTTTTCGGAGCGGTTGCCGACTACATAGGGCGGAAAAATGCCTTAACCTTGACAGTTTCGCTTTTTGGATTGGGAAGCATTGCGAGTAGCTTTGCCAACAGTTTGAATCAGCTTATAGCACTTAGGTTTATAGTTGGGCTTGGTTTAGGAGGATCTCTGCCGGTTGCAAGCTCTTATTTTGCCGAGTTCATGCCCGCAAAAATTAGGGGGGCTATGATATCTATCTTAGAAAGCTTCTGGGCCATTGGTACTATAATAATTGGAATAGTTGCACTCCTACTAAAAGCCAGCTGGAGAAGCATTCTCCTGTTTGGAGGAAGCGTATTGCTGTTGCTCCCAATAATACTCTGGCTTCCAGAGTCTCCAAGGTTTTTAGCCCTTAAAGGAAAAACAAAAGAGGCTGAAAGGGTTATAGAAAGAATACTTGGGAAAAAAGCAGAGATCAAGGTGCAAGAGGGCAAACAAGCAAAGATAACGATAGTGGAGCTCTGGAAAAAGTACGGCAGAATAACGCTAATGCTTTCAATTGCATGGTTCAGCATAGCCTTTGCTTATTATGGATTCTTCATATGGCTTCCAAGGTTTTTAGCGGCAACCCTGAAGATAACAGTCTTCAAGAGCTTTCAATACTTTATAATAACTGCCGTAGCCCAGCTTCCGGGCTACTGGAGCGCCGCTTATCTTCTCGAGAGGGTAGGAAGGAAGAAAACCCTCTCCACCTATCTGCTGCTCTCCGGCCTGGCTGGGGTCATGTTTTACCACTATGCAAGTTCAGGAGACGTTTACATGATACTCACAAGCGCGATCCTCTTCAGCTTTTTCAATCTCGGAGCATGGGGAGCTATATATGCCTACACCCCAGAGCTTTATCCAACGGAAGTTAGGGGAACCGGGACAGGATGGGCCGGGGCAATGGCAAGAATTGGAGGAGGATTGGCGCCAATACTGGCGGGAAGAATTATGGAAACTTCAACAGTTGGGGTGGCTGTGCTTGTAATTGCTGTGATCTCAATTATAGGAGCCTTAGACATTCTTGTTCTCGGAAAAGAAACTAAAGGAAGGGAATTAGTATAGATGTTCAAGGAGTGCAAGCTCCTCAACTACGGGCTTTCTTTTTCTCTTTTCGAACTCCCTCATGTAAAGGTAATCATAAAGTCTTAATATCATCTCCATTTCTCTCACCTCCTTTCTTTTTTGAGCTTTCTCTCGAATATAAATAAATTAATTTCCTTTAAAAACATTTTCAGCCCTTTTTTAGCTATAGATGAGCAAAAAAATACAAAACTCTCAGAAAAATGGTCGAATGACGGTGTTCAAAGTTTAATGTACATATAAGAGCAATCAAAGCAACTTTCCAAGGGTTTCTTTTCTTAAATGAACGCATCAGTACAGAGATCAAGGAGCTAAGGATTATAAACTTCCAGAGGGCTTTACATATGGTGGAGAAAAATGGTATTAGACAAGCTCGGCCAGTCACTCAACAACGCCCTAAGAAAACTTGCGCGTGCAAGTACCGTTGATGAAGCTCTTGTGAGAGAGGTGGTTAGGGACATTCAGAGGGCTCTGCTTACAAGTGATGTTAACGTTCGTCTCGTCCTTGATCTCACCAAGAAAATTGAGAAAAGAGCTTTAGAAGAAAAGCCACCTGCCGGAGTTTCCAAAAAGGAACACGTAATCAAGATAGTCTACGAAGAGCTGACAAATTTTTTGGGAAAGGAGGCAAAGCCCATAGAGATAAGGGAAAAGCCAACTATTCTCTTAACGGTTGGCATCCAAGGATCGGGAAAAACCACAAGCGTGGCAAAGCTTGCGAGATACTTCCAGAAACATGGATATAAAGTAGGCTTGGTTTGTGCCGACACCTGGCGTCCGGGTGCTTATTTCCAGCTAAAACAGCTCGTAGAGCCGTATGGAATTGAGGTTTTTGGAGACCCCGAAGAAAAAGACGCAGTAAAGCTTGCTAAAGAGGGAGTGGAGTACTTCAAAAAGAAGAGTGTAGATGTGATAATAGTGGACTCGGCAGGAAGGCACAAGGAAGAGAAAGGACTCATAGAAGAGATGAAGCAAATAAGCAATGCTATAAGCCCCCATGAGGTCATCCTCGTAATCGACGGAACAATTGGACAGCAAGCGTACAACCAGGCACTGGCTTTTAAGGAGGCAACTCCCATAGGGTCGATAATTGTAACCAAGCTGGACGGCTCGGCAAAAGGTGGAGGGGCTCTTTCCGCTGTTGTAGCAACGGGAGCCCCAATAAAGTTCATCGGTGTTGGAGAGAAGATAGATGACTTAGAACCTTTTGATCCGAAGCGCTTTGTTTCAAGGCTCTTAGGATTGGGGGACATTCAAGGGTTGCTGGAGAAGTTCGAGGAACTTAGCAAGGAGACTGAATTCAGAGAAGAAGACATTGAAAAGTTCTTGAGGGGGAAGTTTAACCTCAAAGACATGTACGCCCAGTTAGAGGCTATGAGGAAGATGGGGCCACTCCAGCAGATACTGAAAATGATCCCGGGAATGGGTTATTCTATCCCGGATGAAGTAATTAAGGTGAGTGAAGAGAGACTGAAAAAATTCAAGGTAATCATGGATTCCATGACTGAAGAAGAGCTCGAAAACCCCGAGATAATAAACTACTCAAGGATCAAGAGAATAGCAAGGGGCTCTGGCACTAGCACAAAAGATGTAAAGGAACTGCTCAACCAATACAAGCAGATGAAAAAATTCTTTAAGGGTATGGATAAAAGGAAATTGGCCAAGATGGCCAAGAGGTTTAACTTTGGGGGGTTGGGCATATGATGGAGGCATTTGTTTTAATTATTGTAAAGCCCGGAAATGAAGACCTGGTATATGAAAAGCTGAAGGACATCCCCCAAGTGAAGGAGATATACAAAGTCTATGGAGAATACGACATAATTATACGGGTTGAAATTGAGAACATTAAAGAATTAGACAGCTTCCATGACGAGATTTTAAGGAAAATAAGAGAAATAGAGATGACCGAAACACTAATAGCAAGCTCTTACGGGAGCTGAGGTGATAAAAAGGTGGAGAAGAGGTGGATAGCGACAATAAATTTAGAAACCCTGCAAATTAAAAGCGACCCTTCTTTTAAATTTAAATGCCTTCAGTGTGCCAACTGCTGCATAAACCTTGAGATACCCCTCAGAGACGAGGATATAGCAAGAATAGAGGACTTGGGATTTAACGCGTGGGAGTTTGTGGATTATGAGAAGATGTTCTATAGAGGGGACAAGTTTCTGGGATACGGACTTAGGAAGAGACCGTTTGACGATGGCTGTGTCTTCCTTGGAGAAGATGGAAAGTGCAAGATTTACTCCAAAAGACCATTGGCGTGTAAGCTGTATCCCTTTATCCTGGTCAAGCATGGCTCCCTTATAGACGTGTACGTAAAGGAAGATTCATTTTGTAAAGGGGTCAACCATCCAGAGGGAGACCCTATAGATTTGGATTTTGCAATGAGATATTTTGGCGAGGTAATATCCGAATACCGGCAGAAAATGGGAATCTCCAATCATCAAAATAAACCGGCAGATCTTATAATTTGACCATAAACCGAAACCTATTTATACATTTTCTTGTCAATATTATTCCACCAGCAGGAGGTGGGAGCTTGAGTCAGATAGAGGCAGTTAAAGAGAAACTCCGTGTCATCAGGATTTTAAGGCTTTTAAAAAAGAGCTACACATATGAGGAACTCTCAAGAATCACCGGACTTCCAATAACGGTGCTCAACAGATACGTGAGGGGAAAAGTCCTTCCAAGCACGCAGCGTGCCAGGGAACTAATAGCGGTTCTCTCCCCCTACGTAAACCTTGAAGAGGAAGTTAAGAAGAGAATAGTTTTTGATAAACATGGATTGTTTGATAACCTGAAGATTCTCAGCGATACAGATTTGATGAGCCTTATTGCTGAGAGCGTTGCCTCAAAGTACATGGAGATGGAGATAGATAAGATACTAACGGCAGCTACGGACGGCATTCCCCTGGCAGTTCATATTGGAAACGAGCTTGGGGTGGATGTCGTCTACGCAAAGAAGAAAAAGGAAGTTGGAGTGGAAAAGTTTTACGAGGTAAACTATGTCTCAAGCTCTTCAGGAAGCGTTATGACACTTTATTTGCCATATTGGGCAATTAAAAAGGGAGAGAAGATACTAATAGTTGATGACGTTGTGAGGAGCGGAGAAACCCAGAGGGCCCTTATAGAGATGTGCAGGCAGGCAAGTGCAACACCGGCAGGAATGTTCTTCCTTATAAGTGCAGGCAATGCAATAAACAGGATAAAAGAGGAATACAACATCCCCGTGGACGTTATGGTAAGGCTTTAACCTTTATTGTTTATCTGGAGGACTTAATATGGAAAATTTCGAGAACGAAGACATGTTTATGATATACAATGTAGCCGGGAAGAGCATAATGGTGGAGGCAAAGCTGGGGGAGGAGTTCGATTTTGTATGCAGTGAAGAGGAGTGTGGGGAGAGATTGGTGCTCCACGGCGTTATAAAGGTTGTAACCCCTCAAGAATACCGAAAAGTTCTAAAGGCAACGCTAAACGAAAACGAGGAATTCCAGGTTATAGAAACCCTGAGCCCAATTCCACTAATATTTGAAGGCACGGAAAACGGGGAAAAAGTAAAGTTACCCGCTGAGACTTTGCAAAATTTGGCGAAGAGATTTGTGAGGAACTTCCTAAACCTCTAGCGTTAAATCCTCCTTCACTATGTCCATTGCAACATGGGTGTAAGTCTTTTCCACACCCTCTATCCTCAAAAGCTTCTTGACAAACCTGTTCATGTCTTCCCTTCCCCTGAACTTTGCGATTACTATTATGTCGTATTCTCCAGTGACATCGTAGACACAGGCAACATGGGGGTCTTTTGCTATCTCCCTCTCGATCTCAATTATCCTCTTCCCCTGAGCCTTGACCCCGATTATCGTCGTAAGGTCATAGCCAAGTTTGGCGTAATCCAGCTTTGGAGCGAATCCCCTAATGATACCTTCTTCTTCAAGTCTTTTTATTCTGTTGTACACCGTCCCCACGGCAACTCCCACTTTTTTTGCTATCTCCCTATAAGAGAGCCGAGCATCCTCCTGAAGAATAGAGATTATTTTTCTGTCCAGCTCATCCACCATCAGCCACACCGGAGAAAGTTTTGAAGGGAAGTTTAAATACCCTTTGATTTTTGTTAAACAATTTTATTTAACAAAAGATTTATAAGCCAGTGAGAGAGGATAGGAAACGGGAGTGGACCGGTAGCCTAGCCAGGATAGGGCATCGGCCTCCTAAGCCGAGGGTCCGGGGTTCGAATCCCCGCCGGTCCGCCATAGGTCTGCTCTATTCTAAAATCCTCCGCAATGTGTTCCATTCTATTTCGTCCCAGGCACTTTTATCCGCAACAACTACAAGAGCTCCATTGTTGGAAATCACGTGGTCTCTAACTGCGCTCAGCATCTTTGCTATTGAAGGGAATTCATTGTACAACCTCAAAAATTCCAGGCCTTCTATCAACACAATCCCCCTAAGATTGCTCTTTTTCGTCTCGAAGATGTACCTATTGACCATGTCGGTTATCTTGTACAGGTCAGTTGGGTGGATCCTATTTGGCGTTTCCATGGTAGTGAAGCTGAAGGAATTCCACTTTTCAGATGGCTTTAAGTTCCGAAGAAAAGCAAGAACTGGATAGTCTTCCAACTGTGTTTTAATTTGTTTAAACTCTTCTGGTGAAAGGATGCGGACTCCCCCAAGTTCGAGGGGTTCAATACTCTCTGCCCCATACCTTTTGATAAAACGCGGGCTGAAAACTATTTTGTAGTAAAAGTAGAACAAACTCGCACCAACCGCCAAAGCAGCTATCTGACCTACGGTCAACAATTGAGGAGATAAAACAACTCTTGGATACACTGCAGAGGCAACACCCGAAACCATTAGCGTAATTCCCAATAATTTTCCATCCCTACCATAATAAGGGGAGAGGGCCTCTATTGTTACGGCACCGATTATCACCGTCAAAAGTCCTCCAAAGATGTAGCCATCCTCTGGTTTTCTCTCAATAATGCTCTCTGCTATGCCAAAAAGGGCTATAACAAGGGGTTGAACTATGAATCCAATCCGAGGGATTGGAACATTGGCTTCCTCTTTAAGCATAGAAAAGAGAGCAAGGTTAAACAGAGCAAAAGCCAAAGAGATGAAAGCGTTTTCGATTTTTATGCTAACAAGCCCAAACGTTGCTGTTGGAATTGCGAAAAGCCACGAAAGCGCAAAGAAAAGAGCAGATTTTCGCTTACTTTTTGAGTATGCATACAAAAACAGCAGAACAGCTCCTACTCTCGGCGTAAGCATTCCGATAGTATTCACCTCAAGTGGAAGTATCATGAAGTCTCCCCCAAACCTCGAATAGAGTTCGGGAGTTATAAAGTTTCTCCTTTATCCTGGATCACCTTTCAGTGCCGGGCCTCGACCATCATCGACGTTTGTATATCCTTCAGAAACTTAAAGAGTTTTTCGACAAAGTTAAAAACCCACACAGGGATTTTTCTCCGGTGATGCTCATGATAAAAGTGAGGGTAATCGGAAGAAAAATCGAGAGAGAGCTGGAGTATCAGAAGGGAATGAAAGTCAAAGACATCCTTAGGGCTGTTGGATTCAACACGGAAAGTGCAATAGCGAAGGTGAACGGAAAAGTTGCTTTAGAAGATGATCCCGTTAAAGACAACGACTACGTCGAAGTAATTCCAGTAGTATCTGGAGGATAAAAAAGAAGAAAGATCACCCAAGCCTTTCTTTCATGAACTTCTCCAGGTTGTCCATGGCCTCCTCCAACACTGGAACCGGAGCTAAGAATATTGAACGGAAGTGCATTTCGCCACCTTCGCCAAATCCAGAGCCGTGGACAAAGAGCACATGGGCATTGTGGAGGACATCAAGAACGAACTCCTTGTCGCTCTTCCATGGTCCCTCTTCAATCTTGGGGAAGATGTAGAACGCTCCCTGAGGCTTCTGGGTGCTTATTCCGGGCATCTCATTAAGCCTCTTGTAGATGTAGTCCCTTCTCTCCTTAAGCCTTGCCATGTATTCCTCAAGGTAGTCCATTGGGCCCCTAAGGCCAGCGATTGCCGCTTTTTGAGCTGGCGTATTCGGACAGAGCCTTATCCTTGCGAGCTTCCCTATTGCTTCTCTAACCTCCGCAAGCTTGTTCTCTGGGTCTACAAAGTACATATAGCCCAGTCTCCACCCCGTTGCGAAGTAAACCTTTGAGAGACCGTTCATGACTATTACGGGCACGTCCTTAGTTAATGAACCCGGGGAAACGTGCTTTCCTTCATATGTCATGAGGTCATAAATCTCATCGCTTATTATTGGCAGATCGTACTCTCCAGCGAGGTCAATTATTTCCTGAAGGGTCTTCTTTTCGTATAGGGCTCCAGTGGGGTTGTTTGGATTTATAACGGCTATTGCTTTCGTTTTTTCGGTTATCTTTTTCCTCATGTCATCTACATCAGGCTGCCAGCCCTCTTCTTCAATTGTTCTATAAGCCTTGGGAACACCGCCGTAGAACTTCACAAGTCCAACATATGGCGGATAGCTCGGCCCGGGGATTAGTATCTCTTCGCCTCCATCGATGAGCGCGCCGAAGATGAACTGCAATGCCTCGGTAACGGCAGCTGTAACTTGAACATCCTCCGGGGTAATATCCACCCCGTTTTTCTTCTTTTCTCTCTCCACAATAGCCTCTCTAAGCTCTCTATCTCCCTCGCTGTCTCCGTAATAGTTGTGACCCTCCATTATTGCTTCGCAATAAGCTTTTTTCATGTGTTCTGGAGGTTGAAAGTCGAACTTCACGGGATCGCCGATGTTGAGCTTGATGATTTTTATTCCCTGCTTTTCGAGCTCCCTTGCCGGCAGAACAACATCCCTTATAGCGTACTCAATACTCATAGCTCTTTTTGACGCTTTAATCATAACAACACCTCCGTATGAATCAGAGAAAGGTTGTTTTACAAGCATAAAAATTTTTCCTAGCATAAGGTTTCACGTTTTGGAGATAGCTTTAAAAGAGAGAAAGCGTAGCTACTTCAGGCGATGACGATTAGCAAGCATGCTGAGAAATGATGACGTGAACACCCTCCGAGCCCCTCTCTAACCCCGAGCAATATCGAAAATAAAAATTGCAAAAATCAAAAGAGTGCTCCATACTTGTAGAATATCTGGCACGTTCCCTCATAGGAAACCATGCACGGCCCAACCGGTTTTCTTGGAGTACACTTCTTTCCAAAGAGGGGGCACTGTGTCGGCAACGCCAGTCCCCTAAGCACAGCCCCACATATGCATCCCTTCTCCAGATCGGGCAGCTCCGGAGGCTTGACCTTGTAAAAGGTTCTTATCTCATAGTCTTTGTATTCGCTCTTGAGCTCCAACCCGCTTTTTGGTATTACACCCAGAGCTCTCCACTTTGCGTCAACGACATCGAAGAGAGCCTCTATCGTTCTCTGAGCTTCAACGTTGCCCTCATATTTTACAACCCTTGTATACTGGTTTTCTATTTTTGCCTCTCCCTTTCTTATCATTCTCAAGAGCATGAATATTCCCATGAGAAAATCAACCGGCTCAAATCCCGCAACCACCTGGGGAATTCCGTATTCTTTTGTTATGTACTCCCATCCTTTCACGCCGATTATTGTAGAAACGTGTCCGGGGTCTATAAGCCCATCAAAAACCGTCCCTTGTCTAATCAACGCCTCAACCGCTGGAGGAGTTAAGCGGTGAACTGAATATATTTTGAAGTTCTCTACTCCCTTCTCTATGACCTCCTTTAGTATGCCCGCAGCGGGAGCAGTTGTGGTTTCAAACCCCGGAGAAAAGTGAACCACTAACTTGTCCTTCTCTTTGAGTGCTATCTTATAGGAATCGTAAATCGAATAAACAACTCTAACATCAAATCCCTCGCTCTTCAAGTCGGCAAAGCTCCCCACTGCTGTGGGGATTTTATACATGTCTCCAAAGGTGGTAAGAATGACCTCCTCTCCCTCTTCTTTCGCTTTGCGCATTATCTCCATCATTGCCGCAATGTCCTCGGCGGGAGTTATACAAACCGGACAGCCGGGACCGCTCATAACTTTAACGTTTTCAGGAAGGAGAGACCTTATTCCACTTCTCGTCACAGTGTCCTCATGAGTACCGCAAACGTGCATCAGCTTTACTTCCCTGCCTATTCTCTCCGCCTCCCGTCTTATCCCTTGGAGGATTCTCTGAGCTAACTCTCTATCTTGAAAGATCGAGAGTTCCATATTTACTCCTCCACGAGCTTCATGACCTCTTCCCAAGCTTTCAAACTCTCAAGGGCGGCCTTTTCATCCAATTTTTCAATGGCAAATCCCGTGTGAACTATAACGTAATCGCCAACTTTAACGTCCTTCACAAAGTCTATGCGCGCTTCTCTCCTAACTCCGCCAAAATCGACTATCGCAACGTTATCCTTAATTTCAACTACCTTAGCGGGCATTGCTAAACACATTTTCCTCACCTAATCAAAACTACAGAAGGGAGTTTTTAATTCTTTTTTAAACCATAGGTTGTTCACAAAGTTGTGTATCACAAAAGGCCTACCTCAATCAAAGCCCTTTCTATGTCTTCAAGGGCTTTTTCATCAAGGGGCAAAGCAGGCATCCTTGGGTAACCTACTTCAAAGCCGAGCATTCTCATGGCCTCTTTTATCGCGCTTATCTGGTTGTATTTCTTGACGAGAACTTCATTGAGGTGGTTTATCATGAGCTGGAGCTTTCTTGCCTTCTCATACTTCTTCTCAAGAAATGCGTTGTAAAGTTCGACACAAAGCCTCGGAGCGACGTTTGCAACCGCCACAACAGCCCCATGTGCTCCCAAAATCCACGAAGGATACATAACATCCGCGGTTCCCGCTAAGATGCTCACCTTATCTCCCACCCTCCTTACAAGCTCCGCTATTCTTCCCATTGACCCGCTTGAATCCTTTATACCAACGATGTTGGAGTGCTCCTCCATAAGCTTCTCAACTACATCCAGATCTATGTTGATTGTGGTAAACTTTGGAACGTTGTAGAGCAAAATTGGAGCCTCCACCTCGTAGGCAATTCTGGAATAATGAGCGAAAAGCTCCCTCTTGTCAGGCTTGAAGTAGTACGGAGGGGCTATTAAGAGAGCATCCACCCCTATATCCCAGGCTTCTTTCGCAAGCCTTATCGTTTCCTTGGTAGAGTTCTCCGCAACACCAGCTATAACCGGAACTGGAGACTCATCCCGCACAATCTTAAGAACCCTAAGTTTCTCCTCAAAGCTCAAATAAGGGAACTCTCCATTGCTCCCCAAAGTTACTAAGCCGTTTAAACCAGCGTCTGCAAAGTAGTGGACGAGATCGCGCAGCATTTCTTCATTTATTTCTTCTTCATCATCAAACGGGGTTATATGGGGAACAAAAACTCCTTCAAACATGGGCATCGATTTAAAAAGGAACTTTACCTAATTAAACCTTACGGTGAGATGAATGAGATGTTTAGTGATTGGACATTTAACCCACGACATCATAGTAAAAAATGGAAGAAAAACCGAGAGAATTGGCGGCGGAGCATATTATTCGTCCATTGCACTCTCAAAGTTCTGCGAAGTTGTTGTTTTGACTAAAATCGGAAAGGACTTCCCTTTTGAATGGCTCGAAGAGCTCGAATCTTACGGAATATCAACGATAATAATTCCCTCTGAAAAAAGCACAACTTACGAACTCCTCTATCGGGAAGAAGAGAACAGACAGCTCAAGCTCCTCTCCAAGGCTGACCCCTTCGCCCTTGATGAAATCCCCCAAGAAAAGTTTGACATCATCTTGCTGAACCCAGTTGCAAATGAGATTCCTCCAAATGCCCTGAAGCTTGTAAAAGCCAAGGAAGTTGCCGTGGATATTCAAGGGTTTATCAGAGATTTTAAAAACGGCAGGGTTGGATTAAAAGAGACAAACGAGGAGTTTTTAAAAAATGCACATGTTGTTCATGCAGACGTCAATGAGTTCCAACACGTGAAAAACCTGAACCCCAATGCTCTTGATGTTCTTTTAGTCTCGAACGGTTCCGAAAGTGGATTTGCCCACCATAGGGGGGAGAGATACATCTATTACCCCCTCAAAATAGATGAAAAAGACCCCACCGGAGCCGGAGACGTTCTTTTGGCAAGCTTTGCCTACTTCTACGTAAAGTGCCCCTTCATTCAAGCCCTAAAGAGGGCGAATGCCTTTACGGCAACATTTTTAGAGAGACGAACAATTGACTTCCCCATTGCTGAAGCCATGGAAAAGGCTAAATTCGTAAAGGTAGAAAAATTAAACACCGATGAGGAAACGTCAGCACGCTGAGGGATGATGAGAAGGGACTTGGCCGAGGTGATTGTATGGAGCGATACGTCCTCCTCCTAAAAGCCCCTAAGGGATACAACATAACCCCAATCAAGGAAGAGATAGAAAAGCTCATACAAAGGGAATATCCCGAGGTTAAAGCGGAGATTCATAGGTGCATAGGCTTAACCGTAGACCTCGTAATACTGCACAAAGACGGAATAGTGCTCATAAAGAGGCGCAATGAGCCGTATAAGGGCTACTGGGCCCTGCCGGGAGGATTTGTGGAGTATGGGGAGAGAGTAGAGGATGCTGCCATAAGGGAGGCAAAGGAGGAAACCGGGCTGGATGTTGAGCTTTTAGAGCTTATAGGTGTCTACAGCGATCCAAAGAGAGACCCAAGGGGACATACGGTTACAATAGCGTTCTTAGCCAAAGGAAAGGGAAAGCTGAAAGGGGGAGACGATGCGAGTGAAGCGAGAGCCTTCGCCCTTGATGAGGTATTGAGACTAAAGCTTGCCTTTGACCACGAGAGGATTATAGAAGATGCATTCCGTGTTTTTAGGTGATTGGAATGATAGAAAAAGTCGAATTTGGGAGAATAAGCGCGAATGGAAAGGAATACTCTCACGACATCGTTATCTACCCCTCAGGAAAAATCGAGAAGCGTAAAAAGTGGATTTCAAAAGAAAAACACGGAACAAGCCACAAGCTCGACCCGGAGGAGCTGAAGGAGTACTTAAAAGAAGACTTCGAAGTTCTCATTGTCGGAACGGGCATCTATGGAATGCTTTCACTCCTTCCAGAAAGCAAGAAGCTAATAGAGGGAAAAGAAGTAATCGAAAAGCCCACTCCTGAGGCGGTAAAGGTCTTCAACGAGCTCAGGAAGAAGAGAAAAACACTGGGGATATTCCACATCACCTGCTGAGCCTTCCAAGGAGGAATGCCAGAGTTAAAGACGTCACAAGGGCTATCACCTCACTCCCAATTACATTAAAGCTTACAAAAATCGGAAGGATGATGATGCCGAAAACCATACCAACGATTATGAACATGAGGATTATCTGCGGCCATCTAAGCTCGGGAATACCAATCTCTTCTCCCTTATACCTGAAAAAATAAAGCATCGTTATGGAGGAGGCTATAAACGGAAGGAAAAGAGCATAGGGCAATAAAACAAAAGCCCCTGAGTCATAAAAAACGCCGAGAGTTACTAAGGAAAGCCCCAAGAAAGTCGGGATAAGGGCCATCGACATAACTTTTGCAATGACAAAGTCTCTCTTTTTTACGGGGAGTGTCTTGAGAAAGTCCAGATTCTTTCCCTCAACTTTGAGAACTGCATCAGCGCCCGGAACGGAAAAGAGCCCAATCATAAAAAGCACAGGCAAGAGATCTTCTAATCCCAAATTCCCCCTCTGAAGTGCAGATACAAGCGTTGGGGAAATTACGTAGATGGGGAAAAGAAAAGCTACAAGCATCGCCGGTTTTCTAACGAATATCTTGAAATCTTTTAAAACCAGAGCTAGGACTTTGCCCTTCGGTGATGCTTTAAACTTTGAAACGCCCCTCCTTTCCGAAACCACAGGAGGTTCGAGAATCTTTTTCCATACTCCTTTGAGGGTTAAATGATACACGAGTCCAAAGATACTCAAATAAGCAAGAAAAAGTGCCATACTTCGCAGAGGGTCAAAGATAGAGGAGACGACAAAAGGATACGCAATAAAGTACTTTTCCACTATTCCAGCAACCTGTTCAGAGTGCTTCCTTATGTAGTACTGAAGGTAGTTCATCATCATGAACATGCCTATGAAAAGCAGAAACATCACAACCCTGGCAAAGCTCTTCAAAGAATGCCCCTTTCCTGCCCTTTGATGTATCCTGAGAGAAAAAAAGTTAACCAAGAGCAATCCAAGTGTGTGTCCTAAAAATAACCCCAGCAGCAACCAGAGGACTGCAAAAAGCCCCGATAAAGGATATTTCACCATAAGGAAGAGTGCACTTGGGAGAACTGCAGCGAGGGAGGGGGAGATTTCAAGAAGCAAAAGACCGCTGAGATATCTGGAGCCCATTTTTAGCGGGAGAAGCTTTAAAGGTTCAAACAACCCCACCGAAAGGATGTAAGAGGTCTGCACCGCGGTAACATACATCGCGAAGACAAACGGTATCAACGCGAGGGATACCATTAGAGAAGAAAGAACCAGCTTCTCATTGGTAAAAGCAAAGGTAGACGCCATCAACAAGCCAAATGGAAGGAAACCAAGTACCTGAACTCCAATGCTCCTTTTAATGTTCATCGCATTTTTAATTGCCTTTTGGAACTGTTTCTCATCGTTTGCTACCAGAGGGTTTCTCTTTGCTATCTGGTAATGAAGCTCGCGATAAAGGATTTCCAGCATAAAACCACCTATAAAGCCTCTTTAAGAGCCTGCAAAATATTTTCCACTTCTTCTTTGCTCTCTGTCAGCTTGAGAAAAATATCTTCCAAGTTTTCTTCATGAACTTTCTCTTTTAACTCCTCCATTGTTCCTTCCACAATAAGTTCTCCCCTGTAGATAAGTCCAATTCTGTCGCATATCATCTCTGCCAAGGGCAACACATGAGTGGAAAACACTATGCTCTTCCCCTCTTCCTTGAATTCGAGCAAAAGCTCCCTTAATATCCTGGCACTTTTAGGATCAAGGCCGTTCATAGCTTCATCAAGAACAAGAACCTGTGGGTCGTGAAGCAGGGCAGAGATGAGAGAAATTTTCTGCTGTGTGCCAAAGCTCAGCGTTCCAATAAACTGATCGAGGTACTCCTCAATCCCAAAGGCTTTGACAAGATAGTTAACCCTCTCCTCCAGCTTTTCTTTAGCAATTCTCCTAACGCTTCCAACGAAATTAAAGAACTCTTCTGGCGTTAAGCTTTCATACAGAACAGGGGTTTCGGGCACAAATCCCACGACCTCTTTCACCCTTATCGGATCTTTTAAAGGGTCAATGCCCTCTATAGTTACACTTCCAGAAGTAGGTTTGAGTATACCAACCAGAATCTTCATTGTGGTCGATTTCCCGCTTCCGTTGGGGCCTAAAAGCCCATAAATTTCGCCATCATTAACCCTAAAGCTTATCCCCCTGAGCACTGTTTTCTCGCCAAACCTCTTGGTGAGATTTTCCACCACGATCATAAGCTTGCCTCGATTAATTGAAAACCAATGCTCTAATAAACCTTTTGAGAGAGATTTATAACCATGAAATGCAAAAATGATAACATGAAAATCCTGCTCGTCACGGGAATCCTTGCGGAGCCTCTGGTTAGGAAGTACGGGAAAGGATGCGATGTCTTTGTATGTCCCGTTAGTGTGGCAGCTTTTCTCACTCCAAGAATGATTGCAAACTGTTTAAAAAAAGCCCGTATAAGGGATTATGACCTTATACTAATCCCCGGACTCGTGAGGGGCTCAGCCCAGGAGATAGAAGATGCCATTGGAATTCCTACGTTCAAAGGCCCGAGAAACGCTTACGACATTCCTCAAGTGATAGAGGCAGTTAAAAAAGGGTTCAAGCTGAGCAGAGAAATCCCCGCCGATGATCTTTTTGAAGTAGATGCCCTCAAGAAAGTCGAAGACATCAAAAACCGGACAAAAAACAAGAGATACATTGAAAAAGCCCTCAAGAAGCCCTATAACTTCCTTATAGGAAATCTGCCCGTCGGACTTGACTTTCCGCAGAGAATAATAGCCGAAATCGTAGATGCCCCAAAGCTCGGCTTCGAGGAGCTTTTTAATAAAGCCCTCCATTACCTCAAAAGTGGAGCGGATATAATTGATCTGGGGATGGTGAGTGGGGAAGAGAGCCCTGAATTCGCTGAGATAATTCCAGAACTCAGGGAAGTCCTAAAAAGCTCCGGCTATGAGGTTCCGATAAGCTTCGATTCCCTAAACCCAAGAGAACTTGAAAGAGCCCTCGACTTTGCGGATCTGTTTTTAAGCGTTGATGAGAGCAACCTTGAGGATATGATAACCGAAAAACCCGTCGTTTTGATTCCAACTAACCAAGAAAAAGGCTATTTCCCCGTCAATCCCAAAGAGAGGGTTGAATTCTTGGAGAAGCTTAAGGAGAAAGCACTCTCCCTTGGATATAAAAGGGTCATCGCAGACTTGATCCTTGAGCATGTGCCCAATTTAGCCCGTTCCATCTCGGCCTTCCAGCTCTACAGAGAAAAGCATGGGGAGGATGTTCTCTTAGCCGGAGTTGGAAATGTTGTTGAGATGATAGACGCGGACAGCGTAGGAATTAACGCCCTATTGGCGGGAGTTGCGAAGGAACTGAACATCTCACTTCTCCTCACCACGGAGGTGAGTCCTAAGTGCAGAGGGAGCGTCAAGGAGCTAAGAAGGGCTTTGGACATGATGTTCTTTGAGATTCCCAAGGATCTTGGCTTTGATCTACTTCTCTTAAAAGAAAAGAAAAGCGAAAGTGTTGCCTATGAAGTAAAATCCCCCATTGTGAATGCCAAGGAAAAAGGCGTAAAGCTTGAGGATATCTACTTCAGAATCTTCCTTAGGGATGAGAAGATATGGGTGATAGCACATAAAGGCACCAAACAGCTTCTGACAGTGGTTGGGGAAGAACCAAACGCAATAATTGACACAATCTTGGAGCACTTTGAAATTTCGCCCAGACACGCTTTTTATCTCGGAAGAGAGCTTGAAAAGGCAAAAACTGCCCTCAAACTAAGGAGAAGTTATCTGCAGGAGGACGAACTCTTCAAGGACTTCTACTGAGGAAAAGTATTAAAACCAAAAATGCCAACCCATAACGGGGGTGATGAAAGCCTATCCCGAGCCCTATGGCAATGAGGAGTACAGCCAGGGCTGATCAGAGATTTTCAAAGAGCAGAACTCTCGGCTTCTTGAATTTCTCTTCCAGCTCTGCTCTTTTTGTCCTAACTTCCTCCAAAAGCTCGCCTATTTTCTCGTTTTTATGCTTTCTTGAAAGACTTACCAGAATCCCCTCGATAAAGCCCAGTATGGAAACGTTTATGAAATCCTCCCCTTTTTTGCTCGAGAGCTCCTTCTGAAGGGATACGAAGGAATCAATAGCCTTAAGGAGATGTCCTTCATTGAGCTCCTTACACAATGCCTTAACCTTCTCAACTTCCTCCACGGGAATCACCTCAGATCCAGCTTAAAGAACCTAACAGCGTTTTCGTGGGTTATTCTCTCTACCTCCTCAACAGGCATGTCCTTTATTTTAGCTATTTCCTCAATGGCGAACTTCACATAATAAGGCCTATTCTTCTCGCCCTTGAAAGGACTCATATATGGAGCATCGGTCTCAACGAGAATGTTCTCAACGTCCAAAGCCTCCACAACTTTCCTCACTTCGGGGATGAAAGCCACTCCCGTGCTTATACCTATAAAGTGGTCGTTTTCGGCAATTTCTTTTGCCGTTTCAACGTCTCCGGTGTAGGAGTGGAAATAGCCATGGAGGCCTTTTTTCTGAACCGCCTCATAAACTTCCCCTTCAGCATCCCTCGCGTGAAGAACAACGGGCTTGCCCAGCTCGGCAGCGAGCTCAAGGAAATGGATGAATATCTCACGCTGGTTCTTTCGCTCTTCTTCCGTTTCGGCATAGTAATAATCAAGCCCAATCTCGCCAACGGCGACGATTTCATCCTTCTGCTTAAGTATAAATCCCTCCACTTTCTTCGCTTTCTCCCAGTTGCCCCTTCTTGCCTCGTTTGGAGCAAATCCTAAGGTTGGGAATATAAAGCCAAAATATGGCCTTAGAAGCTCCCAGCTTTTCCATACGTGGAATTTCCGGTATTCGGTTATGGAATCCACTATGGCATCGAGGTGTTTTTGGCTCTCTTCAACGATAGCAGGGATTTCCTTTTTAAACATCTCCACATGAGCATGAGCATCTATCACCTGAACCCCCTCCCATCATAAAGCAGAGGATAGAAAAGTTTTTCTATTCAATCCCTCAAAGATTATGGGAGGTGAAATGGAGTGGGAAGAAATCGTCCAAGAGGATCAAGTTATTAGATACCTCCGGGAAAAACCCCCTAAGGAAATTCTGAGCTTCCTGATTTCTAACAAGGAATATGAAGCCAAATTTTATCGGGAACTTGCTGAAGGCTGCAGCTTGGAGAGCGTTAAGACCCTATTCTCTTCATTCTCAGAGGAAAACCTCAAAAAGAAAAACGAGCTTTATGAAAAATTCCAACTGCTGTATCCGGGGGAGGAACCAAAACCCACTAAGCTGTCGCTTTTTCAACACAGAAAAGTTCCAAAATCGTTCAAAACCCTCCGGGAGCATCTCAGAGTTTTAAGAACATGCATGGAAGAGACATACGAAATCCTGTCAAAGATAATAAAAGATGACAGCATGAAATCAACCCTCTCTGCACTCTCTCACATTGAAGGGGAGCACTATAACAGGCTGAGAGAGCTTTATGAGCTTTTGCTGGCACTTTCCGAAGATGAGACCAAGTTGAAGGAGCTCGCTCCGGGTGGTTACATATTCTCTACAAAATTTAAGGCACGCTACTTCCTTTTGAACTTCACTGATAAGTATAGGGTGGCAGTGATAACAAGGGACTCCCCGGAAGAGGTTAAAAAATTGTTTAGGGGCAACGTTGAGGTATACTGGTTAACAAACATCCCAACAGTCGGCTCCATCTCTCCAGACAGGTTTGATGAGGCAAAAAGATTCATGATTGACTTTCTAAAGCGTGGAAATTCCATTTTAGCTATAGAGGGAATAGAGCATCTGAACGCAAAGCTTGGATTTAAAAAGCTCTTTGAAGTACTGACTTACCTCAAAGACTACGCGATGGTGAACCAAAGCTATGTGGTCATATCCGGGGATCTAAAAGCCTTTAATGAAAGTGAGAAGGGCGTGCTAACTTCGGAATTTCACATCATCTCCTAAGCCCCTCTTCTTCCAGACGACTTTTCCATCTTTCCTAACAACGGCCAGAATCCTGTGATAGGGAATCTGGGTATCCTCAATGAAGAAGTAGCCATGGCCAAGTGTTATCAGCTTAACGGGAATTTTTTTGATGTCTCCATAGGCTCCCCGATGCTCGATAACTATGTAATAGTCCTCTTCGTTCTCCCTTGGGTCGTATTTAATTTTTGCCAGAACCTCCTTAACGAAGCCCTTTCTCACTCAAAGGCCCCCAAAACTTTTTTAATTAGCTTAAAATTCTCCTCCCAGTTTGTTATAGGCTTTCCATGTCCGGGTAGAGCGATGTAAACATCCAGCGCTTCCAGCTTCTTCAGGCTTCTTATTAATTCTCCAAAGCTCCCCGTGGGCAAGTCTGTCCTTCCAACCGTGCCCTTAAACACGGTATCCCCTGTAAAAAGAACTTTTTCTTGCGGCTCATATAAGCAGATGCTTCCTGCAGTATGGCCGGGAGTGTAGATGACTTTAAGCTCCCTGCCCCCGATTCTTAAAATGCTTCCATCATCAAGTCTCATATCAACATTATGCGGTGTAAATCTTCTCCCGTAGGCGTATGAGAGAATAATGTAGTCGTTTCCCTTTTCAATAGCCTCCGCTGTGAGAGTGTGGGCAGCAAAGAAAACTTCAATATCCCTCTCCTCCAAAAACTCCTTAAACTTCCCATTTCCTCCGACGTGGTCGAAGTGCTCATGCGTATTTAGAATCGTGACCCTTTCTAAACCCTCAAGATAGCCTTCTCTGTCAAGCACCTCAAAATACCTGTGCCAGTAAACCCCTGTGCCAGTGTCGATTATCAAACCCTCTCTCCGGTCTCGAAACAAATAGATGTTTGAATCATACCCTTCTCCTTTGAGCATTACCGTGTTTGGTGGGATTTCTATGGGAATCACCGCAATCACCTCAAAAAGGCTCGAGGGGGGACCGCCTCTTCATCCTAAAGCTCCCGTCAGGAGGGATGAATCTCTTCATCGCCTGAGGGTGGATAATCTGACTAGCAAATAAAGTTTTCCTTTCCCACAGTATTTATTAAGTCAAAGTACTAAGTTTTATTTAGGTGAGCCAAATGAAAGCCGAGAGAGCAAAGGAAATTTTGGTCGAGCTTTTAAAGATTCCCTCCCCCTCAGGGCAGGAAGACCGCCTTGCATTGCACATAATGGAGTTCCTCCACAGATTGGACTATGACGTCCACATAGAGAGCGATGGAAGGGTGATCGATCTCGTCGTAAACCCCGAGGCTGAGCTCTTCTTTGAGGTTCACATGGATACGATAGATGTAAGGGCGGAACCATTCGTTAGGGGAAACATAGTCTATGGAACGGGGGCAAGCGACGTCAAAGGTGGACTTGCAAGCGTCCTTCTGATGCTTGAGAGCCTAAAGAGAGAAAAGCAAGACCTTAACGTCGGAGTTGTGTTTGTGAGCGATGAAGAAAAAGGCGGAATGGGCTCTGCCCTGTTTATGGAGCGCTACAAGCCAAAGATGGCAATAGTAATAGAGCCAACCGACCTTGAGGTGCACATAGCCCATGCGGGAAACATAGAAGCTTACTTCGAAGTTGACGGAAAAGAAGCTCACGGAGCATGTCCCGAAAGCGGGATAAATGCCATAGACCAAGCTTACAAAATGATAGAGGAGCTTAAGGCCCTCGAACCCTTCAAGCAGAAGGGGAAGTACTTCGATGCCTACATAGGACTGCAGGAGCTGATATGTGAGAACCCCTACTACCTAATTCCAGCCCTCTGCAAGGGAAGGTTTGAAGCGAGGCTCTTACCCAATCAGGAAGTTGAGGACGTTCTGGACTTGATGGAGCCCATCTTGGATGAATACACACTCCGCTATGAGTACACAGAAATATGGGACGGCTATGAACTTGACGAGAGCGAAGAGATAGTTCAATTAGCCAAAAAGGCCATGGAAGAAGTTGATCTGGAAGACTTCGGGGGGATGAGAAGCTGGACGGATGCAATTAACTTCATGTACAACGGGACAAAGACGATTGTCTTCGGCCCCGGAAACCTTGATATCTCCCACACAAAGGGTGAAAGGATAGACGTTAGAGATGTTGTCAAGGCGAGTGAGTTCTTAAAGAAGGTCAACGAAATCTATGGGAGGAGCTGAGATTGAAAGGGACACTCTACAAATTTTTTGGTGCCCTCTTTTTGCTTCTGATCATTCTCTATGCAATTCCAATTCCAAGCACCGGGCAGAACGTAGAGGAGATATCACTTCCAGAGAGCAAATTCATTGAGGTATGCGGGCTAAGGGTTCACTATGTGGAGAAACCCGGTGAGAGCAACCTGCTTCTTTTGCATGGCTTTGGTGCCAGTACGTTTTCTTGGAGATACCTGCTCGAAAGTGACTTAGGAGTTAGGGTAGTGGCATTTGATCGCCCAGGTTTCGGGCTCACGGAAAGAAAAAATCCGAAAGAATTGCCCTGTAATCCCTATTCTCCCGAGGGAGCCGCGGAGCTGACTTTAGAGCTGATGAATAAACTTGGAATGGAAAAAGCCACTTTGGTGGGACATTCTGCCGGTGCCGGGATAGCCCTCTTGGTAGCCATAAAAGCCCCAGAAAGGGTAGAAAAACTTGTCCTCGTGGCTCCTGCATGGGAGGCAAGAAATCAGGGCCGCCTTCAGAAGTTCTTATTTTCCCTTCCGTGGACAGAAAAGTACTTTCCTTTAGTCCTTCGGCTTTCTGTTGGAAGACTTGAGAACATACTCGAAAATGCATGGTACAACAAAACCAAACTTACCGATGAAGTCCGGGAAGGGTATAAGAAGCCACTGAAGGCTAAAGACTGGGACAAAGGGCTTTTCTGGGTGACCAAATACAGCAGCTATCCGGATATAACCGAAGACCTCAGCACTCTAAGCATTCCCGCCCTAATAGTCCACGGCAGGGAAGATGCGATAGTACCACTGAAGAGCGGAGAAAAGCTGCATCAGATTCTCCCAAACTCCAAGCTGGTCGTGATGGAGAAATGCGGGCATTTGCCACATGAAGAAAAGCCAAAAGAGTTTTTGGACATCTTAGAGGAATTTTTGAAAACTTGACTACTCTTTCCAGAACTTTCTTGTCCTTATATACCTCCTCTCGGCTTCCAAGAGAGCAGCCAAAAGCGCTTCCCCCTTATATTGACTTAAAATTCTTGCAGCCGTATCCGGTCCCACCCCATAACTTGCCAGTGCCAAAACGGCATCAAAACCGTAAGCCTTGAGCAGGTCGCTCGCCTTTATTAATCTCCTGTAGGCGCTTTCCTCTTCTTTTTCAAGCTTCTCCCCCTTCCTAAGCTTTTTCAATGCTGAAATAAACAGTTCAGCGTCTATCGGATGAGCAACGGCAACCATTCTGGAGGAGCACTTAGGGCAGTGAAGATAATCCAAACGGTTCTTTAAGCGCAGAACTTTAGTGGTGCTCTTCCACCCGCAGTTGGTGCATATTAGCGCAACTTCCGTGTTGAGAAGCCTTTCCTTAAACAGCATCAGTATCTCGTCTTTCTCAAGCTCCCCACTGACCAAAAACTCTCCGCCAACGCTTAAGTTGGGGAGAGCAAGGGGTGAAGGTTCTCTCCTTAAAATTCCCCTTATCCGGATTTTTCCATTCTTAATGGATTTTAAAATCTCTTCGGCCTTCTCCACATCGAGCTTATCATGGAAAAGCTCATTTAATGTTTCTTTTTCAATTACAGTCCCCTCAAAGAGCAACTCAATTTTTCTTATTCTCGCCTCTCTCCTCAACACTCCAATCCTTTTCGCTACATTCAGCATTCTCCATCTGTAAGCCGGGCTGTCTCTCACCGCCTTAGAAAGAACAAACGGAAGTGCTCTCGCATCATGGAGAAGGCACTCCTTAACCTCATCCGGATTGAGCTGGAAGGGCGAATTAACAACTATTGCATGAGCCTGCGCCTTCATGGAGAAGACCTTCCCGTATTTTGTCGCCAAAAAAGCTAAAAGAAACCTTCCGATGGCTTCGTTAGCTCTGTTTCCAAAATCTGCGTGGATAACTAACGCCTTAGGGAGGGATTCTATTCCAATGTCTCTGTCACTGCCCAAAGGTTCCTGCTTCTTTAGAATTGAAAGGGCAAGTTCAAGTTCCTCATCTTTGAAATCGACCCTAGAGATAAGAGCCCTGCCGGAGTTAAAATCGAAAAGAAGCTCCCTTTTTAGCCTTCCAACGTCTTGGGCCACTTCAAAGGGGACAGGTATCATCTCCCCCTCCCAGCTCGGCACAGCGCTTTCCAGACTCTCGCTCTCCCTTACCTTCAACAGCCTTGACTCCCCATCAATGCCCAGCAAAATCCAGCTTCTGCCATGCATTATAAACTCCACCCCTTCCTCGAGATTCATCACGAAGCTCTCATCCAAGCGGCCAATTATCCGCCCGCTTTTTATGTCAAAAACCCTGTAGCTGATTTCATCGGGAATCGTGGAAAGGTTCTCATAGTAATACTGATAAGCCCCTCTCCTCAAATAGAGAAGGCTTCTTTCCTCATCATAACCGATTAAACGTGCCTCGCTCAGCATGTTTAAAACTTCGCCGTATTCTTCCCACCTCAGATTCCTGTAGGGATAAGCTTTCTTTGCGATCTCAAAAGGGGTTTCCTTAGGCAGTCTCCTGTGCTCTATTAGGAGTCCCACAACAAAATGACCGAGAACATCAAGGGCGTTTTCATATGGCTTCACAGCCTCGAGCTTCCCTTCAAGTGCCCTCTGGGCTATTACAAGGCTTTCGAGGTAATCCTCAATGTTTGTGGCGATTATATAGCCTTCACTAACTTCCCCCGCCCTGTGCTTTGCTCTGCCTATTCTCTGAATAACCCTGTTTACCTGTCTTGGGCTCATATATTGGATTACAACGTCCACATCCCCGATATCAATTCCAAGCTCCATGGAAGATGTGCACACAAGGGCTTTTATCTTGCCTTCTTTTAAAGCCCTCTCGGCACTTATCCTCGCTTCTCGTGAAAGGCTGCCGTGATGGACTTCTACTGGCTTGCCCCATGCTTTCAATCGGTGAGCGAGAATCTCAGCGAACTGTCTCGTGTTTGTGAAGATCAGGGCTCTTTCATGCTTTTCTATTATCTCCCAGAGAACCCTTAACCTTGTGGCAACATCAAGGGGAATACTTAGGTTCCTAGCAAGTTCAAGGTCTTTTTCATCGGGCTGCGGAAAGAGGACTTTAATTTTGTAACCCTTTTCAATTGGTGGTTTGACAATGCTCTCCGCCTTGAGCCAAGCCTTAATCTCCTCTTCGTTCCCAACGGTTGCCGAAAGACCAATCCTCTGAAAATCTGCAAGCTCAGCAAGCCTCTCAAGGGCCAAGCTAAGCTGGACACCCCTCTTGTTATCGACGAGCTCCACTATCTCATCTACCACCACAAATCTAACGTTTTTGAGGACTTTTCGAAAAGACTTCATCGTGAGGATTACTCCAAGGGTTTCGGGGGTTATGATGAGCATGTGGGGAGGCTTTTTCACCTGCTGTGCCTTTCTGTAGGAGGAGGTATCCCCATGCCTCACCTCCACGTTAAGCCCCAGTCTCTTTCCCCACCAAAGCAATCTGTCCAGCAAGTCCCTGTTAAGAGCCTTTAAAGGGGCTATATAGATGACGGAGATGGGGTATAGCTTTTCCTCTAAAATTGCGTTAAAAACTGGAAGTACAGCGGCCTCGGTTTTTCCGCTTCCGGTGGGAGCTACGATTAAAACGCTTTTTCCAGAGCTAACCTCCTCAAAAGCCCTCATCTGGAGCTCATTAAGGCTCCCGAACTTCTCTTCTATGGCCCTTTTTAAAAGGGGATGCATGATAAAAAGTGCGAAAGAGGGTTTAAAAATCACTCGGCATAGTAGGCTTTTTTATAGAGTTCTTTCATATCCTCAACGCTGGGTTCCACGGGATTGAAGTTGACCAGAGGGTCTGCATAGGCCTTCTCTGCCATCTCATCCAGCTTTGCCATGAAAACCTCCTCATCAACGAGGTCACTAAGCTTTGGCACACCGAGCATTTCGTTAAACTCTTTGACAACTTCGACCAGCTCTTCAGCGGTTTTGAATCCTATTTCCCTTGCTATCTCAGCGTATTTCTTTCTTGCATAGTCGCTTTTCATGTTGAACTCAACCACGTATGGGAGGAAAATCGCATTGAGCAGCCCATGGGGACCAATCCAGGCCGCTTTGTGGCTTAAGCTGTGACATATTCCGAGACGGGCGTTCAAGAAAGCTATCCCAGCCATCGTTGCCGCATAGTGGATTTTCTCTCTTGCGGTTTCATCGCCATTAACGGACAATGGAAGCCACTTGAAGACCGTTTTTATAGCATTTATGGCCATCGCATCGCTGAAGGGAGTAGCTGCAGTCGTTGTGTAAGCTTCAACCCCATGAACCAGAACATCTAAGCCACTGTTCCTTGCAACTTCCCTTGGCATCGTTTTGGGCAACCTTGGATCCAAAATAGCGTACTCTGGAGCAATTTCAAATGAGACGAAGTTGTATTTTACACCATCTTTCTTGAGAACACTTGCCGCTGAAACTTCACTCCCAGCACCGCTTGTGGAGGGTATTGCCACCAAAGGAGTCTTGAGCTTGGGAATAACTTTGGGAGGCTTTGTAAACCTGTCGAGGAATGCGATTTCCTCAAAGCTCAGCTCTGGAGCATCATAGAATACTTTTATCGCTTTAGCAATGTCTATTACGCTTCCGCCTCCGAGGGCTATGAGCAAATCCGGAGAAAACTCCCTAACCCTTGGCATCAGCTCCTCAACGTCCTCATAGCTTGGCTCTGCAGGTAAGCCCTCTATAACATCAACTTCCGCTCCAGCTTCCTCTGCGTAGTCCATAACCTCGTTTAAGAACCCATGAATGCGCATTGACTTGCTGGATAAGATCAAGACCCTCTCGTGGTTCATAGCAATACTCTGCACGTACTTAAGGCTTCCTTCTCCAACTGCTATCCTCGTTTTTAAGCTGAAGAACTTCATATTCATCACCAAAAATAATATTGAGGGGGAATATTTAAACCGTTCTGATTATCCGCTACTTTTGGCACGGGTGGAACTCCCGCACCACTCGTAGCGAATAACCTTCCAGCCTCCCGTCTTCATTGGCCGGCTTTCGGGGGGAACGGAAACTCCCCACATCTTCAAGGCTTTCAAACGAATATTCAAAGAGCCGATAAGTCTCTATCGGCCTTAAAACCGCATTCACATTTCAAAACCCTGTGCCCATTCGTGTTTAATTTACCCCAACGCTATTCAAAGAGCTTCCTCAAATTCTTTTCGAAAGGTGGGTAAACAATTCCTCTGTCCGTGATTATTGCCGTGAGATATTTGTGGGGCGTTACGTCAAAAGCTGGGTTGTAGACGTCAACATCTGGTGCTATTCTGCATCCTCCACAGGTTAAAACTTCTTCTTTAGGCCTCTCCTCAATTGGAATCTCCTTGCCGCTCTTGAGGCTCATGTCAATGGTTGAGAGGGGTGCTATGGTGAAGAAGGGTATTTTGTGCTCTTTCGCAAGCACGGCCAGAGAGTAAGTTCCAATTTTGTTGGCAAAGTCCCCGTTGGCAACTATCCTATCGGCACCAACTATTACCGCATCCACCATTCCCTGCTGCATCACAAAGCCCGCCATGTTGTCGCTTATCAGCTTTAGTGGAATCCCATCGTAGTGGTACTCCCAAGCGGAGAGCCTTGCGCCTTGGAGAACCGGCCTCGTCTCGTCAACCCACAAAAGTTTGAGCTTGCCTTCTTTGTACATAACTCTAAGTGCTGCTCCGACCGTACCGAGATGTACTGTGGCTAAGCTCCCAGCGTTGCAATGGGTTAGGATATTCCCCTCCGGAAGAATCTCAGCCGCATAGTGACCCATCCTGAGGTTTGCTTCCACATCTTCATCCGCTATTTTGTGGGCCTCCTCAACTATCAGCCTTTTTATTTCACCAAGGTTCTCTTCCCTGTGCTCCTCTACAAGATTTTTAATCCTGTTGAGTGCCCAGAAAAGATTTACCGCTGTCGGGCGGGTGTTTCTAAGTATTTCAAATGCTTTATAAAATTCATCAAAGAACTCCTCTTTGTTCTTTGCTTTGCTGTTCTCTGCAAGTAAAGCTAACCCATAAGCTGCTGTTGCCCCTATTGCGGGAGCCCCACGGACTTGGAGGATTTTTATTGCCCTGGCAACTTCTTCAACAGTGCTCAAAGGGACTACCTTAAACTCCCTTGGAAGAAGGAGCTGATCAATAATGTAGACTTTCCCCTCCCTGAACTCCACACTTCTTGGGAGCTTTGTAAGTTCTTCGGGCTTGTATTTTATCTCCATGCTCATCACCTTTAGTTCCTTTCAGTCAAGTGATTTAAATTTTGCTTTGTGCAACGAGACAAAATGGATAGGGTTTAACGAGATAGACCATGCCGGCGAAAAAGTATGAGTTATAGAGATGTGCGGGTGCATTGGGCTTAATGCGAAGAGGAAAAGGCTTGTTGGAGAAGTCCCGAAGGTGAAAAGGCCATGGAATGTGGCACCAAATTATTAAATCCCTTTTCTTTTTATAATTCGGTGAGCCTTATGAAAATCTTCATCACCGGCTTACCGGGAGCGGGCAAAACAACCCTCGTATTAAGAGTTGCCGAAGAGCTGAAAGCTTACAACTTAAAAATTGGTGGCTTTATAACGCAGGAAGTTAGGGAGAATGGCAGAAGAGTCGGATTTAAAATTAAAGCCCTCGACACAGGAGAAGAAGGAATCTTAGCATGGATCGGAGAAGGGCATCCAAGAGTGGGGAAGTACGTTGTTAATCTTGAGGACTTAAACCGCGTTGGAGTCTTGGCAATACAAAGGGCGCTCAAAGACGCAGACCTCATAATCATTGACGAAATTGGCGCAATGGAATACAAAAGCAGGGAGTTTGCAGAAGCTGTGGAAAAAGCTGTTAAGAGCGAAAAACCACTTTTAGCGACGGTTCACAGAAATTATGCAAAGCGATTCAGGAACTACGGAAAGCTTTACGTTTTAACGCCAGAGAACAGAGAACACATAAGACAGGAAATCATTCACAACTTGAAGGCAATTCTAAAACCTTGAATTTTTTCATTCCCAAGCCACAACAATCCTCTGTCCTTCCACATCAACTATCTTCGCTTTTACACCATAAACCCCCTCCAGAACCTCTGGAGTTAGGGCGGAAGATTTGCCGCTCCACTGTATCTGTCCTTTGTTTAGAACTATCACCCTGTCTGCATAGTTCAAAGCCAAATTTAGGTCGTGCATAACGGCCACAAGGATTTTCTCGTCTTTGAGGCTCTTCAAAAGGTTCATTATCTGGAGGGCATGATTGATATCGAGGTGAGAAGTCGGCTCATCAAGCAACATAACACTGCTTCCCTGAGCCAGAGCCCTCGCTATCAACACCAGCTGGTATTCTCCCCCGCTCAGCTTTGTTACAAATTCATTTCGTCTTTCCCACATCCCCACCTTTCTTAATGCCCCCTCAACATCCCCTTTAGTTGCATAGGTGCCGAGCTCCACAAACTCTTCAACCGTAAACGCGAACTCGGGAAACGAACTTTGCGGAACATAAGAAATGTACTTCGCCCGTTCTTTGGGCTTTAAGCTCAACAAATCCAAACCGTTCAGCCTAACGTATCCAGAGGGCCTTAAAATTCCAACCAGGCACTTTAAGAGTGTGGACTTCCCAGCGCCGTTGGGTCCCACGACTGCTAAAAACTCTCCTTTTTTGGCTGAAAAACTCACATCCTTCAAAATCCGCTTTTCGCCATAGGAGAATGAGACGTTGACCTCAAGCTTATCCAAACAGCTCACCCCTCTTTTTCTTTATTAGAAGGTAGAGGAAAAACGGAGCTCCAAAGAGAGCTGTAATAATCCCCACCGGGACTTCCGCCGGCTTTAGGAGTATTCTGGCAAGTATGTCGGCAAAAACCATTAAAGTTCCTCCAAAAAGGGCTGATGCGGGTAAAAGTCTCTTATGATTTGGGCCAAACATCATCCTCATGGCATGCGGGCTTATCAAACCCACAAACCCTATTATCCCGCTCGTAGCCACGGCAAATGAGGTCAAAAGAGAGATAACAACAATTACTATCTTTCTGTAGCGATTTATATCAAGCCCCATTGAAATGCTCTCCTCTCCCAAAAGGAGCAGATTTAGCTCCCTCCAGCTGAAAAGCAAAATACTAACCCCCACTACGGATGAAAACAAAACCACCTTAACATCCCCCCAATCGGCTCCGTTAAATGTTCCCATAAGCCAAAAGATTGCGTTATGGATTTTCTCTCTGCCTACGTAGAGGAGATAAGACGTTAGAGCACTCGTAAAAAATCCCAGGGCAATTCCTGCTAAAAGCAACGTATCCACCGGAATATGACCATTAACCCTTGCAATCCTGTACACTACAACAACCGCCAAGAAAGCGCCTACCAATGCAAGAACACCCATGTACCGGGGAAAATACAAGGCCGCTATTGAAGCCCCAACTGCAGCTCCCCCACTTATTCCGATTATATACGGATCCGCAAGTGGATTTTTAAAAAGAGCTTGGGAGGCGGTACCTGCTGAAGCCAAGCTTACCCCAACAAGATATGCCAGTAGAACTCTAGGCAATCTTATCTGGAGGACAATGTAGCTGTTCCCACTAAGCGAGTTTGGGTTTAAAAACGCCCTCCTTAAATTATCAAGACTAAAAGCTGCCAGAATATCCCGAAAAGGCATCTCTACTGGCCCAACGACTATCCCTAAAAGGACAAGGGTTACCGATGACACCAATAGTGGTGCGATTTTCTTCATGTTCTCACTGGATTATTTATCCAAAACTGGTGTATAAAAAGTTATCCCCGGTCAGCCTACGAGTCAAGAAAGTATAAATACATGAACGCACTATATATGATACCGGGTGATCCCATAATGAAGAAAGCCCTAAGTCTTGCCCTGTTTTTGCTTTTAACTATATCTAACTTTGCAGCGGGGCAGATACTAATAGAGAATCCCCAGCCGTCTTTGATAATACTCGGAAATCCCTACCCAAGGTACTTTTCAATACCTGAAGGAGATGAATACACCGCATATTTCTATGTTATTGATGATCTGGACATTGAAGAAATCACCTTCTATTACAGAGTAAACTATGGGGAGTGGCAAACAAGAGCGGTAAAAACCGCCACAATAAATGAGAACGAGGAAATGTATAATTCAATAGTCAGCAGAATATACAACAGATCAGCAATAATAAGGACATTTTATGGGAAAGCAACTATCCCCGCTCAAAAAGCAGGTAGTGTAGTGGAGTTCAAAGTAGTTGTAAAAGACAAAGAGGGGCATATAAGTGAAAGCATCATTGGGAAGTATTTCGTCGTAAATCCCTCAGGGAGGCACGTGCTCATCGTGGATCCCTCTGTAAGAGAAGAACTCTTTCTGGAGGGGGCGCAGAGTGTAGAACTACTCGTCAATGCAACAGAGGTATATCCCGTAGATCTAAGCGATTACAAGGAAGAAATGAACAAAGTAAAACCATTCCTCAATCATCCAAGATTCTTAAAAAGGCACCACTGGGAGTACCTCGCGCAGTATTACAACATAGCTATAGTTTCCCCGGAAGAGCTTGCAACCGCTCTTAAAGAGGTTCAGCCCAGAGTGGTGATCCTATCCAACTTATGGCTAAAAAGATGGGAGATTCCAGACATTCAAGGCCTAATCAGATACCTCAGGGAAAACAACGCGGGAATAATCGCAACTCACGGAACACTGTTTGATGGCTCCGTCTATGACGGAGAGAAACTAATCCAGATGGGAGCAATTTCCCACATAGGAACGTTTGATGCCTATGAAAAAGAAAGCCTAGCAACATTGCTTGGCTTTGAGCTCTTGCCAGTAGTAGAGGAGGCTAAAAAAGAAAGTGCCGGAAAGGGGAACTATGCAATATTCGAAATCCCAACTATACTGCCATTTGTTCCCTCCTCAGAGAAGGTCATTATCAAAAATATAGGGCTAATAAAAAGTGTCCCATCCCTTGAGTTCTCCAATGAAACAGATTCCGCATTTGGGTGGCAGTATATCCTGCCCTCGGAAAGCTTGAAGTTTGCCAGAGATGCGATAAGGGAAAAGAAACGCCTGGAACAGAACAGGATAGTAGAGTTCTTTAGCCTCCAGGAGAAGATATTCGGCCATTCAAAACCAGCCAGAGGGATATATGCACTGGACTTCCCGTTGGTTGATGCCTTGAGAACTTTAAGCTTCACAGATGATGAAGTGAGAATCCAAATAGGCGGTACTCCAGTGATCCTAACTCCCGGCCGGCCAATAATAGAAAGAGTTCGCCTGCTGAGTGCAATAAATAAAGACATCGTGAGTGTAGATGCCATTTCAAAAGACTATCTCTCCACAGTTATAACAAGGGACGAGAAACATCGTGGAGATGGAATAAGAAGCGCCTACATCTCATTCGAAATAGAGGCTGGCGGAGAGGAAGAGCTGCTGGCTTTAAAGGACATAGTGGAGTGGGCATCAAACTTTGAACCAATAAAGACCTTTGCACCAATTGTCCAAGTAACAATACTATCAAACGACATTGACTGGAATATAAAGGGCCAATATCTCAAAGAATACTTCGAAAAGATGGGGGCGATTGTAACAAGGGCAAGGCCAGAAGAATTTGAAACCTACAAAAAGAATAAAATCATAATAATTCTCGGCGGCCCCAAAGCCTACGACGGAGTTGGAGAATACGTGAAACAGGTTTTGGACGAATACGAGCAAAAAAGAATTATCAACGGAGAGCAGGGAATCCTCATAAAGAGAGACGTCTGGGAAAGGGGGCAGATAGTAATAGTGCTGGCTGGAAAAGATAGGCATCAAACAGGGGAGAAAGTACTGACGTATTCTGAGGGAGTAAATGAAGATTACGTAAACCTGCTTGCAGAATTTTTAACAAGCTGAGATCCAAGAGGAGCTTCGTTCCTTTTTCTTTTTAACGGGTTTTAATGGAATTTTTCCAGAAAAGTTTCTTATGGTGCCCCGGCCGGGATTTGAACCCGGGGCGCGGGCTCGAAAGGCCCGCATGTTTGACCGGGCTACACCACCGGGGCGTCCAATATCCTAACGTTGAGATGCATTTAAAAACTTTTCGCTCAAAACCCTTTTAAAGGACTTGTGCAGGGGTTTAGCTATGAGAATGCTGGGGATAAAGGTTCCAAAGAAGGAGGCTGAGAACGTTAGAAAAAAACTCATTGAACTCGGCCTATTGGATACTAACTTTAAGGTCAAGCATGAAGGAGAATTCGTGATATTCCCCATAAAAGAAAAGGTAGAGGGCTTTGATATTGTTGAGGAAACTTTCGAAAGGGCCAAAAAGCGGCCTCATAGCTACAGAGAGGTCGTGGATGTCCCTTCCCAACTCAAACCCCTCCTTCCATCGTCCTTCGACATAATAGGGGACATCGCCATAGTAGAGCTTCCAGAGGAGCTCATGCCATATGGAGAAAACATTGGAAGAGCAATATTAAAGGTACACAAGCACGTAAAGGCGGTCTTTGCAAAAGGGAGCAAAGTTTTAGGGGAATACAGGGTGAGAGAGCTCGTTCATCTTGCGGGGGAGAAGAGAACTGAGACAACCCATAGAGAAAACGGAATAAGACTGAAGCTCGATGTTGCAAAGGTTTATTTTTCCCCAAGGCTTGCAACGGAGAGAATGAGAATTTTCAAGGAGACCAAAGAGGGGGAGGTCATTTTTGACATGTTTGCCGGAATTGGCCCTTATTCAATCCTCCTCGCAAAGAAAGCAAAGATAGTCTTTGCGTGTGACATAAACCCCTGGGCAATAAGATACTTAGAAGAAAACAAAAGGCTGAACAAAGTTGAAAACGTCCTTCCAATTCTCGGAGACGTGAGAAAAGTAGCGGGCCGGATAAAGGCCGATCGCGTGATAATGAACCTTCCCAAGTTTGCCCACGAATTCCTGAAGGAAGCAATTATAAGCGTCAAAAAAGGTGGAGTAGTTCACTACTACGGATTCTCGCATGAGGAGAATCTATTTGATGAGCACGTGGAAAAGATAAAACTGGTTGCAGAAGAACTTGGAAAGAACGTGAAGATTCTGGAAAAAAGAAAAGTAAGGCCATATGCTCCGTATCAGTTCAACATCGCGATTGATTTTGCCGTGTTTTAGGACCGTAGTTCAGGGCCCTCTTTGATTTTGCTCTTTATACAACGGGAGTATCAATCTCACTCCCCTCTGAGCTTGGGTTTGGGCTCTGCAAGGCTTATCGCGTTGTTTGAGCCCTTTATATTTATTTTGTTTAAAGCTCCAACGGGAGAGGGAACTGCTTTTCTTTCCTCCTCAACTTTCCAGTCAATTTCATCCCCAATTTCGGCGTTTAAATACTCAGCAACTCCCAAAGGAGCCTCAATTATGTATTTAGCGCTTTCTCTTGGCACATAAATTCTCCAAGGGCGGGCCCTTTTTAGATCAACAACTTCCCGGGAAGAGTTCAAGAAGATAACGTCTATACTCTGGAGCATGAAGAACATATGAATCGAGGCATTTATCCTTGTCTCCGCTGGCAAGATAAACACGAGGGCGTAGTCTATGCTGGATTTTAGCATTAAACCCCTAAGTCTCCTAAAGAACGTATCCGCGAGTTCGACCTTTCCATTCCAGATTTTGCCCTTTGTTTTGTTTATCAGCATGCCAAGAGAGTTTAAGCTGTTCTCTAAATAAGCGTTGCGACAACTGTTAATACTCAACACTTGAAAATACCTTCAGTTGTTAACCTTCGGTTTAAAAAATAGTTATAAACTAAGAGTTAGCAACCGTAGTGTACAAACCAAAACATATGTACAAGGTGGTACATTATGGGTTATAAGATAACGAAAAAGGAAAACCTGGGCAGATAATGGTCGATGGGACAGGTACGGCTCTTGCAGGGTTCTTTACGATGGAGAAATAAAACTTCACGAGTTGGGTGTAGAGATAAAGCTTGGTCACATAGTAGGAAAAACGGTGACCCTTGAAGAGCTTCTTGAGGAGTACTCCTCGACAGAATTTACACCGCCAACGAGTTCCTCACAAGGATAAACCTCATGAAAGCTTACCTCTTCCCAGAATATGACGAGCCTATAGCTATAGGAAAGAAGACCATCATGATTGGAGCCGGGAATACAGCTATGGACGCGGCTCGTTCCGCTCTCAGGATGGGGAGCGAAGTTATTATAGCATATCGCCGTGGAAAGGAAGACATGACTGCCCGTATTGAAGAGATAATCCACGCCGAGGAGGGTGTTAAGTTTGAGTTCTTCCTCAATCCAGTTGAGTTCATCGGTGACGAGAACGGAAAGGTGAAGGCTGTTAAATTCGAGAAGATGAAGCCTCTTGAGGAGAGAGATGCCAAAGGAAAGGGAGAGGCAACCGTCATTCTTGCGATGGGCGACGGAAAGAGGGCCGCGAAGGCAATCCATGAGTACATCCAAAAGAAACGTCTCCCGGCTTAGCCCTTTAATTTTATCTTTTAAAGCAATAAAAATATAAAGTCAGATCTCCCCCTTGAGAGCTTTTTCACCAAGTTCAAAGCCCTTTTTGAGGGCCCTTAGGTTTATGTTTTCGGTTCCCTTAGGAATTGAATCAAGAACGGCTTTTTCTATGGAGTCTTCGCTCACAATGCCGGTAAGCTTAACTAAGAGTCCGAGGGTTAGAATGTTCATTGTCAGGCTAAGTCCGGTGGTTTCCTCCGCTATCTCTGTCAAAGGGATTGCAAAAACCTTGAAGTTCTTCTCAAGCTCTTCATTTCTATTGGGAACCAAGTCCTTCTCGACTATCACGATGCCTCCTTTCTTTACAAGGGGGAGGTATTTCTCATAAGCCTGCTGGGAAAGCAAAATCGCATAATCAGGGGCCAGTGCTTTGGGATAGTCTATGGGCTCGTCACTTATTACAACCTCAGCTCTGCTTGCACCACCTCTTGATTCCGGTCCATAAGCTTGGGTTTGAACCGCGTAAAGGCCCTCATAGACTGCCGCTGCCCTTCCAAGAATGACACTGGCAAGTATAACCCCTTGCCCACCAAAGCCGCCTATAAGGACTTCCCTCCTCATTCTTCCCACCCCATTATTTTCTTTGCCCTTCTCTTGTAGGCCTCGTATTCTTCTATTAAACTCGGTCTGTCTCTGTCCACGAACTCCCCGATGACGATTTTGCCCTCAAGCTCCTCTGGAGACATGTTCTTGGCCTTGCTTATGGGAACCGTTATATTCTGATACCACTTTATAAGCTCCGGACCCGTTTTAAGCCTGTTCCTCCTCCCAAAGCTTATCGGGCACTGGGATAAGAACTCCACCAGGGTGAACCCCTTCTTTTGCAGAGCCTTCTTTATGCTGTTTATCCCTTGAAGGTAGTTGAAGACGCTCCACCTCGCAACGTAGTTTGCCCCAGCGGCAACTGCCAGCTCGGCAATGTCAAACGGATTTTCAAAGCTTCCATAAGGAGCGGTGGTTCCCCTAAGGCCTTTCGGAGTTGTTGGTGCAACTTGCCCACCAGTCATTCCATACGTGAAGTTGTTAATGAGAATAACCGTAACATCAAGGTTTCTTCTTATGGCGTGGATTAGGTGATTTCCACCTATGGCAGCAGCATCACCATCGCCCATGAAAGCTATTACCTTGAGGTCTGGATTTGCCAATTTAATCCCGGTTGCAAAAGCCAGTGCCCTTCCGTGGGTTGTGTGGAGACCATCAAAGTTCACATAACCCGGAACCCTTGAAGAGCACCCTATACCGCTTACCCACACTATTTCGTCTTGGTTTAGGCCGAGATCATCAATAGCCCTGAGGGTATACTGCAAAACAGCCCCAATACCACATCCCGGACAGAATATCGTGGGAAGCATGTCTTTTCTAAGGTATTTGTCCCTAATCTCATAGCTGGATTTTAGATACATCCTCCTCACCTCAAATCCTTCTTAATTCTCTCCACTATCTCCCCGGGGGTATGGACTTCTCCACCTATCTTGCTTATGAGCTCCACATCGGCCTTTCCGTTGGCTCCCTCCTTAACCAGGTGATAGAGCTGGCCAAGGTTCATCTCCGCAACGTACATCTTCTCCGCTTTTTCGGCTATTTTCTCTATCAGCTCGAAATCAAAAGGCCAGATTACATTAAGTTTGAGCAATCCGGCTCTTATTCCTTCTTTGCGAAGTTCCTTGACGGCTCTCATAGCCGATCTCGCGACAATCCCAAAGCTCACCAGCACTATATCGGCATCGTCCAGTTCATAGGCTTCATAATCAAAGATGTCCTTCTTGTTGTTCTCTATCTTGGCAACAATGCGCTTTATGAGCTTTTCATGAACCTCTGCCTCCACTGTTTTGGGTCCTCCCCTTTCGTCGTGCGTCAGTCCGGTGACATAAGTGCGATATCCTTTCCCAAAGATAGGCATTGGAGGAACTAAGTCGCCATGAACGTCTCCAAATGGATATTTAGCTTCCTCTTCATTGGCGGGAAGCTTTCTGTAAATGAGTTCAAGTTCGTCCGGATGTGGAGCATAAACTCTCTCCCTCATGTGTCCAACTTCAGCATCCGTCAGCAATATAACGGGAGTTCTATATTTCTCCGCAAGATTAAAGGCTCTTATTGTCATGTCAAAGGCCTCTTGAACCGTTGCCGGTGTTAGAACTATCAAGCTGTGATCCCCGTGAGTCCCCCATATAGCCTGCATTAAATCGCCTTGAGCTGCCAAAGTGGGCTGACCTGTCGAAGGGCCGCTCCTTTGAACGTCAACTAAAACCAAGGGGGTCTCTGTCATTATGGCATAGCCAAGGTTCTCCATCATCAAGCTAAAACCCGGGCCGGAAGTTGCGGTCATGGCCTTGGCCCCAGCCCAAGAAGCACCTATTACAGCGGCAATGCTCCCTATCTCATCCTCCATCTGAATGCTCACTCCATCAACAAGGGGCATGTAAAGGGACATTGCCTCAAAAATTTCGCTTGCGGGAGTTATTGGATAACCGGCGTAAAACCTACACCCGGCTAAAATGGCAGCCCTTGCTATGGCTTCATCCCCTTGGATAAAATCAGCACTTCCAACGGGAAACGGATATCTCATCTCAACCCCTCCTCGTAACCTATCCTAAAAGCCTTTAGATTTATCTCCTCTGTTCCCTTGGGAACCCTTCTCCTTATGGCCCTTTCAACACTCTCTTTCCTCACAATGTTTGTTTTTGCAACCAGATATCCAAGCGCAACCATGTTGACGGTTAAAGCCAAGCCCGTTTTTTCCTCGGCAAGTCTTGTGAATGGTGCGCCTATATACTCCCTATCGGGCTTTACAAGGTCGGTGTCAATTATCAAAAGCCCATCCTCCCGGAGAGAGTTCTTTGTAGAATTATAGCCAAGCTGGGCAAGTGCAACGAGGATATCGGCTTTTGTGACCATTAAATCGTAAATCGGCTCCTTTGAGATTATTAAGTCAGCTATAGAATGTCCCCCTCTGCTTTGGGAACCATAATCCTGGGTTTGGATCACGTTAAGCCCCTCTATGGCGGCCGCCTCTCCCAGGATTATGCCTGCAAGAACAACCCCCTGTCCTCCAATACCCGCTAACCTAATCTGCATCTTCATCACCCAGCCGGTAATATTGGGCAACCTCATCAATAAGCTTGTTAAGTTCTTCCGTAAACTCGGGCTTTTCTCTGCTTACAAACTCTCCAATGACAATTTTCCCCTCAAGCTCTTCCGGAGACATGTTCTTGGCCTTGGTTATTGGGATGGAATTCTTTGAGAACCAGCGAAGCATCTCGGCTGGGGTCTTCATTCTGTTTCTCCTTCCGAACTGCACGGGACATTGAGAAACTGCCTCTACAAGGGAGAATCCCTTAACGGTCAATGCCTTCTTTATGCTCTCTATCAGCTGGTAAACGTGAAAAGTGGTCCACCTTGCCACATAAGAGGCCCCAGCGGAGGCTACGGTTTCGGCTATTTTTAGTGGATGCTCAATGTTCCTATAAGGCGTCGTGGTGGTAATTGCCCCAAAGGGAGTTGTTGGTGCTACTTGCCCACCTGTCATCCCATATATGAAGTTGTTCACAACGATTACAGTTATGTCGATGTTCCTCCTTGCTGCATGGATAAGATGATTTCCCCCAATTCCGGCCAGGTCTCCATCACCGCTTATGACAACAACTTTCTTATCGGGCAAACCAACTTTAACGCCAGTTGCAAATGCTACAGCTCTTCCATGTGTGGTGTGCAGGGTGTCAGCAAGAAAGTACGGTGAGGCTATCCAAGCCGAGCACCCTATCCCACTCACGACAACTAAGTCACGCGGGTCGATTTTTAGCTGATCTATGGCGTTTGCAAAAGCATTCAACACAGTCCCCCCACCACACCCGGGACAAAGTGCGGTTGGGAGGGCTTCCTTCCTAAGATATTTGACCATTTCATACTTTGTGTAAATTTGTTTTGCCATGCGCATCACCTTTAAATATCCAAACACCAACTTTATTCAGCGATGATGAATATCTAATCCGCCGAACGGTGACGAGGACGCTCGGCTGAGCTTTCTATTTCTTTTAAAATCTCCTCTACCGTTAAGGGAACGCCACCTATCTTGTTCACGCCAATAACCGGAACTTCCTCCCTTACAAAGCGCTGCACCTCGAGTATCATCTGCCCAAGGTTCATCTCGGGCACAAGAATCGTGTGAGCTTCCTTAGAGAGCTCCTTAATTCTCTTCCCGGGGAACGGATGAACGGTCTTAGGGACAATGAGTCCAGCCTTTATCCCCTTCTTTCTTGCCTCTATTACCGCTCCAAGCGATGGCCTCGCGCTTACGCCCCAGCTCACGAGCAGAATCTCTGCATCGTCGGTGTGGTATTCTTCCCATTTTTGGATCTCCTTCTCGTGAACTTCTATCTTCTTGTGAAGCCTCCTCACCAAGCGATCGTGAACCTCTGGAGTGTAGACATCTCTCAAGCCATTTTCCTTGTGCGTAGAGCCCGTAACGTGAGTAAAGTAGCCGTTACCAAAGAGGGGCATCGGAGGAATTAAGTCGCCATGAACGTCTCCAAATGGATATTTAGCTTCCTCTTCATTGGCGGGAAGCTTTCTATAGACTATTTCAACTTCCTCCGGATCAGGAATTCTTATCTGCTCTCTTGTGTGTCCTATTATCCCATCAGCAAGAAGAATCACTGGTATTCTGAATTTTTCACTCAAGTTAAACGCCCTTATTGTCTCCCAGAAGCTGTCCTCCACACTCGTTGGAGAAATGGCTATTATTGGATGATCCCCATGAGTTCCCCACCTTGCCTGGAAGAAATCTCCCTGGGCGCCTTTTGTTGCCTGACCTGTCGAAGGGCCGCTCCTTTGAACGTCAACTAAAACCAAGGGGGTCTCTGTCATTATGGCATAGCCAAGGTTCTCCATCATCAAGCTAAAACCCGGGCCGGAAGTTGCGGTCATGCTCTTAAGTCCCGTCCAAGAAGCACCTATTACAGCGGCAATGCTCCCTATCTCATCCTCCATCTGGATGTAGTAGCCCTTAAGCTTCGGAAGCTCCCTTGCCATTGTTTCGGCAATTTCACTTGCGGGGGTTATTGGATAGCCGGCGTAAAACCTGCACCCGGCAAAAAGAGCTCCATAAGCTATAGCCTCATCGCCCTGCATGAAGTAGTTTCCCTTGGGGTAAAGCCTTTTTAAGAGCCCTATCTGCTCGGGCTCGTCTCCTCGGATTATCATCTTATCACCACTTAACAGCTATTGCAAAGTCCGGACAGAGGAGCTCACAGAGCTTGCACTTCACGCACTTGTCAGCATGCACCGGAACCGGATAGTGCACTCCTTTTTCACTGAGCTCTTGGCTCCATTCGAAAACCTTCCTTGGGCACATCTCAACACAAATGCCGCATCCCTTGCAGAGGAAAGTGTCAACGCTTATCTCGACTGCTTCGGTTTTTCCAACAGCCAGATAATTATCCTTTTTGACTTCGACATTTGCCATAACCATCACCTGCGATTTGCTAAGTGTTTTTACTTATGTAAACCATTTAAAGTTTTCGAAAAGTTTCTCATCTATGAATAAATTCGGCTTATAGGTTGCTTTTTTTGAGCAAATGCCTAACAAACATGCCCTTATTGTACAATAATAGTCATTAAACAGCCCTCTCAAGCTTGGAATTTTTGGATCTCGGCTTTATATTTGTAAAGTTAATCACCAAATTTGGAGCTGCCAGTCGAGCAACCCCTCGGAAACTATGTATTCCCACTCTCTCAAACAGTCATGCTCAATGTTCTCAAGGAATTTTAGGTTTTGAGTGTTTGAGAATTCTCTAATCGCCTTTGCCACGGCTTTGTCGCATTTACCACAGTTATGAGGTCCTCTTTTTGAGCCAGCTCCCACCGGGTCGCTCAGTATCCTTTTCTCCGGAAAGTTCCCCTTGGCCCACTTCAAAATTTCAACAACGCTCCAAAGCCAGGGTGTTCTGTACTCCCCTTTTTCCCACAGCCTCTCGTAGGTTGTTCCCCTTTGTATGTTGGTCACGTTTATAGAAAATGTATCCGTGTATGGGGCGGCTTTTTTTATGCTCTCCTTTACATCTTCAATCGCATCCCTTTCGCTCAAAAATATCGGCTTAAAGAGCAGATACGTCTTAACATTGGCTCCGGCTTCCCTAATTATCTCACTCGCCCGCACAAACTCTTCAAAGGTATTCCCCTTGTTTATGCTCACATCTGCAATATCGTCATTTGCAGTCTCCAGCCCTATGGCAACTTCGAAGTGTTTTCCCTCAATAATTTCAACAAGCTCTCTCACCGCGTCATATCTCACTAACTCCGACCTGCTCTCCACCACTATCTCCTCAACGTTATCCATCTCCGCCAGAATAGAGAAGATTTGCCTTCTGGTCTCTCTCTTAACTTCCCCATCGTCAAAGAAACTCCCGGATGTGAATATTCTAACAGCTATTGGACCCTTTTTACCCTCAATTTCCTTAAGGGCTTTTTTGAAGTATTCCACAAGCCCCTCTTGGCTCCAAGGAACTTTGGGGGCTTCCGCTGGATAAGAGCACATATAACAGGCTTCCCCAATTCTATAGCGGTAGCAGCCAACAGTTGGGAGGATAACATAAAGTGCGATGCCCTTTTTTCCAGCAACGTTGTCCTCGCTTGTCCAAAATGTCATCAATTCTCACCTACCAAAGCTTAGAGAAGGGCTTTTTAAGTTTGATGGAAATTCTCATAAGATGAAACCAAAAGGCAGTAGGTGAAGGTTATGAGCTTGAAGGAAGCCAGGACTTATGGAAGCATAGGAGCCGTCCTTTCCCTTTTAGGGGGCCTTATACCAAGGGTAGGGCTTTTAGTTACAATAGCGGGGATGGTAATGACGCTATTTGCGGTGAGGGAAATCTCCAACGAATTCAAAAGGGAGGACATTTTTAGAAGCTACCTTGTGGCACTTATCCTCCTTTTGGGGGCATTTTTAGTACTCATAATCGCCGTTTTATTTGGGATAGGGGCTGTAGTGTTCAAGGGGATGCCCTTCAGAGCTATGGAGGAGGGTTTTTGGGCATTAAGACATATAATTGCCACTTTTTTGGTGGGGGCATTTTTGGCATGGATCCTCTTCCTTCTCGGCTCTTACTACCTTAAAAAGAGCTATGAAGAGATTGCAGATGAAATTGGTGTTGATGTATTTAAAACAACCGGCTCCCTGTACTTTCTGGGAACCGTCTTGATGATCGTTTTTGGACTTGGAGCGCTTCTCATCTTGGCTGGAAAGATACTGGAAATAGTTGCATACCTTTCCCTTCCAGAAAAGGTTGAAAATGGAGAGGGGTAAAGATGGCAAAGATACTTGTAACAAATGATGATGGAATTCACTCGCGAGGGATAAAAGCCGCTGTAGAGGCACTTCAGGGATTGGGAGAGATCTACATAGTTGCCCCAATGTTTCAAAGGAGCGCAAGTGGAAGGGCAATGACCATCCACAGACCTCTAAGGGCTAAAAGAATAAGTATGGACGGTGCAAAAGCAGCCTATGCATTAGATGGAATGCCCGTTGATTGCGTTATCTTTGCCATGGCCAGATTTGGAGATTTCGACCTTGCAATAAGTGGTATAAACTTGGGAGAAAACATGAGCACCGAGATAACTGTTTCCGGGACTGCAAGTGCTGCAATAGAGGCCGCAACCCAAGAAATCCCGAGCATTGCCATAAGCCTGGAAGTTAACAGGGAAAAACACAAATTTGGTGAGGGTGAAGAAATAGATTTCTCAGCTGCCAAGTATTTCCTAAGAAAAATCGCAACGGCGGTTTTAAAGAGAGGCCTCCCAAAAGGAGTCGATATGCTGAACGTTAACGTCCCCTATGATGCGGATGAAAACACAGAGATAGCTTTTACCCGCTTGGCAAGAAGGATGTATAGGCCCTCTGTTGAAGAGCGCATAGACCCAAAGGGGAGCCCCTACTACTGGATAGTCGGAACCCAGTGCCCTAAGGAGGTATTAGAACCGGGAACGGATATGTATGCAGTTAAAGTTGAGAGAAAAGTTAGCGTAACTCCAATAAACATTGACATGACAGCAAAGGTGGATTTGGAGGAGATCAAGAGACTTTTAGAACTGTAGAAGCGCTAAAAGAAGTTTTGGCGCCCGGGTCGGGATTTGAACCCGAGTCGCGGGAGTGACAGTCCCGCATGATGGGCCTGGCTACACCACCCGGGCATTTGAGTGGCCGGCGGCGTCCCCGGTTTCCCGCCCCCTCTCGGAGGGCAGTACACCCGGGATCGCTGGCGGGCTTAACTTCCGGGATCGAAACGAGTCCGGGTGTGACCCCGCCGCTATGACCGCCGTACCGATACTAACTCTCAGCACAGGCTTTATAAAGTTTACGGTCCTATTTTTCTTGATGATCTACGCATTGCTTAGAAGTGTTGAGAGATTGACAATAAGCCCATCAAAAAGGGCCAGAGACTTTCAGAGGGTTATTCAATCCTATAAAAATGGTGAAACTATAGAGGTGGAGGGGTTTTTGATCCTAAGACCACCTCCAAACGTGCCGAAAGATGGAGTGTACTACCTTCTCTCCCCCCTGTCTCCAAGTGAGCTCTCAAAGAGCGATATTAGACCCTACGTGGCGATAAAAATAACCGAAAAGAGCAGGGTAAATGCAGAACTGAAGAGCGGGGAGTATGTTAAAATTGAGGGAATTATGGATGCGTATCCCTTCGGAAACATGCGCCTTATACATATTACCTCTCTGGAAAAAGTCAGTGTTGAGGATTACTGGCTCCAGTATAAGGAGCTCGCCCTTAAAAAGGAAGAGCTGGAGGGTCTCATAGAGGGGACAATCAATGCCAATTACGAGCTCAGGCAGGCCATTCTTTATTCTCTCTTTGCTTCCCCTTCGGTAGTTGGTAGCAGAAAACTCTGGGGAGAGGGTGTGACGTTTTCTGCCCTCAAAAATGACCTCAAAGTTGTAAAATCTCTCTGGGAAGCCTCGAAATACTTAATCGACCTTTTCCCTGAGGAGATGATCTTGAAAAAAGGAAAAGCAAAATCCTTTGTGGATGATAATCTTGATCTTGACCTTCCATTCCTCTTTGAAGGGGGCAGGTACTATTCTCCTTCAAACAAAAGTCTCCTTAAAAAAGAAATTCCAGTTCCAGAGTGGGCCAGAGGATATTTTGAGAAAAAGCAAGCAGTATTTTTAACCCCAAAAGTGTACAAACGGATTTCTCCAGAGGATCCTCTGGCTTACGCTTCCGAAACGCCTTTTATTGTAAATGAACCTATTGGGTGGGAGAAAAACCGGGAGCTGGAACAGCTCATCCCCAATCTTCTGGCCACAATATTTCTGGAAAAAGAAAAAATACCCTCGCTTAACCCTTCTGATAAAATGATAGAGAAGTTTAGAGAAAGGTTTGAAAGATGGATTTTTAGAAATGCCAGAGAATACGGAGAAAAATTCGACGCTTTAAGACTTAAGGGGATGATATTCGAAACAAACACAAGATACTTGTTAAGCCTCCGCCTCCTCGGCTCAATGGCGCGATTTGAGGGAGAAATAAACAATAAAATCATAAGCGACGTTATAAATATGAACCAGGAGATAGTGGACATGTGGATGAACGAAATCTCAGAGAGAGATATGTTGAAGGTGCTGGAGATTTATGAGAAATACATCGAGCGGGACTTTAGAAACAAACGCTTGGTAATGGCTTTGAGGGTCTTTATGGATTTGGAGGCTACTTCAATAGATGGTTCTGTTAGCAGGGAGGAGTTTTACAAAGCCTTAGTGGAGTACGGATTTAAGCCGTCCTATGCGGAGGAGGTTATAGAACGCCTTATTGCAGATGGATACCTTTATGAGCCGTTCATGGGCAGGTTAAAGATGATAAAGCCGGAGTAGTGAGAAGATGTCAAAAAATTTTGTAAAGCGCAGGGAACAGAGGGAAAAGAAAAGAATAGCCCTTGAAAGAATAGATATTCTCTTTAGCTTAGCCGAGAGAGTCTTTCCCTATGACAAAGAACTGGCAAATCGCTACGTTGAGATAGCCTTGGCAGTGCAACAAAAGGCAAAGGTTAGAATGCCGAGGAAGTGGAAGAGGAGGTACTGCAAGAGGTGTCATTCCTTTCTTGTTCCCGGCGTTAATGCTCGGGTTAGGCTTAGGCAGAAGAGGATGCCTCATGTTGTTATAAAATGCCTGGAATGTGGGCATATAATGAGGTACCCGTATCTGAGAGAGAAGAGAGAACGGAGGAAAAAGCCGGGTTTTTAAAGCAACCGCAACGTTTTTTAATGTTCTTGCTGAATTATAATGAAGGGGATGGAAGATACAGCACCCTGCTGTTAATATTTGGGAGAAAACGAAGTTTGGCGAGACCGTGCTCCTTGAGTACAACAGCATAGGTTTCCCTTCGTTTGGGTTCTATAGTTTGGTTAGCTGGGCCAAGAAAAAGGGATATATGGTAGTGGTTGCGGATGTTTTAGACACGCTAAAGTTGTTAATATTGTGGTTGGGTAGGAAAGCTCTTTGCACCGTACTCAAGCTCCGTGGGGGGACCTGAGCTCGGTTAATTTTATGTCAAGCTTTGTTGGTGATGAGAGAAGAAAGACCTGTTAAAGGAAAGCCAAAGCAGAGATTAACCTTTGCAGCACTTTTCCTTCTTTTCCACCGGCACTATTTCCTTAAATCCTGTGTATGGCCAAAGAACTTTTGGTATCTTTACTGTCCCATCCTCCTCTTGGAAGTTTTCTATTATCGCCACAATTGCCCTTGATGTGGCTATTGCCGTTGAGTTGAGTGTGTGAACGAAACGTGGCTTTTCATTCGGCTTATCCCTGAACCTTATGTTTAATCTCCTCGCCTGCCATTCTGTACAGTTCGAACAGCTTACAACCTCTCTGAACTTCCCTTGTGCGCTCATCCACGCTTCAATGTCATATTTTTTAGCCGCGACGTAGCCCAAATCACCGGTGCATATGTTAACTACACGATAGGGAATCTCCAAGGCTTGAAAGATTTCTTCCGCATTCTGGAGGAGCTTTTCGTGCCATTCCCAGCTTTCTTCTGGTCTTGAATATACGAACTGCTCAACTTTATGGAACTGGTGTACCCTAAAGATACCCTTGGTGTCTTTTCCAGCAGTTCCTGCTTCTTTTCTAAAGCAGGGGCTTACCCCGGCGTAGAGGAGGGGTAAATCGTTCCCATCAAGGATCTCGTTTGCGTGAAGACCTGCAAGCGGGTGCTCTGAGGTTGGTATCAGGTAGAGGTCTTCTCCCTCTACTTTGTAGATCACGTTCTCAAAGTCATCAAAGCTGGTAACTCCTTCTTCCACGTATCTTCTGACCATGTACGGCGGTATTACAGGGATGAATCCTTTTTCAATGAGCTTGTCGAGGGCAAACCTTATCAATGCAAGGTCGAGGATGACGATTTCGTTTAAGAGGTAGAAGAACCTTGAACCGCTTACCTTTGCGGCCCTTTCAAAGTCCGCCCCTCCAAGTTTAGGTAAAAGATCGGCATGAAGCTGCGGCTTCCATTCAATCACTTCATACTCCATCTTTCCTTGGCTCTGCTCTAAAAAGCTCTCTAAGTGACCTTTCCATACCCTTGCCTTGCCCCAGAATTTTATTGGAACATTCTCCGTGTCGTCCTTCCCTATGGGGACGCTTTCATGGGTTATATTGGGAAGGCGCCAGAGATAATAGTCGATTTTTTCTTTGATTTCCCTGTTTTCTCTTTCGATTTCCTCAATTTGTCTCACTATTTCATCGCTCTTTGCTAAAAGCTCTTCTACAGGCTCTCCTGCCTTTTTTCTTTTTCCTATCTCCACGGCAAGCCTGTTTCTTTCTCTTCTGAGGAGATTAATTTTCTTTAAGTTTTCTCTCCACTTTTCATCGAGTTCAAGAATCTCGTCTATCCATTTGAGCTTTTCTAACTCTCCACGCTTTATCAGGTCGCCCTTTACCAGATCCGGGTTTTCACGGATGAGCTTTATATCGAGCATTCCTTTTCACCTACCCTAATAATGAGGAGATCATTTAAAAGTTATTTGGAAATTAAAAGCGGAATAGAATAACCTCTACCTCTTCCCCTTCCTCAAGTATTTCAACGTTTTCCGGAATGTCAACAAACCCATCTGCCTCTATAAAACTTGTAACCGCCCCGCTGCCTTTTAGGATTGGTTTTGCGATTTCTCCTTCTATCTTAACCGGTAGAAACTGTCTCCTACCTTTGACGGAAAACACCTTATGGGCCAACTTCTTTTTGATTCTTTGGGTTTCAAACTCTCCGCCCAGGAGCTTCCTAATAAGGGGGGCAACGAGAAGGGTGAAGTTCGTTAGACAAGAAGTTGGATACCCGGGAAGTCCAAAAATAGGTTTTCCATCTATAACCCCGATTATTGTTGGTTTGCCGGGCTGTATGGCTATTCCGTGCACTTTTATTTCCCCAAGCTCTTCTATTATTGACGCCGTTAGGTCCCTCGTCCCTCCACTTGCTCCGCCGGAAAGGATTATTATATCACACTTAAGCCCCTCAAGTATTTTCTTTTTCAAGCTCTCCTCATTGTCCCCTGCTATTCCGAGGAAATATGCTTCGCCTCCAAGTTCTCTAACGGCATCGCTTACGGCCCTTCCGTTAATGTCATAAATCTTTCCAGGCTTAAGCTCCTCTCCAGGTAAAATAACCTCGTTTCCCGTGCTGATCACTGCAACTTTGGGTTTTGCAAAGACCTTCACCTTGCTTATCCCTACGGCAGAGAGAAGGGCAGTTTCCTTGAAGCCAAGTTTTGTCCCCTTCTTTAAAAGAAGAGTTCCCTTTGGAATATCTGCCCCCGCTTTCATTACACCCGCTTGGGGATAAGTGGGCTTGGTGATTATTACCTCGTCTCCTTTTCTTTCCGCTATCTCGAACTCTATTACGGCATCGGCTCCTTTTGGCAACACCGCTCCGGTTGAGATGTATGCAGCTTCCCCTTCTCCGAGCTCAATATCGGGCTCTTCTCCGGCATGGATTTCTCCAACTACCTTAAGAACTACCGGATTGCTCTCGTTTGCGTTCCAGGTGTCTTGACTCCTAACCGCGTATCCATCTACCGTTGCCCTATCGAAGGGTGGAACATCCATGGGGGAGTTTATATCTTCCGCGAGAATCCTTCCAAGAGCCTCTTCCAGGGCAACTTCTTCAATTTTCGGCTTGAGCGGTAGGGAGTTAATGATTTTTAGTGCTTCCTCAAGGGGAACAACCTTCAAAAATGCCATTTTATCACCTGGATAAAGAAGGAGAAAAAGGGTTAATAAAATTGTTGGAGAGGATTACCACTCTTCTTCCTCGTCCCAGTCTTCGTCCCAGTCCTCATCTTCAAAGTCTTCCTCCCAGTCCTCCTCTTCCAATTCTTCTTCGTCCCAGTCCTCTTCTTCAAACTCATCTTCTTCCCATTCTTCCTCTTCGAAGAGCTCTTCTTCCTCTTCATAATCCTCGACTTTCTTTTTCTTGGGAGGTTGCATGTTTATCACCTCGCCCCTTCGGGGCATTCTTATCTCTGCAACCAGGGTTTATAAACTTTATCAAAAAAATTTTTAAGTTTTACAGTTCTTTTTCCAAATTCAAGCGGGTTTCTGCTTTTTGTGTTTTCCTTAATGTTTTTAATGTCCTTATGTGATTTATTAATCATGAGGGTTGCGGTTGTTACTGAGAATGCGAGGGTTTACTACCTTGCAACAAAGGTCTTACGTGAGTATAGAATCCCTTTTTACAGCCTTAGGCTTACAGATAGGATTCCCTTTGATGTTGAGGTAGTTCTGACGAGCTTTGAGGAGTACGATAAAATCAATTTCCCGGTCAAGATAGCGGTTGTAAATGAGAACTTCATAGACGAACTGCTGGCGAGGCTTGAAGGGAGAAAAAGGTTTAAAAACATATACATCGCCATAGACCCCGGAGAGAGGCCGGGAGTGGTTGTTGTTGCGGACAATCGGGTAATTGAAGCCTATCACCTCAAAAATCCCAAGGACGTTGGCACAATCTTAGAGCTTTTGGAGAGGTATCCCAAGGCAAAGATTAAGATAGGACACGGGGCAAAAAGACATCGAATATTAATGCTTAAAAGCCTCGCTTCAGTGCTTGGTGAGGATTTTCCCATTATACTCGTGAATGAGAGGGGCACAACTCCAAAGGTTGGTGGGGTAGACCCTCATGTGCAGGATATAGTTGCCTCGATAAACATAGCTTTAAGAGATGGAAGGGAGGTTAAATTGGGGGAGCTCATCCATGCTGGTGAACCTACGAAAGGTGAAATTGAGTATATAAAAACCCGGAGCCGGGAATTGAGTAATGGTAAAATAACGATCTCGTCAAAGCTTGCGAGAGAAGTGGCTAAGGGAAATTTGACCTTAGAAGAAGCTATTGAAATTCACAAAAAGAAAAAGGGTGATAAAAAATGATTTTCGGGAAGGAGGAAACCAAAGAAGAAATAAAATTGAGGGTTGCTGAAGCGTTAAAGCGAGACGTCGGTAGGGGGATAGTCAGGTTTGATAGAAATTATCAAAAGCAGCTTGGCGTTGGACCTGGAGATATAGTGGAGCTGGAAGGAGAGAGGAAAACCGCAGCAATAGTTGAAAACGCTCATCCTGACGATAGAGGCCTTGACATAATAAGAATGGACGGCTATATTAGGAGAAATGCGGGAGTTAGCATAGGGGATTACGTCACGGTAAGAAAAGCAGAAGTTCAAGAAGCAATGAAGGTCGTTCTGGCACCGGCACAAAAGGGGGTCTATCTCCAGATTCCAGGTGAGCTCGTTAAAAGAAACCTCCTCGGAAGGCCGGTGGTCAAAGGAGACCTAATCGTGGCAAGTGGAAGGGAGACGGAATTCTATACGGGCTCTCCATTTGATGAGCTGTTTAGGGGCTTCTTTGAGAGCCTTCCTTTGGGATTTGGCGAGCTTAAGTTCATCGTTGTGAACACCACCCCAAAGGGAATCGTGCAGATAACGTATAACACCGAGATAGAGGTTCTTCCGCAGGCTGTGGAGGTTAAGGAGGAAAAAGTGCCTGAGGTTACCTATGAGGACATTGGAGGCCTTAAAGAGGCTATCCAAAAGATTAGGGAAATGGTAGAGCTTCCTCTTAAGCACCCGGAGCTGTTTGAGAGACTTGGCATTGAGCCGCCTAAGGGTGTTTTGCTTTATGGTCCTCCGGGAACTGGTAAGACTTTGTTGGCTAAGGCTGTGGCCAACGAGGCTAATGCTCATTTTATAGCGATTAATGGGCCGGAGATCATGAGCAAATACTACGGAGAAAGCGAAGAGAGGCTAAGGGAAATCTTTAAGGAGGCAGAGGAGAATGCTCCGAGTATAATTTTTATTGATGAGATTGATGCAATAGCGCCGAAGAGGGAGGAGGTTACGGGTGAGGTTGAGAAGAGGGTTGTTGCTCAGTTGCTTACCCTAATGGATGGTTTGAAGAGTAGGGGGAAGGTTATAGTTATTGGTGCTACTAATAGGCCTGATGCAGTAGATCCGGCTCTTAGAAGGCCGGGCAGGTTTGATAGGGAGATTGAGGTTGGCGTTCCAGACAAACAGGGAAGAAAGGAAATCCTCCAAATCCACACAAGAGGAATGCCTCTTGAGCCAGATTACGATAAGAAGAGTGTCTTGAGGGTGTTAAGTGAGCTGAAAAGGAAATTCTCCTTAGAGGGGGCAAAGCTTGATGAAATTATCAAGAAAGTTGAGGGTGCAAAGGACGAAAACGAGATCAAGGAGATTCTAAAAGAGGATGGAGAGATATACAAAGAGGTTAGGCATCGTTTGATTGACCTTCTCCTTGAGGAGCTTGCGGAGAAGACTCATGGATTCGTTGGTGCCGACTTGGCGGCATTGGCAAGAGAAGCCGCAATGGTTGTCCTGAGGAGGTTAATAACAGAGGGGAAGATAAACCCCGAGGAAGAAAGGATCCCACCCGAAGTGCTTCAGGAGCTTAAGGTCACAAGGAATGATTTCTATGAGGCATTGAAGATGATTGAACCTTCAGCTCTAAGGGAAGTTCTTATAGAGGTTCCCAACGTTAGGTGGGAGGACATTGGTGGTCTTGAGGAGGTTAAGCAAGAATTGAGAGAAGCCGTGGAGTGGCCGCTCAAATATCCCAAGGCTTTCCAGAGGCTGGGCATTACTCCACCGAAGGGGATTCTCCTCTACGGTCCTCCGGGTACTGGTAAGACTTTGTTGGCCAAAGCCGTTGCTAACGAAAGCGAGGCCAACTTTATAGGTATTAGGGGTCCGGAAGTGATTAGCAAGTGGGTCGGAGAGAGTGAAAAGAGGGTTAGGGAAATTTTCAGGAAGGCAAGACAGGCTGCTCCTACGGTGGTTTTCATAGATGAGATTGATGCAATAGCTCCGGTGAGGGGAAGTGACATCAACAGGGTTACGGATAGGCTTATTAATCAGCTTTTGACTGAGATGGACGGGATTGAGGAGAACAGCGGTGTCGTGGTTATTGCTGCCACAAACAGGCCTGACATTCTTGACCCGGCTTTGCTTAGGCCTGGCAGGTTCGATAGGCTTATCTTAGTTCCAGCCCCGGATGAAAAGGCAAGGCTTGAGATTCTCAAGGTTCATACGAGAAGGGTTCCATTGGCGAGTGATGTCAGCTTGGAAGAACTCGCAAAGAAAACCGAAGGCTACAGCGGTGCTGATTTAGCTGCGTTGGTTAGAGAAGCAGCCTTGATTGCCCTCAGAAGGGCCGTTTCCAGCACTCCAAGAGAGTTCGTAGAAGAGCAGGCTGAGGAATTCCTTGAAAAACTTAGAGTCTCAAGAAGGGACTTTGAAGAGGCAATGAAAAAAGTCAAGCCGAGCATAACAAGGTACATGCTCGATTATTACAAGCAATTCGAGGAAAGCAGAAAAGCCGGTGCAAAGGAGGAGCGGAGGGAGGTTGATTACTTCACCCTCTGACCTTTTATTTTCAGAAAAGATTTTATAGAAAAAAGGCGATTTTTTATGTAGGCAAAAATTGGAGGGGACTAAGATGGTGAAAATTAAGGCATCAAAGCTTAGGGATATGGAACTTATAACCGACACGGGAATAAGACTCGGATGGCTTTACGATCTGAGTTTTGACGAGGACACCGGGGAAATTTTGGTGATTGTCGCTGAGCCGGATGAAGATTTAGATACGAGTGAGTTTGTTACAGACCAAGAAGGGCTTCTCCTCATACCGATGAAGGCCGTTAAGAGCATCGGAGAATTCATTGTCATTGATCACAGTAAACTCGCTATAAAGTCCAAGCTAAGAAAGATTTCAACGATAAAGGAGAGACTTCAAAGACCTTGACCCTTTCTGTTCCCTCTAATTTTAGTAATTATCCGATGACTGCATGGAGATTAAGTGCTGGGGTGTTTGGATATCTGCTTTTGTCTTCATGTTTGTAGTTCTCACAAACCACTTTATAAAATCTAAAAATCCGATAAAGCTGCGATATCTGTAATTCTGGCGTTTTGTTCCATATATTCGGGAATGAAGTTTGCAGGAATTGAAAGGAGCGAAGATGAATGGAAGTTTTAACTTTTAACCTTTGAGATTTCTGCTCCGATAATAGCGGCATTTTCCGTCTGGAAGTTAGCGAGCAGTTATGGAGCAAAAGAGTTCGAAATTCTCAGTAGATACTTTTTTGTTGTAGTGCAACTCTTTGTATATTCTTCTTTGGTTGCAATGCTTTACTATTGGCTCAAAAAGTAGAAGGGTCTTAGCAAAAAGTTTATAAGGATGTAAAGGAAACTTTACGTAAAGGAAACTTTACATGGTGAGTAGGATGAGCAAGCTTGTCCATCTTCCACCGCTGGTTGGTGTCATGGCCATGGGATGGATGATGGGCTGGGCATCCGGGGAGGGAAAAGTTAAGGTGGCCGTGGCGGTTTTTGTATTGGGAGCGTTTTTTATTAACACCTACTACTCAATCCTTGAAAGGAGGGGTCATGTCTTCGAGGACGAGCGTACAAAAAGGATAAGCGAAATTGCCGCCGTAAGAACCATTCAGATTGTGGGAGTGTCGCTGGCAACCGCCATGATAACTCTCACAGGAAAGCTGAGTGATCCGAAGTTTGTTGGGGCCTTTGCCGCCATAGGGGTTACACTTGCCGGAATGCTTTTCCTGCATTTTATTCTGAGGCACTATTACGCGAGGGTGATGTGAATGAACGAATTGGCCATCGTTGCAGTTGTTTCCTTTTTCGGTGGAGCTCTTCTTGGAACTTTGATTACGAGAATTATGCTTCGAGAAATAGGGCTTCCCGCCGATGAAAGAGCGATGGAAATCGACAAAAGGACGGCCCTTAGTACCCTTAAGCTTGTCATGGGTGTGGACATAGTTTTGCTGTATTATCACTGGTTTATCACAAAAAACAGCGCCGCCAGAGACACGGCCCTGATAATCTTTATGATGGTATTCTTTGGCATCTGGATATTCAGAGCGTACTACGCTAGGAGGATGTGAGCATGAAGAACCGTCTCCACGAGCTCAGGGAAAAGAGGGGCCTAACGCAGGAGGAGCTGGCGAAGGCCTTAGGTGTGACAAGGCAGACGATAATAGCGATAGAGAAAGGCAAATACAACCCCTCTCTTGAGCTGGCTTTTAAGATAGCAAGGTTTTTCAACGTTAAAATTGAGGATATATTCATATATGAAAATGGTAAGGAGGTAAATAAATGAGTGCTGTAAAAGTTGAAGCTCTTGAGAAGGATTATGGAAAGGTTAAGGCTCTCAAAGGAATAAGCTTTGAGATTAAAGAGGGAGAAATCTTCGGCTTAATTGGTCCTAACGGCGCTGGAAAGAGCACAACGCTCAAGATTTTGGCAACTTTATTAACTCCAACGGGAGGAAGGGCTGAAGTTTTTGGCCATGATGTAGTTAAAGAGGGAAATGAAGTGAGGAAGCTCATAAGCTACCTTCCGGAGGAAGCCGGGGCTTATAAGAACCTCAAGGGGATTGAGTACCTCCAGTTCATGGCAAAGCTTTATGCTAAAACGGGAAAGAGCTATGAAGAGATGCTTGAGCTTGGCATAAAGCTTAGTGGCCTTGGAGATAGGCTGAACGATAAAATTTCAACGTACTCAAAGGGTATGACGAGAAAGCTTTTGCTTGCGAGGGCTTTGATGGTTGAGCCCAAGCTTGCCATTCTGGATGAGCCGGCAAGCGGGCTGGACATAATAAACGCATACTCCATAAGGCAGACGATAAAGAGTTTTGCAAGAGAGAAGGGGATAACATTTCTAGTTTCGAGTCACAACATGCTTGAGGTGGAGTTTCTCTGTGATAGGGTTGCTCTGATAAACCGTGGCGTGATAGTTGAAATTGGAACTCCAAAAGAGCTGAAAGAAAAATACGAAGCGGAAAACCTCGAAGAGGTCTTTATGTCCATAATCCAAACGGGCGGTGGGGGTGTTTGAATGAGCGACTTCTGGGTACTCGTAATGAAAGAACTCAAAGACCTTCTGAGGGACAAGGGACTCATTTTTGGCATAATAATAGTCCCGCTAATCATATATCCCGCCTTGGGACAGATGATGCAGGTAGGCTTTCAGCAAGCTCAAGAGGAAACTAAAGTTGTATTGGTGAACCTTGACGAAGGGCAATACGGCGATCTTCTGATCAAAGCTTTAGAAACTGCCCCCAATGTGACTCTAACCAAGATAGATGCCTTGAGCATTGATGAAGCTATCAAAAAAGCTCAAGAGAAAAACTACAACATGATCGTAATAATCCCGAAGAACTTTTCAAAGGCTATAGAGAACAACCAAAAGGCTCAGGTGAAGGTTTATGGCATAATCGAGGGGATAAGTGGAGGCATGAGGGAAGCGGTAAGTGAAGGTAGAATAAACGCCGTTTTAACTGTTCTTAATGAGTACCTTGCAAAGCTGAAAATAGAGCGGAACATAGAAGGCGACCCGGAGGCTATTCTAAGACCAATAGACGCAAAAAGCTTCACCGTAATTAAGGGGCGCATTGTTGCCGTTCCCCCTTCGTTGGTAGCGAACATCATAGCGTCTCAGTCTTTTTCTATGCCCATTGTAATATTCATAATGATAATACTGGTTGCCCAGATGTCGGCCGGGAGCATGGCTATGGAAAAGGAGAACAAAACTCTCGAAACCCTCCTAACTCTGCCCGTTAAAAGGATAACTATTGTGGCTGGAAAAATGGTAGGAACGGCTGTAATAGGCATAATAGCGGCAATAGCATATATGATTGGTATGAGAAACTATCTCGGGAGCTTGACTTCTTCAGCTCAGGTTGGAATTTCTCTTGAAGACCTTGGACTGACGGTTACTCCACAAGGGGCGGCGCTTTTTGTTCTTATAATGTTTTTAGCCATGATATTCGCTTTGAGCTTCGCTATGCTGCTTGCTGTTTTTGCAGAGGACACAAAGAGCGCAAACACCGTGGTAAGTGCGGGAATAATGCCTTTAGCCTTTCCTACGTTCATACTCATGTTTGCGGACATAGAAACTTTGCCTCTGGCAATAAAGTATCTTTTGCTGGCAATACCCTTCAGCCACCCGATATTGGCTTCTAGGGCAATGTTTATGGGAGAATATTCCACAATGTATGCCAGCGCAATCTATTTGGGAGCAATCTCAACACTAACGCTGTTTGTAACCGCAAGGTTTTTCACAACAGAAAAAATCCTCACGGCAAAGCTGAGGTTTAGGAGAAAGTAACCTTTCTTTTTTAAATTAATCCCGAGAACTGGAAGAGCTTGAAGATTCCGAGGGCTAAGGCTATGCTGACCGTTGGAGTGGCTATCCATCCAAACGCTATCTCCCATATAACCCTCTTCTCTACTCCCTCCCCTGCCGCAAGTCCTACCCCAATGACTCCTCCCACTATAGCCTGGCTTGAGCTAACCGGCAGTCCGAACATGTTCGCCAAACTAACCGCTATAGCCGAGCCGAATTGGGCTGAAAAAGCCGAGATGGGGCCAAGAGAGGTGATCTTTTTACCCACCGTGTACATTACGGCGTAGCTAAAAGTTAAAGAACCCAAGGCTAGGCTTAACGCCCCAAACATCCCAGCAGTTTTCGGACTAAAGAAGCCTGCCCCAACCAGAAGACCCGTTGCATTTGCCACCTCATTTGCTCCAAAGTTAAATGCCATATATGATCCTCCGAGAACAGCAAGCCACTTGTAAAGAAACTCAATTCTGCCCAGGCTTTTAATGTTGTTTATTACTTTTCCATAAAACCTAAAGAGTATCAGGGCAAATAAACCTGCTAAGATAGGGGAAAATACCCAGGCTCCGGCTATTTTCAATAGAGTCTCCCATTTTATCGGAGCATTTATCGCTATTCCAACCCCCACAACCCCTCCAACTATGGCTTGGGTGGTGGACACGGGGAGCCCTTTTATAGTCGCTATAGTGACCCAAATACCAGCCGCAAGGAGGGCTATTATGGCAATTTTGAGTGTGAGGTACTCTGGAGGAACAATACCTTTGCCTATTGTTTTCATGACCTTGTAACCCTTAAGGTAAGCCCCAAGCATGACGAATATGGCTATGGTTAATGTTGCCTGACGGAAGCTTAGCAGTCCAGCCCCTACTGCAGTTCCCATCGCGTTTGCGCTATCGTTGGCCCCTATGTTCCATGCTATATAGAACGTAATTGCAATTGCCGCTATTACTATTGCCTCCATTGCCTTCACCATCTATATAGTCTATATAGCCAAGAGAAGCTTAAAAAAATTGCTCATTTCCTAGGTACCTAATCATGGCAGGGGTCAGTAATTACTATGTCTTGGGCTTGTATTTTTCCCCAAGGGAATCTGCAACAGTAATACCTATCGCACGCCTTGGGAGAAAAGCAATCTCAACACCGTTAATTCCGTCTATTTCCACCTGAGCTGAAGGTCTTCAGTAAGGCGTGTGCACTTTTATGCTTTCCCTAGGCTCAAAGACTCCATAGACACCGGAGCCACCACACTCTTTGGCATTGACATAACCATGTAAAAATTACACCGAGTTATTTAAGAGCTATTTTCCACCGAAAAGGAAACTCTAAATGATAAAAGGGTACCTCCTGGAAATAAGCCCGTAAAATTTCTTAGTTGTCCTTATATGCCCATTTTTTACTTCCCCTCTTTTTTGCTAGGAGGGAGGCCGAAATTACATAGTTGGAAGATTATTGCGTTTCTGGACAAGTAAAATTGCAATATTTCGTAGAAAATTTTATAAAGATTTGAGTTTTACAATATAATACACAAGCCTCGTAAGGAGGTTCGGTAATGTGGAGGAAACTCTTAGGTTTGATGCTGGGATTGTTAGTTTTGGGAGCAATTGGAGGAATTGTTAGGGCTGCAGAACCAGAGACAAATGCGGATGATTCATATTCATACTACTGGAACGGACATTTCATAGGTAAAGTCGGCGTAGCTTCCACTTATCTACCTAAAGTAGTAGTAATCAATCAGGACGACATCGCCACGCCCCAACAAACCTTTGTCCTTAGAGTAAAACTTGGAAAAGGATGGAAAAGTGGATGGAACCACTATTATTACCCGGTTAGCAGTGGGCACTGGCTCTCTGTCGAGGTTATAAAACCATCAATATCCACCCACGTTGGGATACTAACTGGTACAAATGGCATCTTCGTTGCAGACTTGGGATCCAGCGGGTCAAAAACAGAGGTAGCGTACAGGGAGTTCTTTAAAATGGCAGTAGATGCATTAGCAGGGATTCTTGGATTGCCAAACTTTATGGATCCCCTGTTCAACATTGGCAGGAGTGAGAAGGGCAGTTACACCATCCAAACTTCAGGGGATGTGGCCTATGACGTCAGGAAGATAACAATTAGATTCTATGGGGATTCAAGATTTAGAGGCACCGACTACGGTGCAGGAGTGACTTGGAGCATAGTAAACCCACAGGAGGCTGATTACGAATTCAAGATAAGTGGGGGCGCGACACTATACATTGCGGGATATTCCCATAACAGTATCCCAATCATCCCCGAGATAAAGCGCATTGCTCTAGCCTCCATCATTGGAGAAACGGAAAGAAGCGTAAGTGTTACAACAGTCACAAGAATTTATTATGAAAACAAAAACAACTGAGGGGATCTCTCTATGGATATAAAGAAATTCACAGCTTTTTTTATTATTTTTATCCTATCAGCCTCTATTTTCATTGCATACTCAAAATACCGGGAACATAAAACACAAGAAGAAATGGAGTTAGACCTTAACACCAGTATCAAGCTGGTTGAATCCCATCTTCAATCTTACAAATTAAATTACAATTCAACTCACTCCGCATATCTCAATCAAAAAGCAGATGAAAATGATAGCGGGGTTGCCATCAGCAGGGTATTACTGCTCATGGATAAGCTGAGACAGCTAAACGTCTCTAAAAATAAAATTGAGGACGTGGACAGATGCCTCAACGAGACATACTCCTTTTATAACATGGGAGAATTTTATGACGCCCTCACACAGGCAAGGGTTTGTGCAATACTGGCATCAGATTATCTCGGCTCCCATCTTGTAGTCGTAAACAGAGAGGAGTTCCTTGATTATGCTTCCAAAGAACTTCAAAATATCACGATTCTCTGGAATGAAGCTGAGAGAAAATGGAAAAATAGGGTGAAGAATGGCGTGGAATTTACCGACTACATGACCACTGGACTCAAAATAGAACACAAGTTAATTGAAGCAGAGCTCTTTTTAAATAGGTCCGCTATTTCTTTGGAGAAGTTAAAAAAGAACCCAGTCCTATACGCCCTGAAGAAACTGAGAACTTAACATTGTTGGGAAGCGAAATAACAAGTGATTTAGAATACGCTAGGAGCTTTTTGGAAGATGCATTAATACTAATGAAGCACGTGGATACCGGGGATTTCCAGCCTGCAGAGCTCAAAGACAAGGTGAACACGCTCAGGAAAAATTTATCAGAGGTTGATAGACCCTGCAACATCACCGTGATGATGGCCAAAGTTGCGTGTGATTGGAAGGACTATCATAAAAAGAGAGGCATCATCGCCCTTCAAAAGGGATACTACTCAGCGGCAAATTATCACCTTCTCTACGCCATCGCCATTGCAGAGAGGCTTGAGGAGTTTAAAAGCTTAGCATTGGAATTCAACAGTTCAAAAAGTCTAACAGACAAAGCCAAAATTATCCTCAAATTAAGGGAAGAGGCAATAAACAGTCTCAAAGAGTGTTCCTCGGATCCAATAACATCTCTATATCTAAACGATGCCACAGGCTGGTATTTCAAACGAGCTGAGCACGTTCTTCGGAATGCAGCAGACCCAGAAGTACCTTACAGCCTCTACTGGGTTTATGATTACGACTCCCACATGATATATGATTACGAGATGGCAAAGATTTTGGCCCAAAAATTCTGCCCCTATCTTGCCACAATAGTAAAAAACAAAAATAGGGGAAAGCTATGAGGAAACGAGATATTCTGCTTTTTTATTTTCTTTATATAATCCTGTTTAACTTAATGATTTCAACAAATTCTCTAATCTTAGAGAATAGCTTTGAAAGGCATCCTTACTATATACAAACTATTCCAAACCTACTTATGCAGTTTCTCTTTATTGCTGGAATATTACACAACAAACCACCAGCGGGAGATATTTTGGATGTTATCTAGCATTTAAAAACAAATTACCTGTCATTAAGGGATTTTTAATTAAAGTTGACACTAAGAGCGATATTTTGATTAAAAAAGAGCATGTTAGAGAGTATATAGGATTCACATTGAATTCCAATTTAACGGGAAATCACACAATCACTGGAGAGATACAGATTTATGAGGTTTGGTGGATTGGTGTTATTGTTCCAAGTAAATTGGAATTTAAAGTTGAGCTAAATTGCAAAGAAAAAGAATGCAGAGCGACTCTAAGGTAGGTTGATAACAAGCATGGGGAGAGTGTTCTGTAAAAACCTCGTAGGGAGGTTCCGTAATGTGGAGGAAACTCTTAGGTTTGATGCTGGTCTTAATAGTTGGAACAGCACTCGGTCAGGCGACTTCGAACTACTTAAGCATTGAACAAATTAACGTTCAGGGGAAAGCCAAAGTTTTCATCTTTCAGCCACGACCAGAAGGAGGTGTTAAACTTTTAAAACAAGGTGTCATCCCCGGTGGGGTTCTCTCACTTCGAACTGAAACAAAAAACTGGGAGAAGGCTCTCAAAGGGAGGGGCTTGAAAGCACCACCAACACCCATAGCAATTTACTTTACAAAGGACGGAAATATTGGAATCAAAAGCGTAGTTAAAGACAGACCTTTACAGCTTGAAGGAATGATAAACCTTGATGAGGTTTTTAACCCCTCAAAAAAACCCCAATTAGAAATTCCCATACTCCCAAGGATTAGGAATACTGTGAAATCGCTTCTTACGAGCAGTTCGTGTCCGAACGGTTACGAGGAGCTTAATTCCAGATACTGCATAATAGAAAACTGGGAATACTTAAAAGACTCTTATTATGCCGATTCGAGAACATTCACCGAGTATGTGCCCTTTATGGGAATGAAGGTTAGAACGGAAAGTTATAAGACAATTGACAAGATGGGTGCCTCATGGGGAATACAGTTAACCTCAAACACGAGGGCAATGTGGACTTTTAACCTTGACGGAATACCCATGATCGATTTTGGAAGCTCTTATGGGGGCTCAACGTTAAGGGTAAGCTACGCCCCCAGCCCGAGCATCCCTACGGATAACGGTCATCTTGAGAGGTACATAAACCTGCCTTTAAAATACGTTATCGCAACATACAACGTTCCCGTTTATGATAAATGGAATCAGCAGTATGGCACAATTCCAATTGCGGGCGTTTATCCCATTCAAGTAATGCTGACCGGAACTCACAACCTCGATGAAAATGACGTGAACAGTGGATTGTTACTGACGAACTATTTGGTATCGTCCAACTTCCCGACTAAACAAACAACAACAGAAGAAAAAGTAATAAAAACGGACAGCTACAGGGTGTACAACAATATAGTATTTGATTTTCAGGGTTCGTCTGGATACGACTTTTACTCAACGCCTCTTGGGGGAGATGGATTCAATTGGATATGGAGCAAAGTCCCGGTGGTTGGAGCACTTTCAATAACACTCGGATACTCGGAAGGCTCAGAATCGGTAATAGCTTACAATATAGACATTGTTAATGGAGCGGCCAATCAGTATTATTACGTGACAATTATTAGGAGGGACATAACTCTTGTGGACTCTAACAATGTTGAGGTTGGGATGTACTTTGCCATGGTTGATGATGGGCTTGGGTCTATCCCATGCATTGGCGATGTTTGCCCATCATCCCTCGAGAGCGGGACAACAAAATAGATAATTTGCTTAGTTTCTCTTAAGTTTTTTGTTAATCGTCTTCTTGGGGTTTAGGATGGAACAGTAGAACCTATTAAAATAGAGCCTGAAACAACAGGGAAACAGGAGTGGAAGATTACTGCTGGATGGGCAATGGATGAAGGAGGATGGTACATCACTGAAGAGAGAACCCTCGTAATAGTGTTTACACTTCATTAACTCCAATGTTAGACGTGAATCCCGCCATGTGCAAACTCCTTCTCAGAGTGATTAACCCGCTCGTGAACACCGATAATGCTCCCCAAGGCCCGAGCCACTAAAAGCGTGATTGACTTTACAAACATAAAGATATTTTTTGTGTCTGCTGGTGTATTATATTATCCATTAAACATACTATTTGTTCACTTTTACTCAAAGACAGATGCCGAAAGAGGTTTCTTGCCATACCGAAAACTAAATAAATGCACTAAGTGAAATAATACCGACAAAACTTGGGAGGAAGAAAGGATGATAGAGATTCGTTTTCACGGTAGAGGTGGACAAGGTGCAGTTACAGCCGCGAACGTTTTAGCCGAGGCAGCTTTCTTGGAGGGCAAGTACGTCCAAGCGTTCCCTTTCTTTGGTGTTGAAAGAAGAGGTGCCCCAGTTACAGCCTTTACAAGAATTGACGACAAACCAATTAGAATCAAGACCCAGATTTATGAGCCAGATGTTGTAGTTGTCCTTGACCCCTCTCTCTTGGATACGGTTGACGTTACGGCCGGTCTTAAAGATGGAGGATTGGTAATTGTAAACACCGAGAAAACCAAGGAGGAAGTCCTCGAGAAGCTCAAGAAGAAGCCAGCCAAACTGGCGCTCGTTGACGCTACAACAATAGCCCTTGAAATTCTCGGTCTGCCGATTACAAATACCTCAATTCTTGGTGCTGTTGCAAAAGCAACAGGGATAGTTAAGATAGAAAGCGTGGAAGAGGTTATCGAGGATACTTTCTCGGGAGAGCTTGGCAAAAAGAACGCCAAAGCTGCAAGAGAAGCCTTTGAGAAGACTGTTGTTTACGAGCTTTGATTTTTCCTTCCTTTAAAATCCATTTAGGGGTGAAACGTCTTGAATACTCTATTTGGGGAGAAGAAGGCAAAATCCGAAAAAATAGTATTTAAGTCCGTTGATGAGTATCCGGAAGCCCCAATAACGCTGGGGACAACGCTATCGAACTTCACCGGAGACTGGAGAACTTTCATGCCAGTTATTGACGAGAGCAAGTGTATAAAGTGCTACATTTGCTGGAAGTTCTGTCCAGAGCCGGCAATATATATCAAGGAAGATGGCTACACTGCAGTGGACTACGACTACTGTAAGGGCTGTGGAATCTGTGCAAACGAATGCCCAACCAAAGCAATAACCATGGTAAGGGAAGAGAAGTGAGGTGGTAAAATGCCAAAGAAAGTTGTGAGTGGTAATTACGCTGCAGCTTACGCTGCTAAACATGCCAGAGTTGAGGTTGTAGCCGCTTATCCCATCACACCTCAAACCTCAATTATTGAGAAAATAGCCGAGTTCATTGCCAATGGGGAAGTTGAAAACCTTCAATATGTGCCCGTTGAGAGCGAGCACTCTGCTATGGCTGCCTGTATAGGTGCTTCAGCAACGGGTGCGAGAGCTTTTACTGCCACCTCTGCGCAGGGTTTGGCTTTAATGCACGAGATGCTCCACTGGGCGGCTGGGGCAAGGCTCCCAATTGTTATGGTCGATGTTAACAGAGCTATGGCTCCTCCATGGAGCGTTTGGGATGATCAGACAGATTCACTCTCTCAGAGAGACACGGGATGGCTCCAATTTTACGCCGAAAACAACCAAGAGGTTTATGATGGAGTATTGATGGCATTCAAGATTGCGGAGCATGAGAAGGTCAACCTCCCCGTAATGGTTGTTGAGAGCGCCTTCATCCTCAGTCACACTTACGATGTGGTTGACATGCCAGAGCAGGAAGAGATAGATGAGTTCCTCCCACCGAGGAAGCCCTTGTACACACTTACTGACTTTGAAAACCCATTCTCAGTCGGTGCCTTAGGAACTCCAGCTGACTATTATGAGTTTAGGTACAAGATAGCCAAGGCAATGGAAGAGGCAAAGAAGGTCATCAAAGAGGTTGGAAAGGAATACGGCGAGAGATTTGGAAGGGATTACAGTCAGATGATAGAGCTCTACAAAACTGATGATGCTGAGATAGTCTTCATGGGAATGGGCTCCCTTATGGGGACCGTAAAAGAGGCAGTTGACATGCTCAGAAGTGAGGGCTATAAGGTAGGGGCCGCAAAAGTCAGGTGGTTCAGGCCGTTCCCGAAGGAAGAGCTCTACGAATTGGCAAAGAACGTTGAAGGAATAGCGGTTCTCGACAGGAACTTCTCCTTTGGACAGGAGGGAATCCTCTTCAACGAGTCCAAGGGTGTCCTCTACAACACTGATGCAAAGCCAATAATGAAGAACTACATCGTTGGACTTGGAGGAAGGGACCTTACAGTGAACGATGTGAAGACAATAGCCAAGAACATGAGGGAGATAATCCAAAAGGGCAAGCTCGATAGGGAAATTGAATGGTACCATCTGAAGAGGTGAGAAAAATGGAACTTCCTGCTGATGTTAAGAAAAGGTTGACCCTTCCCTTTGAGGAGCACTTTTATGCCGGACACACTGCTTGCCAAGGTTGTGGTGCATCCCTGGGTTTGAGGTATGTCCTTAAAGCCTATGGGGGAAAAGCGATATTCACAATTCCAGCATGCTGTTCCACAATCATAGCCGGCCCATGGCCCTACACTGCTTTAAATGCTCCCCTCTTCCACACCGCATTTGAAACAACGGGTGCGGTAATTAGTGGCATTGAGGCGGCATTGAAGGCAAAAGGATACAAGGTAAAGGGCGAAGATGGAATAATGGTCGTTGGATGGGCCGGAGATGGTGGTACAGCTGACATTGGTCTCCAGGCCTTGAGCGGTTTCCTTGAGAGGGGACACGATGCCCTTTACATCATGTACGATAACGAGGCCTACATGAATACCGGTATTCAAAGAAGCTCATCGACCCCATACGGTGCTTGGACAACCAATACTCCGGGTGGAAAGAGGCACTTCATTGAGCAGAGACCAAAGAAGAAGGTTATCGATATTGTTATAGCCCACAAGCCGGCTTATGCAGCAACTGCGAGCATTGCCTATCCGGAGGACTTCATGAGAAAGCTCAAAAAGGCTCAAACAATTAGGGGGCCCTCTTTCATTCAGCTCTTCGCCCCATGCCCAACCGGGTGGAGAAGCCCAACAGACAAGAGCATAGAGCTTGCCCGCTTGGCAGTTCAGACTGCATACTTCCCGCTCTTTGAATACGAGAACGGAAAATACAAGATAAACATGCCTTCGCCGAACAAAGAACCAAAGCCACTCGAGGAGTATCTCAAGCTCCAAGGAAGGTTTAAGTACATGACAAAGGAGGACATGGAGATACTCCAAGAATGGGTGCTCAAGGAATGGGAGGAGCTTAAGAAGAAGGCCGAGCTCTTCGGTTGATTTTTATTTCTTTTTGCGAAAAGTTTAAAGAAAAGTGTGATGACTCACTCGGGGTGGTATGTATGGCGGAAAGTCCTTTCAAGGCTGATATTGAAAGAGTCCAAAAGGAGTATAGCGAAAAAATGACACCGGGTGCAATAGTATACATTCCCGGAAGCAGCGTTGTTAACAAGACCGGTGGTTGGAGAGTTTTCATGCCAAAGTTTAACAAAGATAAGTGCGTCAGATGTTTCTTGTGCTACACCTTCTGTCCAGAGCCCGCAATTTATCTGGACGAGGAAAGCTATCCGGTGTTTGATTACGACTACTGTAAGGGTTGTGGAATCTGTGCAAACGAATGCCCAACCAAAGCAATTGAAATGGTTAGAGAATTCAAGTGAGGTGGTAAAATGCCTATGAGGAAAGTTATGAAGGGTAATGAAGCCGCTGCTTGGGCAGCTAAGCTTGCAAAGCCAAAGGTTGTGGCTGCATTCCCAATTACACCATCAACTCTCGTTCCAGAAAAGATTAGTGAATTTGTCGCCGATGGAGAGATGGATGCCGAGTTCATAAAAGTTGAAAGTGAACACTCGGCAATTTCTGCATGTGTTGGTGCATCTGCTGCAGGAGTCAGAACCTTTACGGCAACTGCTTCCCAAGGTTTGGCTTTGATGCATGAGATTCTCTTCATAGCTGCAGGAATGAGGCTCCCAATTGTTATGGCAATTGGTAATAGAGCCCTCTCAGCCCCAATTAACATCTGGAATGACTGGCAGGACACGATAAGCGAGAGGGATACTGGCTGGATTCAGTTCTATGCGGAAAACAACCAAGAGGCACTTGACTTGATATTGATCGCCTTTAAGGTTGCAGAAGATGAACGCGTTTTGCTCCCAGCAATGGTTGGATTCGATGCGTTCATATTGACCCACACAGTTGAGCCGGTTGAAATCCCAGACCAAGAGGTAGTTGACGAGTTCCTTGGGGAGTACGTTCCAAAGCACGCTTACCTTGATCCGGCCAGACCAATTACTCAGGGTGCCCTTGGGTTCCCGGCTCACTACATGGAGGCAAGATACACGGTTTGGGAGGCCATGGAAAACGCGAGAAAGGTCATCAAGGAAGTATTTGACGAGTTCGAGAAGAAGTTCGGTAGAAGATACCACATGATTGAGGAATACAAGACAGACGATGCTGAGATAATTCTCCTCACCATGGGTTCACTTGCCGGAACGCTCAAGGAGTTCGTGGATAAAAAGAGGGAAGAGGGAGTGAAGATCGGAGCAGCAAAGATGACTGTCTACAGGCCATTCCCAATTGAGGAAATCAAAGCTCTCGCTAAGAAGACAAAAGTCCTTGCAATTCTCGAAAAGGACATCAGCTTTGGAATTGGCGGTGCGGTCTTTGCAGACACAAGCAGAGCACTCATAAATGAGAAAGAGAAGCCAATAGTCCTAGACTTCATACTCGGCCTTGGTGGAAGAGACGTCACCTTTGAAAACCTTGAAGAGGTCGTTGAAATATCAAAGAAAGCCCTTGAAGGAGAGAAGGTTGAGGAAGTCAACTGGATAGGATTGAGGAAGGAGATTTTGTGAGGTGATTATGATGGCCGTTAGAAAGCCTCCTATCACAACTCGCGAATACTGGGCACCTGGTCACGCTGCGTGTGCCGGTTGTGGGCCGGCTATAGTCATGAAGCTCGCCACAAAGGCATTTAGCGAAGCAATGGAAGAGAAGTACGGCGACCCAAACGCTTTTGCAATAGCCCACGCCACAGGATGTATGGAAGTTGTCTCTGGTGTTTTCCCATACACAGCTTGGAAAGCTCCATGGATCCATGTAGCTTTTGAAAATGCCGCTGCTGTAGCCAGCGGTGTTGAAGCTGCGTGGAAAAAGCTCGGCAGAAAAGGAAAGATTCTTGCCATTGGTGGAGATGGTGGTACAGCTGACATTGGTCTCCAAGCACTCTCCGGAATGCTTGAGAGGAGACACAACGTGGTCTACCTCATGTATGACAACGAGGCCTACATGAATACCGGTATTCAAAGAAGCTCATCGACCCCATACGGAGCATGGACAACTACATCACCTCCCGGAAAGTACTCAATTGGTGAGGACAAGCCAAAGAAATGGGTGGCATTAATAGCTGCAGCCCACCAAATTCCATACGTTGCAACTGCCAGCATTGGGGACCCCCATGATTTCTACAGGAAGATGAAGAAGGCGGCAAGCGTGGATGGGCCGGCGTTTGTTCAAGTTTTGGCACCATGTGTTCCCGGATGGAGGACTCCACCAGAAAAGACAGTTGAGGTGGCCAGGCTGGCAATTGAGACAGGTATTTGGCCACTATTTGAAATAGAAAACGGGGACTTCCACAACATAAAGTTCCAGAGGTTCCCCAAGGATGGAAAGTTCAAGAAGCCAATTGAAGATTACCTTAGGTTGCAAGGAAGGTTTAAGCACCTCTTCAAGAGACCCGAAGCGATACAAGAGCTCAAGAATCAGATAAAGGAGCTATGGAGAATTCTGGGTAAAGAAGTCGAACTTCCGTGAATTTTCCTCTTTTTTGTTACCCATTTTTGTGTAATATTGTGTATTTTGTGAGCAAAACTTATAAGCATTTTTAGACTACCCTAAACCAGAGGTGATGGGATGACGATAAAAACTCCGCCTAGCTTTAACTTACCCGGATTGGGTGTTGATCCTCTCACCCAGAGAATAAAGGAAAAAGAGAAGCAGTGGAGATACAAAGTTGCTGTTCTGAGTGGGAAAGGAGGCGTTGGGAAATCCACAGTTGCGGTAAATCTTGCAGCGGCACTTGCAAAACAGGGCTATTTCGTGGGCATTTTGGATGCAGATGTACATGGCCCAAACGTGGCAAAGATGCTTGGGGTTGAAAAGGCGGAAGTTCTTGCAGAGAAGTTTGAGGATGGACATTTCGAGATGATACCCCCAATGAACGACTTTCTTGGCCAAACAACTCCAATTAAGGTCATGAGTATGGGGCTCATGGTTCCTGAAGACCAGCCAATAATATGGAGAGGCTCTCTCGTCACAAAGGCCATCAAACAGCTTCTCGGTGATGTAAAGTGGGGAAGCTTGGACTTCATGATCGTGGACTTTCCTCCGGGAACGGGAGACCAAATCTTAACCGTTACCCAGACAATCCAGCTCGATGCGGCTATAATAGTTACCACGCCTCAAGAGGTTGCTTTGCTCGATACGGGTAAAGCGGTAAATATGATGAAACAGATGAACGTTCCCTACATAGCGGTCATTGAGAACATGAGCTATCTAATATGCCCCCACTGCGGGAACAAGATAGACCTCTTTGGTGAGGGCGGCGGAGAGAAGTTAGCAAAGAGAGAAGGGGTTGACTTTCTTGGAAAAGTTCCCATAGATTTGAAGGCTAGAGAAGCGGGCGACAACGGTATACCCATAGTTCTCTACGAGGACACTCCAGCGGCAAAGGCCTTTATGGAAATAGTCCAAAAGCTCATTACAAAACTGGAAGAGCTGAAGAAAGAGTAAAGCTTAAATCTCTTTTTGAATTATTACCTATCGATGCGCGGCTGAGATCGGCATGGGCCGAAACGGTGATGCCGCGCTGGACCTGGCTACATAATTTTATCCGGTGGGGGAGATGAAGAAATTTTTAATCATGACGCTCCTCTTTATGCTTCCCCTTGCTTCTGCGTCTCAGTTAGAGTTCTATCCAAATGAAAATGCCTTTGAAGAGTTTTTATCTGATGGAAGAACATACCATGTGGTTTCGGGAGAGAGTGACTATTCTAAGGCATGGGGATGGTATGTTGATGAGAAGCTTTCTCGGTTTAAAGATAAGGGGGATGAAGTTCTGGTTCTTGTTGGAAACGTCTATGACAACCCGGAGATGAAAAAGCTCTGGAATTTAACGGGATTACCTCCGGAAGCTTCTTTGGAGCCCTCAGTGATAGTTCTCAACGGGGTTGTTCTCTTCACCGGCAGCGAGGGGAACATGTACCTCATAGAGAAGGCGTTTTCATCCCACTATAGGTTCAGAAGTGCGGAGGTGTATGGTCTTTTATTTGCAGGTATCTTTTTGGTCCTTTTCTTTGCATTTTGGTTCTCCAATCACGGAACTTATACTCACTTTTTCTATCTTCTTGTTGTGTCTCTCCTTGCATTCTGGGTTTCAAACTCGATGCCCTTTACTATTGGCGAAGACTTTCTTAAGAATACCTTTCAGAGTGCCTTGATGGAGACTAAAGACTCGCTTCTATCTCTTGCTCTCAATTCCTATTTCCAAGTCTACTCTCCAACGGAAGAAGCCCTTCTTGTTCTTCATTTATTTATCCTCTTCTTTACGTCCACTCTGATATTTTTTACGGCTCCAAAGCCATATAGAGAGCTTGGCTTTTTGGTTTTTGGACTTATGTTCTCGTCTCCCTCATTCAGGAATTCTATTGCAGATTTCTCCACAAATATCGGGGTGTTTCTCTTAGTCCTTGTTGCGGCGCTTACACTAAATGCAAAATTTACGGAAGGGAGTCCTAAGGTAATGGGGCAAGTCTTTCTCCTCTCACTTGTCGTTGCAGCGGGCAGTTTGGTGTGGCCCTATCTGATTGTTTTTCCATTTTTCACGTTTTTTGTCTTTCCAACAAAGTCTATAAGAAATTCCATTTACCTTGGTCTGAGCATTACTTTCTTTATCTTAGGGGCAAATGTTTTTTCAATTCCAGAAATCTCCCTATCCTTTGATCCCGGCTCTCTCTTCGTCTTCTTAAGGGAAGGAATCCTCCAGCTGATTTTAATATCCTATCTGTTGTTTGATTTCAGAAGATCGATATTAAATATGAGAGGGGGAAAAGCATTGTTTTTCTGGCTTCTGGTTATTTTTGTTCCGTTGTCGGCTTGCTCTCCTCAGCTCTTCCCAATGGTTCAGTACATCTCTTCAGCTCTTGCAGTTAGACTGATATGTGAGCTCACTCCTCAAACTTAATTGCCCCAAACACCGCGGCTTTTAGATGGGGCCCTATCTCTTTGATAATTCCAGGGGCCTGTGTGCCCTTTTTAAGAACTAAAAGAGTTTCCATAAGTCCAAGCTCTTCGAGTCTTTTTACATCCCTTGAATGTCCTGTTTTTATTAGTGCTTCTTCGACCTTTTCACTTATTGTGCCGGCAACGAATATCTTGTCATATCCATCGGTTGTCCACTTTTCTATTTGTTTTAGCTGTCTTTCGCTGAATTTTCCTTCCATCTCTCTAGCCCCAAACTCCACTTTTGTGATTTCTAATTCTACTGGCAAATGGTCTATCCAGCCAAACTCTCTTATGAGCTGTCTGGCTGGCTTGTCTCCAAATGTGGACTTGAGATAGTAAAGGGGAACCAAAGCATCCTTTGGGGTCGGCGAGAATACTCCAATGTCAACGTAGACCCCATAACCTACTTTTCCGAGCTCAATAAACCTTCCCCTGTACGTTTCCCCTTCCTTTACCTTGCTTAACTTGTATGGAACCTCTCCAAACTCCTCCCGTATGAGATTTGCAGAAACTTCCTCATCTTCCCCTTCTAAGTTTATTTTGGCCCATTGTTTTTGGGTAATTCCTATTTTCCACGAAACTTCTAAATCTCCTATAAGGGATTTGAGCTTCTTGTTGAGCTTTTCAAAACCACTCCTATCCCCGTATATCTTCTCAAGAATAATAATCTCCATCTTATCATCCCCGCAGTTCACTAAAATTCAAGATTGGTCATGGTTTATTCCCAGTTCTTCCTCAAGCCTTTTGATTTTTTCTTGGAGCTCTTTAACTATTTCACTGTTGTCGTATTGCATGAGCATTTCACCGCACAGAGGGCATCTGAACTCATACTCCATTGCCTCATCAAAAGTCAGTCTTGGATGGCCGGGAGTTCCGCAGTGGTAGTAGACTTCTTTAGTTTCCTCCTCGAGCATCTCTTTCAATTTTTTGAGCTCCTGCATTTTTCTCGCTCTTATGATCTCCGGCAGTCTTCTTGTTTCAAGGCGCCAGTAATAGTAGTACCATCCCGTATCCTTGTCCTTTACCCTTCTAAATTCTGCAAGCTGAGTGTCGTAGAAGGCGTATAGTATTTTTCTGACGGTATTTACCCTAATTCCGGTCATCTCTGCTATCTCTTCATCGGTTGCCTCTTTCTTCTTTTCGAGAGCCTTGATTACCTCAATCGCCTCTTTTCCGCCTATCTCCTCTGCGAATTTCAAGAGTTCTTTGTTTTTTCTTCTGGCCATAAGTAAGACCTCCAAGTCCTTGGATTTTATCTTAAAAATTGATTTTGTGAACGCTGTATTAACCCACTAATAATACATTTGGGCTCTGGAGTATATATAGGTTTTTGTCGAAAAAAGAAGCTTAATGTACAAAAAAGGACTTCAGCTATTCGCTAAAATACTCGTCAACAAGCTCCTTTGCAGAGGGCTTATAGAGTTCAAGAATTTGAATATCTTCTATGACGTTCCCCTCTCTAAGCTTTAGCTTAACTTTGCCACCGTAAACCTGAAGATCAAGAAGCCCGTATATTGCATCTTCAGCCTCCAGAGGGGTTTTGAACTTCATTATATACTCGCCACTCTCATCTATGAGCTTTACCCAGTATTCGTTTTTCCTCTTAAAAGGCCGGGTAACTTTTGGCTTGAATTTCTCAATTGTTATTTCCAACGAAGTCACCTCCATGATACAGTTGCCCTTTAAGCCTTTTGTGGTCTTTTTTAATAGTTTATCTTTGTTACCATTTTTAAGCCTTTGCATGTTAAAGACCACTATCTTTATGTATTCTGATCAGCATGAGTATCTTAGGGGAAAAGTATGGATGCAGTTGAGGTCTTTGATTTGAAGAAGAGGTACCCTAAAAAGATTCCTCTCCCGTTAAGAAAGGTGGAATGGGTCGAGGCGGTTAAGGGCATCAGCTTTAAGGTTAAAAAGGGCGAACTTTTTGGCCTTCTCGGACCCAACGGGGCTGGAAAGACCACCACAATAAAAATGCTCACAACTTTGCTTGAGCCTACTGAAGGAGAAGTGAAAATCTTGGGGTATGATATAAGGAAAGACGCAAGGGAAATTAGAAAGAGAATAAACCTCGTGGCAGAGGGGGAGAGAACCCTTTACTGGCGTTTAAGTGCGTATGAAAACCTGAAATATTTTGCGAGGATTTATTATGTTCCCAAGCGAGAGGAAAAAGAGAGAATTGAGGAACTTCTCAGGCTGGTTGGTCTATGGGAGAGAAAAGATGACCTCGTTATGAACTATTCGAGGGGAATGAAGCAGAGGCTGGCCATAGCAAAGGCCTTGATAAACGACCCGGATGTTTTGTTTTTGGATGAACCCACCTTAGGCTTGGATGTGCAGAGCTCCATATTTGTCCGGGAATTTATAAGGAAGCTTGTGGATGAGAAAGGAAAAACCGTCCTCCTAACTACCCACTACATGGCCGAGGCGGAGCAGCTCTGCGATAGGATAGCCATAATGGACCAGGGCAAGATTATAGCCCTTGATACCCCAGAGGGACTTAAAAAGCTTGTTAAGGACGAGGATGCCGTGGAAATACGCCTTAAATGGGAGGGTACCTTTGATGGCCTACCTTGGGGAATTGCTGTCGTTGAGGAGGATTCGGAGAGAGGAATCATAACCCTGAGAGGCCAGGTGGACGAGGAAGAGCTTCCCAAGCTGGTCGAGTGGCTTGTAAAGAAAGGGGCTAAGATAATAAGTGTAGAACAGAAGGAGCCAACCCTTGAGGACGTTTTTATAAAGCTCACCGGAAGGGGGTTGAGGGATTGATAGTGCCAGCTGTGATAGAAAAAGAATTTAGGATGTTTTTCAGGTATCCCTTGAGGATAATAAGCTCTATTCTTGTTGGCTTAGTTTTCCTTCTTCAGTTTGTCTTCTTTGGGCAGGCTGTCCTTGGAGGGAGACACTCACAGCTTTTGGCGAGCTCTACGGGCATGGGGGATTATCCAACGTACGCTTTGATTGGCTACGTTTTGTGGTGGGTTTCGGTTTCACCAATGGAAGCTTACGTCTGGGGAGTGAGGAGGGAGCTCCAGAGAGGGACTTTTGAAATGAACATACTCTCCCCGACCAGAATTTTGGAGCTCCTCTTCGGATTGGCTGTTAGCTGGCTTTTAATGGATTCTACCCTCATGGGAATCGTCTTTGTAATTGGTGCCCTGATATTTGATATCCCCCTCACGTTCACAATAATTCTGAAGTCTATTCCAATTATTCTGGCATCACTACTGGCTTTTTTGGGGTTTGGTTTCATCTTTGCTGGGCTTGTGATGCTCCTAAAGAACATAGGGCCTTTTGCACAGATATTTGAGTTTGGAATGCTCTTTTTCTCCGGCGTCTTCTTCCCCCTTGCTGTAATGCCCGAATGGCTGGTTGCTTTCTCAAAGGCCTTCCCACTTACCCATGCTGCCTCCGCTGTTAGGGCAATCTTTGTTGGAAAAACCTATGCAGAAATACGGGGAGAAATAGTGTGGCTTCTTCTTTTAATACCACTTTACTGGGCAGTTGGGTACTTAATTTTCAAATGGGCAGAAAAGGTAACCCGGGTGGTTGGTTATGGAGGTTACTAAAGAGCTCAGAGCGCTTTACGGTGTTGCAGTTAAGAGCTGGAGAATCTTCTTGAGTTACAGGGTGTGGTTTATTAGCGATGTTATGTTGGGGTTTTTCTTCGTGGGTCAGGCTCTGCTGATAGGAATAGGTCTCACCGGAGAGAGAAATTCCCCCGCACTTCAAAAACTCACGGGATATTCAGACTACGTAACTTTTGCAGTCTTGGGATTTATGGTATTGGGCTTTGGTTTGACTTTTCTCAGCGGCTTTGTGTGGAGCGTTGTTGATGAACTCTATGCTGGAACCCTTGAGTACTCCTTTGCAGCCCCCATAAGGAGGCTGACCTTCTTTATAGGCAACGTTCTTACCAGAATTTTCCTGTCACTGATCTATATGGCAATCTACATTCCACTTTTTGTCGTGATATTTGACATTAGCTTTGACTTCTTCAATTTTCTCAAAGCCCTTCCAGTGTTGCTTGTGGGTACAGTGGGAATGATAGGGATGGGAATGGCTGCCGCTGGTATCGTTCTTTATTTAAAAGACCCGGGTCCGTTTATAACTATTCTTGAAATGCTGGTCTTTGCTTTAAGCGGTGCGATGTATCCGATCTCAATCTTGCCTAAGGGGTTGCAGATAATGGCGAAAATTCTTCCCTATGCTCCCACAAGTGAGGCCGTGAGAAAGGTTGTTGCCTACGGCTATGAAAAAGCTTTGGGGGAGATTTCCTATCTTATAGTTCTTTCTCTGCTCTATGCCCTTTTGGGATACCTAAGCTACAAATGGAGCGAGAAACAAGCAAAAACCGTAGGCTTGAAGAGCTACTAAAAGGGAAGGCCCAAGTTCAGCTCTTCTGCTATTTTTTTGATCTCCTCCAACGGTATGATCGCGCTTCTCGCGCCAACTTTCTGCACCGTTAGATATGCCAGAAGAGTTCCAAGTTTTGCCGCATCCCTCAGCTCCCATCCTTTAAGAACCCCATAGATAAATCCGGCATCAAAGGCATCTCCAGCCCCGGTGGAATCTACTACTTTAGCACTCAGCCCCCTAATCTCAAAAACTTTCCCTTTATCATCTCTAATCATCGCCCCACCGCCGTTTAATGTTATGATGACGTTTTTAGCTCTAACGTCGTGGATCTTCACCAGGCTTCCATACTTTCGCTTGAACTCATCTTCGTTCATGAGGAGATAGGTTATCTTGTCCTCAACGGATTCTGGCACCTCTGCTTCGCCTATGTCCAGTGAAATGGAAATTCCATTCTCGAAGGCAAAGTTAACAGTCTTTTCAATGAGCTCTTTTGGGTTTGATGACATGTGGATGTGCCTAGCTTTGGAAAGGTACTCAAAATCAACGTCTCTGTATGCGTTAGCACCGAGATGCTTTACTATCCTCTTGTCCTCTCCTTTTATCAGGGAAATAGCTATTCCCGAGTGCTCGTTAACGACTTTAATCCCCCCCACATCAACGCCAATTTTCTTAAAATAGCTTATGTGGGCCTCGCCAATCTCATCGTTACCGACTGCTCCAATAAACCCAACCTTAACTCCCATGTGGGCCAGCCAAGAAGCGGTATTGCCTGCAGCACCTCCCAATCCGAAGTGGGCTCTCTTGGCGATTACCTTCTCATGAAACTCGGGAAATCTCTCCACAAGTAGGATTATATCGTAGTTGAGGTTTCCTATTGCAATTACCTCAAACACTCTCTCACCCCTAAAATCTTCCCCGCTTGACCGATTTATATTTTTCTCCTCTAAACGTCCTTTTGTATACATCTCTCCTCGAGACAACGCTTTTATAGTCTTAAACTTTAATTTAAATGATTGTCTAAACCCTTAGATTGCGGGTGATATGCATGGAAGATAGATTAGAAAAAGCCCTTAACTGGGCCCTTGAAAACTTCAAAGCGGACTACATAGAAATCCGCTATGAGAACATCAGCAAAAACACTCTGGAACTCAAAGATGGAACTTTTACAACCTTTGCCGGCAAAGGGCAGATGGGCGTTGCCATTAGAGTTTTAGCAGACGGGGCATGGGGGTTTTCCTCAACAAACAGACTTGAAAACCTTGAGCAGGCCATAGAAAATGCATACAAGCTTGCGAAAGCAACGGCAAAAGCCAAGAAGGAAAAAATCCAGCTCGCGGAGATAAAGACTCACGAGGATGTGGTGAAGAGCAAGGTGAAAATAAGGCCCAGAGAAGTCCCAATAGAGGAAAAAGTTGAGAGGCTAATGGACCTGGAAGCTCTTCTCAAAGAAGACGGAGCTATAAAATCAACGTGGCTTCGCTATGAAGACGCAAGCGGGGAAAAGATCCTCATAACAAACGAGGGTACAAAGATAAAGTGGGATTTGAACTATGTATGGCAGTATGTATGGGCAACTGGCAAAGAAGGGGAAAGGCTTGCAGCCGCGAGAGATGAAGTTGGTGCAGTTGATTACGGCTGGGAGCTTTTCAAAGAAAAAGAGCCAAATGAAGAAGTCGCTAAGAGGGTCATCAGAAAAGTTCATGCACAGTTAGAGGGCATTGCACCGAAGAGGGGAGAATTTCCAATAGTTGCCGGGCCTATAGTGGTGGGCATTATAGCTCACGAAGCCCTTGGACACCTCGCAGAGGCGGATTTGACGATAAACTCTCCCTTTAAAGATTTGATTGGAAAGCAGATTGCTCCGGAATACGTTACAATGAGCGAACGCATAGTTGAAGGGGGCTTCGGAAACGACCGCTATGACGACGAGGGCGTTCCGGTCAAAGACATTCACATAATTGAAAACGGAATTTTGAAGGAGATAATGCTCAACAGGGAATATGCCCACAAGTGGAATATGGAGCCAAACGGTCATGCGAGGGCAGAAAACTACACCTATCCCCCGATAATAAGAATGCGCAACACAATCTTTGAGCCGGGAGACTGGAAGTTTGAGGAGATGATAGAGGACATCAAGTTCGGTTACTACGTTGTTGACTTTAGAGGAGGTCAGGCACAGCTCAACTCTGCCTTCCAGGTGGGGGTTCAGGAGGGGTATATGATTGAGAATGGCGAAATAACGAAGCCCATAAGGGATACTTCAATAAGCGGAATTGCCATCGAGGCGTTGAAGAAGATAAGTGCCGTAGGAAATGACTTTGGTCTCGAGATGGGGAGATGCGGAAAAGGACAGACGGCTTTTGTCAGCTCTGGCGGTCCCCACATGCGCTTTGATGGAGGAATAATAATAGGGTGATAGGGATGGAGGAGCTAATTCGTTTCGGAGAAAAATTCTTTGATGAGATTGAGATTGCCTTTTACAGAAACAGGGATGCCAGCGTTAACATTGAGCTCAACGAGGTTTCCACTTCAGCCTTGAGGGAGAGGGTTGTTACGGTTGTCAGGGGTATTAAAGACAAAAGGCTTGGAGTGGCCATAGTTGATACCGGAGATAAAGAGAAAATCAAGGAGGCCATAGAGAGGGCATACAAACTTGCAAAGCTCAACAAGCCCGATGAAAGGTGGGTTTCATTCCCAGAACCCGGAAGATACAAGGAGCCACGAAAAGTAGATAGGGAACTCAAAGAAGTCTCACCGGACTACTTTGTGGAGCTTGCAAAAAGGGGCATAGAGCTGGCATCTGAGGAGGGAATAGTCGTCGCAGGCGGTGGAGGAGGAGCGGAATGGGGAGAAAGCCTAATAGTTAATTCCCACGGCGTTAACGTATCTCAAGAAGGCGGAGGGGCTTTCTTTTACATTGAACTCGTTGGGATGAAGGAAGGCAAGGTAACCCCGGGCATTTTTGACTTCGATGCTAAGCTTTCCCTCAAGCTTGATGTAGAAAGCGTCGTTAAAAACGCCCTTCAAAAAGTCAAATGGGCACTTAAAACCGAAAAAAGCAGGACAGAGGAAGCAAAAGTGGTAGTTGGGCCATGGGCAGTTTCGGGACTTTTATCCTATGCACTATTCCCGGCATTCAGCGGTGAAAGACTCGTCAAGGGAACTACTCCATTAGCTGGCAAAGTGGGCGAGAAGGTTTCAAACGAGCTCCTCACAATCTACGACGACCCGCTTCACGAGCTCAGCATAAACCCAATTATAGCAGATGACGAGGGAGTCCCAACCAGAAGAAACACGATAATCGAAAAAGGAGTTTTCAAAGGCTTTATATGGGACAACTACTGGGCAAAGGTTCACGGAACTGAGAGCACCGGAAACGGAAAGAGAAACCTGTCTACCGGAGGAATAAGCATAGGGTTTCACAACGTCGTGATTGAGAAGGGTAATAAAAGCCTCGAAGAGATTATAGGGGAGATAGAGCACGGCTATCTGGTGGACGGCTTCCAAGGGGCCCATTCAAGCAATCCAGACAACGGGAACTTTGCCGTGGTGGCAAATCCGGCTTTTCTTATAGAGGATGGAGAGATAAAAGGCTCCACAGTGTTCATGATGAGCGGCAACGTTTACGAACTGCTACCAAACCTCTACGCAGTAAGCAAAGAGCAAAAGGTATTGCCCTTCGGAGGAAGCATGGTTGTGCCTTCAATGGCCTTCGAGAACGTTAGAATAGCGGGAAAGTAGGATAATTTATCCATCTAATCCTTTTTAAACCCTCGCTTTAATTTTTCCCACATGTATGAGCTAACAGAGGATTACAAGCTCAGGAAGATTACCAAATATGAGCTTGACATGGTAGGCGAGAGGGAAGACCTATTGATAATTCCCCCATCCTCTAAGGCGGGCTCGTGTGGTAACGATTGCATTTTTTGTTACCTTATGCAAAATCCCCCCCAGATGGTGTACAGGGTTTCCAAACATGACACCCTCAACGATCCGGAGCTTGAGGACAGAATAGCCTACGCAAGGAAGCACTACGATCTGTGGATAAGGGTTACCGATACAAGTGCAAACGTCCGCTTTGACGAAAAGAGGATCGAAAGCCTTTACTCAGCTGGGCTGGATGAAATCCAAATATCCCTCCACACAACAAAGAAAGACGTTAGGATTAAGCTTATGAAGAACAGAAACGCCGGAAAAGTCATTGACCTTTTACCAAAGGTCGTGGAGAACTTTAGGGTTATAGCGGACATAATCTTAACTCCCGGCTACAACGTCTCCGATATAGGTGAGGTTTTGGATGATTTAGATAACTTTGGCGTTCATGAAGTCAGGCTATTTCCGATTGGAGTCACAAGGTACTCAAGGACTAGAGCTTTAACAAGGGAGGAGCTTCTTTTTGTTAAAAACGTCGCCCTTGAGAAGGAGAAAGAGCTGAGCCTAAAGATAGTCATACCACCAATTTTTGAGGCTCTTCTTGGTGAGTTCAAAGTTCCCCTGGAGCCCTTTGACATTGAGCCCCCTCTACCAACCTACATCTTCACCGGGGAGCTCGCTTATCCAGAAATCAAGCGTCTCTTCCCAAAAATAAACGTTGTCATGGTCAAGAATGAATTCTTTGGAGGAAACATAGGCACTGCCGGATTACTAACGGCTCATGACGTCCTTAGAGAAGTTGAAAAACTGCCAGAGGTGGATTTGGGAGTAATTCTCCTCCCAGAGGTCATGTTTTATGGGGATTTTACTTTAGATGGCTGGAAGAGAGAAGGACTTTTCAACAGAATCTTAATGGAAAAGGGCTACATTGTCGAGACAGCCTTAGAGCCTCAAGAGATTCCAGAAATACTTGAGAGGCTATGAGACATACTTGAACTCCGATTCCAGTATCGCCCATTCTTTATCTTCAAAGGCTTTCCTACTTCCATGTAAAATAACGTGGCACTTCTTTGCCGTCGCCTCGTCCTTAAGCCTTGATATGCTCGTGTAGAACTCTTCAAAGCTATCTGCTGCTATTCTAAGCGTCTCTATATTCTCTATCAAGATCACGAGATTTTCCTCCTCGGGGATGTCTTTTAGAGACTCCAGCAGTTTTCTGGGCGTTATGCACCGCTGGCACGTTTTGGAGGTTATCCAAAAAGAGATTATCTCTTTCTTCATCCACTTTTTGATTTCCTCTGGAGAATCCCTCGAGAATACAACACCCTTACGATCTCCCAAGATTTCCAGAAATAAATATCGAGCTTTTATCTTATCACTAAAAAGATAACCCATGGGAGAAAAACTTGTTAAGTCAATACTCCCCTGTTTAACGGCTGTAAAGAGTTCGTAGGCCTTTTTAATCCTTTCATAATGGTCTTCTTCAAAAAGGGCCAGCTGTAGGGCTAAGACTTTGACATCTTCATTTTCCGCTTTTTGAGCAAGCAGTTCGTAAGCCTTCTTTGCGAAGAGCTCGCTTTCCATGCAGTAGTTGAGAGCTTTCAGGTAATCATCTACAGTTTCAAACTTCGGATAGAACGGAAGGACTTCAACTGGAGGAGCCTCTACTTTAACCGGTTCCTCCTCCGGATAGAGCCTTTTAAAAAGCCTGTAGAGCTTTTCCTTATGTGCCACGCTCTCCTCGCTCATTTGTATAAAAAGAAGTTTAATACTCTCTCTCCTGGCTTTCTTGGAAAGTTCGGCATAGTATTTAGCCTCTTCCTCCTCATTAAAAATAGCGTAGCTTAGAACCTCCTTTGGGGACTTTTTCTCAAGTGAGCTCACGACTTTTTCAAGGTAGCTATCGACAACAATCTCTTCCCGCACTTTCCCCCTCTTAAAAAATTTGATCAACATCTTTAAAAACCCATCGTGAAAGTCACTAACGGCGAGAAAAATAGGAAAGGTGAGAGATCATGAAAAATCCATTTGAAAAGATGCCAACAATACTTCTTGCGGATGAAATCATTGATAAGGCTTTTAGGCGAGCTGAGAAAGCTGCCTCTGCCTTTAATCCAAGGGGGAGTGTAGTTAGTAAAGCCAGGCAGAGGGAGGAGCTTAGAATAAGAACCGTCTCAAACGTGATTAGGGACAACCTAAAGAAAGTCCTTGACAGGACTCCCGGAGTTTCAAAGCTGCCTCCTTTTTATCAGGAGCTTCTTGACACGCTGGTTGATAAGAGAACCTTCCATAAGGCTCTTGCTTCAATAAACTGGGCTATAAAGACCGTGAGGACACTTGAAGAGAGGTACGTGGAAAAAATTAGGTATTCTAAAGATCCAAAGGAGATTGCACAGCTGAGAAGGGAATTTTACGGAAGGGTCGCGAGCGTTATAAAGGACATAGCCGAAAACCTTGAATATCTGAACAAAGCCAGGGACGTTCTCAAAGATATGCCCGTAATTGACCTCAGCCTTCCCACCATAGTGATAGCCGGCCATCCAAACGTTGGAAAGTCAACTCTTCTCAGAAAGCTCACAAACGCCAAGCCTGAAGTGGCGAGCTATCCTTTCACGACGAAGGGAATAAACGTAGGACAGTTTGAGGAGCACTATCTCAAATATCAGGTTATAGATACCCCCGGCCTTTTGGACAGACCATTAAGCGAAAGGAACGAGATAGAGAAGCAGGCGATTTTGGCATTAAAGCATCTCGGTAAGCTGATAATCTACATCTTTGATCCGAGCGAGCACTGTGGCTTTCCAATAGAGGAACAGATGCATCTTTTTGAAGAAATTTACGCAGAATTCGGAGAATTTCCATTTATAGTGGTGCTCAACAAGATAGACATTGCAGATGAGGAAAAGATAAAGAAGATCGAGGAATTTCTCAGAGCTAAGGGGGTTAAACCCCTAAAGATTTCCGCTGAAAAGGGAATTGGGATAGATGAGCTAAAGGAAAGGGTAATAAAAATAATAAAGCCAGCGATGGAAGCTATTGCCCGCAGTATGGGCAAAATCGAAGGTGAATAGGCCTTAGGGCTCCGCAATGCTCGCACTTTTCTTTTAGTTTTGCCCCGCAGTTGGGACAGTAGAGATAATCATCCTTTATAGGAAAGCCGCAGTTGTAGCATTTGTTTTGGGCGGTTCTCCTTTTGTACACTCTTTCAGGCTTGAGGTATTCCCTTCTCAAGTAATAGAGCGCTAAAAGCGTTGCAAATGCTCCAAAAAGACTTAAGCCTATAAGCTGAACTGTACTCCATATTGCAGAGAGGAGGAGATAGATAAGCAACAGCGAGGAATAGGCTATCAGAGATGAAGTGTAGATGTTTTTGTACCTCCGAAGGAGTAAAAGCGAGGCTATGAAAATCGGAACAGCAAATAAAAGCTTTAGAATCAGAACTTTAAGTCTGTAGACGTTGTAAGCTCTTCTATATTCCTCATTTGCCTTCTGCATGAGCCCTTGGAGTTCTGAGTTAAGCTCTTCCAGCTTTTTGTGAGTCTCTTCGTAAGCACTTTTTGCCCCGAGATACTGGAAATAGGCTTTTTCATAGTCTTCTTTGGCCTTTAGATATTCCTCCTTTAGCTCTTCCGTTGCATTTCCGCTCTCAAGCGCAACTCTGTATTCCTCCCTTTTGAAGAGGTAAACCCTCTCTGCCTCTGTTAAGTTGCTCTCTGCCTTTTGATACATCTCGAAGAGCTTTCTATCGAGTTCCATTAAGCGGCTTTGATTTTCGAGGAGGGCCTTTATCCCGTATTTCTCTTGATAATACTCATAATTCGGCCTTTGAGGGACGTTCTCAAGCTCTCTGAGAAAGTTTATGCTCGCCAGAAGAAGAAAAACAACGAACAAACTCGCGAGTATCTTTTCAATGCGCGAGTATTCCATTATTCACACCGGAATAAATAGGGAGCCCGTATATAAAAAGGTTTGCAGAAAAAGAGAGGAATTCAGGCGTTTTCTTCCTTGATGAGAACCGCGTTTACAACACCATCTTGGCCCGGTCTTGAGGTAACTATTGCCCTCCCAATTTCTGTCTGGATTATTGCACCCTTTGTGATGATGTTCCTTCTAACGTACTGTCTGTTGGCTGGGTTCTCAACCACGCTTATTATCTTCACCTTCCTGCCCTTTCCGTTTTCGAAAACGTTAGCGTAGAGTGCCTTCACGAGTCTGACTTTTCTGTTGCCTCCGTAGGTTCTGATGATCTTTCTCTCTTCCTTATCTTCAACTACCCTTGTAAACGCTGGTTCTCTTCCGAGTTCCCTCTTTCTCTTCTTTCTTGCGAGTATAATCCTTCCACCTGAAGGCTTTTTGAGTGATCTTCCCTGCCAGATAGCCATAGCTTTCACCTCATGATGATCTTAACCCTATGGGCATTTTAGGGATTTGCTTATAAATCTTTTCCCTCCAAAATCCTTAAAACCATAACTCTTCTATCTTCGCTGGTGGTGCAGATGGGAGCTGTGAACGCTTTCGCCAGAACCATTGTAGCTATTACAAGAAATCCCAAGCTCTTGCTAATTCCGCTGATTATCTCAATCATCCTAAGTCCGGTTTCTGCTTACCTTATCAAGGAGATGCCGATGTTTGAGAGCTTTTCCAAGCTTCCGGAGAGCAGTAATGAGACCATCATATTTGAAGAACACGGTGCGTTTTCTGAAGAGATGCTTGCCGAGCTTGCAGACTTTTTCAAATTTTTGGTGATTTTCATGCTTATCTCTCTCCTTCTCCAGGCTCTCAGTGAATACGCCATGATAAAAGGCGCTCTAATGACGGAAGAGGGGAAAAGCTATTCCCTCCTTGATCTGATATACGAAGGAATAATGCACGTCTTTCAGGTGTTTTTGACGATTTTGATCGCTGGAATCATAAGCTTTGCAATACTCTCAGTCCCCCTCTTCGTCCTTGGATTTTTGCTCTTCATCTCTGGAGGAAATCCGGCAATAGTTTTCCTCTTATTTTTAGTTGAACTCCCACTCGTTTTATTTGTGATAGGGGCAAGCTCAATGGCAGTGCCCATCTACGTTATGAGCGATTCCATCAGCGCTTCTCTGAAATGCTTTTCACTGGCTTTCAAGAACAAGCTCTCCTCCATGACCTTTGGAGCGTTGCTTGTTGTATCAATCTTTTTCCTTTTAGCTGTCCCTGCATCTTTCATTGGTGTGCTGTTTTTTGGGAGAACCGACTTTATGGCGAATTTAATAGTTAACCTTTTACAAGCTCCATTCCAGGCGATAATTCAAGCTTTAGTAGCCATTGGGGGTTTGATGCTCTATCTTGAGCTTTCGGAGAAAGAAAAAGAAGAAAAGCTATTGGAGTTTGAGTTTTAGCCTTTCATTTCTTTTGCCGCTTTTACCAATCCTCTAAACACAGGTGCTGGCTTCATTGGTCTTGACTTAAACTCTGGATGGAACTGGGTCGCTATGAAATAGCGCTTATCCGGCAACTCAAGGATCTCCATTCTCCTTTCATCGTCTCCTGCTATTCCACTAAACACAAGACCGGCCTTTTCGAGCCGTTCGATGTACTCCGGATTTACCTCCCAGCGGTGCCTGTGGCGTTCGTATATGAGTTCCTTACCGTAGAGCCTGTGGGCAAGGGTACCTTCTTTTATCTTGACTGGATATGCTCCAAGCCTCATCGTGCCGCCGAGCTTCTCGAGACTCCTTTGCTCCGGCATGAGGTCAACGACTGGATATGGCGTTTGTGGATTTATTTCGGTTGAATTTGCCCCCTCAAGACCGAGAACGTGCCTCGCAAACTCCACAACGGTTAACTGGAATCCAAAGCAGATTCCAAGGAAGGGAATGTCGTTTTCTCTCGCATACTGTATTGCCATGATCTTACCCTCGCTACCCCTTGCACCAAATCCGCCGGGCACTATTATACCGTGAACCCCTTCAAGGAGCTTGAAGCCTTCTTTTTCCAGGTCCTCTGCTTCGATCCACCTTATCTTTACCTTTACATCGTTGGCGACGCTGGAGTGCTTCAACGCTTCCTTTATGCTGAGGTATGAATCGGCAAGCTTAATGTACTTCCCTACAATAGCTATCTCCACTTCATCTTTCAGGCTTTTGTATTTCCTGACCATTTCTTCCCATGCCCCCAGCTCTGGCTCCCTCTCTTCCAGTCCAAGCCTTTTGGTTAAATATCTGCCAAGCCCTTCCCTCTCAAGGAGGAGCGGAACTTCGTAGGTGTCTTCGACGTCATAGGCACTTATCACAGCCTCTTCTGGCACGTTTGTGAAGAGACTTATCTTTTTTCTGGCCCCTTCTTCAAGGGGATCCTCGCTTCTGGCTATTATTGCGTCAGGCTGAATCCCAAGGGAGCGCAGCTCCTTAACGCTGTGCTGTGTGGGCTTCGTCTTTTGCTCTCCAACAACTTTAAGCTTTGGAACGTAAGTTACATGAACGAAGGCAACGTTCTCTCTCCCTTCTTCGAGCTGCATCTGACGGGCTGCCTCAAGGAAGGGCATGCTCTCTATGTCTCCAGCTGTACCCCCTATTTCAACGACAACAACATCATACCCCTCGGCTATTCTTCTTATGCGCTCCTTGATCTCGTTGGTAATGTGGGGGATAACTTGAACAGTTGCACCTAAATAATCTCCCCTTCTCTCTTTTTCTATAACCGTGGAGTATACTTTTCCAGTTGTGATGTTGTGGTCGAATGTCAGGTTTGTGTCCAAAAAGCGCTCGTAGTTTCCGAGGTCGAGGTCAACCTCTCCTCCGTCGTCGAGCACAAAAACCTCTCCATGTTGATACGGGCTCATGGTTCCAGCATCGTAGTTGATGTACGGGTCAATTTTGATGTTTGTGGTTTTAAAACCCCTTGATTTCATGAGCATGCCCAACGAAGCGCTGGTTATCCCCTTTCCAAGTCCACTCACCACTCCTCCCGTTACAAAGATGAACTTTGCCATGTCAAAACCTCCAAAAGTTATGTTGTCCTTTGCAGCAAGGAAGCTTAAAAGCTTTGTTTAGAAAAAGCTAAAAATGATAAACTCCAAATTATAAATCCCCGGTGAAAAATGAGAAAAGCACAAAGGTTTAAACGCCGTTGTTATCGTTTATTTCTATCCCCTCTTCTTCTTTTCCGTTGTGGAGCTCTTTAATCTCAAAAACCTTTAGAGGCACTTTTCTCAGGGCTTTTCCAACAACGGCTTTGGCTATCCTCTCCGCGTGCTCAAGGCTTTGAGCATTGAACACCTTAAGCGTTAGGTAAATTCCAACCAAACCTATACTCCCAATGACAAACGCGCTCTCAAATGGTGACCCGCAAACAGGACACTGGGAATAACCAATTTCAACCCTCACAAAGTCGAGTTTTTCCTTGTTTAGTGCCTTTGCCACCTTTGATACGGCAACGTTTATTGCATCTTCGGCACTTTCAACGTCTCTCACTATTATTGGAGCCTCAAGGACGACTATATAATCCCCCATCTTCCTCACCCGAATGCAAATAATCTGTCATCTTCACCTTTAAACACTCCAAGCCTTACCCCCGCGTCAATAAAGCCGTGTGCGTAGTTCAAAGCGGCAAATGCTGTGACGTAGTCCCCTTTCCTGTAGTAGTATTCAGCGTCGCTATAGTAGCTTTTTGCCATGGTTAAAAAGTCTTGCGCTACAGAAAAGAGAAGGCTTTTTTCATGGACTGCTATCTCAAGTGTCTCGAGGGCTTTCCTTGTGATTTCAAAATACTTTTTAAGCTTCTCTTCAGTAATCTCTCGCTCCACCGGTCTCGCCTCTCTTGAGTACTTTGAAAACCTTATAAAGCTTAGCTTTTATACCCTTTTCGGTGAATGGATGAGGGTAATAGACCTCTTTGCCGGCGCTGGGGGATTCAGTAGAGGATTTAAGGAGGCGGGATTTAAGATAGTCGCCGCTGTAGAAAACTTTCCTCCAAAAGCGAAGAGCTATCAGGCCAATTTTCCAGAAGCGGTCATCTTTGTGGAGGACATCAAGAGGCTTGATTCGGAGAAGCTCAAAAAGGAGATTGGAGAAGTTGAAGTGATTATAGGCGGTCCCCCCTGCGAGCCCTTTACCGCAATAAACCTGAAGAGGAAGGAGAACCCCATTGACAGGCTTTACAATGATCCAACTGGCAGATTGGTTCTCCATTTTATTAGATTTTTAAAGGTTTTTAAGCCACCAATTTTCGTTATGGAGGAAGTCCCTCAGGTTATGGAAGGTCCTCTGAGAGAAGCCCTCCGAAAGGAGTTCAAAAAGGCTGGCTATGAGGTTTATTTCAACGTACTTAACGCTTATGATTATGGAACGCCCCAGATAAGGAGAAGAGTCTTCATATCCAACGTGCCTTTGAATCCTCCGAAGGTCAGAGAGAAGCCCACGGTCTGGGATGCGATAGGTGACCTCCCAGACCCGATGTTTTCCGAGGAAGAAATCCCAAACCACGAGTATGTCCCAATTTCTCCCAAGAAAAGGAAGGCTATTGCAAAGCTTGGGTGGGGAGAGGCACTGCACTCCTTTGGTGGTAGGTTTAAGAACTGGATAAGACTACACCCCCACAAGCCCGCCCCGACGGTTAGGGGGACAAGCAGGTTTATTCACCCATTTGAAGATAGGCTTTTGACGGTTAGGGAGCATGCAAGGCTAATGGGGTACCCGGATTACCACATCTTCCTTGGGGGAAGAAACGTGCAGTATGACAGTGTTGGCGAGTCCGTCCCCCCGATGGTTGCGAGGGCTATAGCGGAAGTTGTTAAAGTGATGCTCAAGAAAACTCCGTGAGCGAAAGATTTATATTTAAACTTCAACTTTAATGGTTTGGGCGGGCCCGTGGTCTAGCTGGTTATGACGCCACCCTTACGAGGTGGAGGTCCGGGGTTCGAATCCCCGCGGGCCCACCATAACAGCCCTTACCTGCGTAAGCGCTGCAGAGTGTTAAGTGCTTTTCTAAGGGTTTCACTCAGGAAAGCGTCCTGTGGACGCTACCTGTTAGAAAGAAAAGAACTCTTGGCTAAACTTTCCCAAAAGTTGGATTAAAGTTCGTGGTTCCTTCTAAGTTGCTATTCTACAGGGAAAAGACAAGATAAGCGAAGCTGGAACAAAGAGCAGGTTGTACCACTTCGGAAGTGGCTTCTCTATAGGGAGGTGTGTAGTTAAAGTATGTTGCCCAAAACAAGAGAAGAAAGTTTTCATTCTCAAGTAGCCCTCTTCTCTTCCTCGGGAAAGCTCCACGTCTTGCTTATCTTCGTCACCTGCTTAACGAGCTCCCTTTCCTCTTTGCCCTTTTCAAGGAGCTTCTCAAGGAATGATATCAAGTCGTCATAAGTCCCCCTTTCAACGGGGAAAGGAACTTTATCCTTTCCGCCAACGGCATAGGCGAACTTGAATGGATCCGGTGGATGAGTTACCGGATCTTTCCATGATGGATGAACATCGTAGATAAGCTCGAGAACAAGGGAGAGTGCCCTTAAAGTGCTCGGCCCTAAGCCTTTAATAAGCAAAAGCTCGTCGTAGCTCTTTACGCTTAGCTCCCTTGCCAGCTCCAGTGCCCTTTTGTTAAGCTCGAGCTTTCCAAGGCTCTGGTACCTCTCTAATAGAGGCACAACCTTTCTTTTTTCATAGGGCTTGTAAAACGGTACATATCCCCTTTTTATGGCCTCCAAGCTTTTGACTTCTCTTTCGATCTTTGTGGGGCTCTCGGAAACTATGTCCAGAAGGGTCTTCTGATATTCCTTCGCTTCTCTGGCGATTGTATTTAGAGCATAGTTGCTTTTTATCCCGCTTATCCCCTTATGAGGCTCTATTGTGAAGGATTCCACCTTTTCGGAAAACCAGTGGTATCTTCTCGCGAGTTTGACCAAAGGGTTCATTCCCTGCTGCACTACCGCCCATCTGCCCTCTTCATCAAGGAAGAAAACGTGATGGTAGAGCTGGTAGCCGTTTTGTAAAGCAACGGTGTCAACCTTTGCAACGAGTTTGGAGGTCTTTATGTAATCGTTGGAATTTAGCTCGTAGATCTCGCTTATTTTCTTCAGCTCTTCTGGGGTTTGTCTGCTCTTTGCTCCTTTTCCACCAGCGGCTTTTATCCCGAGCTCTTCTCTTGAGAGGACTTCTTTTATAATTCCAGCCGTCACAGTTGTTGAACCCGAGGAATCCCAGTCCATACCGATTAGATTGTTGAGCGCTTGGAACCACACCGGATCTGCCAACCTTTCGAGAACCCCTTGGGTGCCGTATTCATCGACTAGAAGCTTTAAGACAAGCTCCGCTAACCTCTTCATTCTCAAAGCCAACCATCTCGGCACATGCCCACCGTGAAGGGGAAGCTCTGCAATTCCTCTCCTCATCATGAATACTTCGAGTTTCTTTCATTAAAAGTTTCGCGCTGTTATGATAACTTGGGTGTCACCTCCTAAAGCAACTCAGCAAAATCACGGGGTGACCTTAAAACCAGCACGAAACCTAACAAGATTATACCAGAAAGTAAACAGAAAAACAAGACAGCTTGCATATTCCCTTTTCTTTTTTCTGAAGTAGCGTCATGGGTTTAAATCTAACACCCCAAGCTTATCCTGACAGTATCAAAAGTTTTTGAGATAATTTAATAAATCAAAATGCGGAAGGCTCTCTCATGAGGGAGAAGCCGAGAACTTTGCCTCCAACGCTAAGGGATAAGCACCGCTACATAGCTTTTCAAATCATTGGGGAAAGGAACTTCAAAAAAGACGAAATTAAAAAAGCAATTTGGGAAGCTTCCCTCAGAGTTCTTGGAGAATTAGGAACTGCAAGGGCAAAGCCTTGGTTCATCAAGTTTGACGAAAAAACTCAAACTGGAATTGTGAGGTGCAACAGAGAGTATGTGGAAGAAATTCGCTTTGCTTTAGCTATGCTCACTGAAATTAGCGGGTCAAAGGTCATAACAAGGACTCTTGGAGTTTCCGGGACAATAAAGCGTTTGAGGATGAAGTTTTTGAAGGAGTTTGGGTGGTAAGAGCTGCATTTGTATTTTCTACGTACTTATGTATCCTTCTATTCATTCCCTTACTCTCGCTTTTTTTGATTAATATGACACATAAAACTGCAGTTGAAACGTAAATACTCACTAAAAAAAGCGTAACAAATTACAACTAGTAAAAGAAAAAGCTTATAAAGATCAAATAAGTAAATATAAACGCAACAACTTGTTGGGGGTGATACTTTTGTGGGATTACTAACAGCAGGATTTGGATCGTCTGCACTTATTTCAGAAACAGCAGGAGTACCAGTAACTCCACTGGCAATTGAAACAAAAGGTGGATATTTACCAGATACCGGGGATGTCTGGATTGATAGTACAGGGGTGATAGTATCATCGTTTAAATGGATAAATCCTCAGTTTGGAGGATACTACCCAGGAACTTACTATGAACATGAGTTTAGAGTGGAAGCGGATCCAAATCGGGATAAAATTTCTTATGGAGGACAATACATAACAAATTTACCTGACGGATATGTTGATGAGGATGACTTAGGAGTGGGAGGTAATGCAGAAAAAATCCAAGATGGAAAGTGGTATTATTCATATGTATGGATATCTGAACCTTCAGGAGTGCATCATACAAACTGCTACTTAGAAGGGGAAGAAGGCATTTACTATCCAAGAGCTCCCTCTAATGGTATTCCAATACGATATTGGGCACTAGTTAAGAACATTGAATTTTATATGGGGAGTGACAGTCAAGTTTACACTTGGTTATGAAATTACAAAAACTTAAAGAAACCAATACTATAATCGAGGAGATAGGGGGTCAATATAGATGACTAAAACGATAAGAATTTTGTTCCTCTTTCTTTTAATTTTGTTAATCTTGCCTGTTGGATTAACTCGTGTGATGGTGGAATATTACGAACACAAATACTCTAACCCAATTCAAGAGGGAAGAATGCCAGATGAAGTTGTTAAAACTAGTGGAGGTACGGAGGAGGAAAAGCCTGAATACTCTGCAAAGATCATGAATAACTCTGTTGTCTTAATTAGGAATGGAAATATAGTTTGGAAATCTCAAAGTTTTGAGTACTTAAACTGGTACTCCCATGTAGATGTTCTAATTCACAATAATACGATATATGTCGCAATACTAAAAGAAAAAGGGATTGTTGGAATTAAGGAATTTTATCAGGATATTGACGTTGTATATCATCTCCAAGAACGCTATTTGCTGGCATTGGATTTAAACGGTAATCTTAAATGGTATTATAAAGAGCTTAAAGGATGCAAACCAGGCGAAGGTTGCTACCCATCAGAAATAGAACTGAAACTAAAGAACAGCAGATTATACGTGACATATGCACCATTTGAAAAGAGAACTCTTGTTTTTAATGTTGATTAGCTTAAAATATATTGCTTCTTCTCAATTCTTTGTGACAGTGCCATTGCCTAGCAAATTTTGCTGGAATGCAAAAGCTGTTATAGGGTAGCAACTTCGACTCAAATTTAAAGAGAAAAATTTAATTATCAACCCGACAACTTACACATCGGAGAGTATATAAAGGGAATTGAGGAATTCCCAATATAGCCGATTACGATAACTTTAGAGGTGATGGAAAATGGCGTTTGTACCACCGCAAGCCGGATATGATAGGGCAATAACGGTTTTCAGCCCTGATGGAAGGCTTTTCCAAGTCCAATACGCAAGAGAAGCTGTTAAGAGGGGAGCAACCGCCGTGGGGGTAAAGTGTAAAGACGGTGTTGTTCTGGCTGTAGAAAAGAGAGTAACGAGCAAGCTCATAGAGCCCGAAAGCTATGAGAAGATTTTCCAGATTGATGACCATATAGCCGCAGCTTCAAGCGGAATAATAGCCGATGCAAGGGTTCTTGTTGATAGAGCACGTTTGGAAGCTCAGATTTACCGCTTAACTTATGGAGAACCCGTTCCGCTCACCGTTTTAGTGAAAAAGATTTGTGACCTAAAGCAGATGCACACACAATACGGTGGAGTTAGACCTTTTGGTGCAGCCCTTTTAATGGCGGGTGTAAACGAAAAGCCCGAACTGTTTGAAACAGACCCAAGTGGAGCTTACTTTGAATGGAAAGCCGTTGCAATAGGAAGCGGAAGAAACACGGCAATGGCGATATTTGAGGAAAAGTACAGGGATGACATGACGCTTGAGGATGCCATAAAGCTTGCAGTGCTCGCTCTTGCAAAGACGATGGAAGAGCCCTCTCCAGAGAGCATTGAAGTTGCAGTAATCACAGTGAAGGAGAAGAAGTTCAAAAAGATCAGCAAAGAAGAAGTTGCCAAATGCCTTGAGGAGGCATTGAAAGAGGCTGAAGCAGAGGAGGTTCCAGAGAAGGAAGAGGACTACAGCGAGCTCGACAGCAACTACTGAGGTGAGTAGCATGCCCATAAGCGTCGACAAGGCAGTGATTGCTCGATTGAAGACACATGGCGAGGTTTTTGAAATACTGGTGGATCCATATTTAGCCAGAGACTTCAAAGAGGGCAAAGCTGTTCCGATTGAGGAAATCCTCGCCACCCCTTATGTTTTTAAGGACGCCCATAAGGGAGATAAAGCCAGTGAACACGAAATGCAGAAGATTTTTGGGACCAGTGATCCCTATGAAGTGGCAAAGATAATCCTCAAGAAGGGAGAAGTACAGCTCACAGCAGAGCAACGAAGGCAGATGCTTGAGGAAAAGAAAAAGCAGATAGCTATGATAATTCACAAACATGCCGTGGATCCAAGAACCGGCTATCCACATCCTCCAGAGAGGATTCTGAAGGCAATGGAGGAAGTTGGAGTTAGGGTGGACATCTTCAAGGATGCCGAAGCTCAGGTTCCAGATGTTATAAAGGCTTTGAGAGGAACTCTACCGCTTAAAATAGAAACAAGGGTCATAGCGGTGAAGATACCCTCTGAATACAGTGGAAAAGCCTACGGTGAAGTTAGAAAGTTTGGAAACATAAAGAGGGAAGAATGGGGAAGCGATGGCTCATGGATGTTTTTAATAGAGATTCCGGGTGGAGTTGAGGAAGAATTTTATGAGAAATTAAATGCCCTTACAAAGGGCACTGCAGTAACTAAACTTATAGAGAGGAAGGGACTATGAAGAAGATTTTTGTAAAAAATAGGGAATTGGTGGTTCCAGGAACGCTTTTAGCCCAGGGACCGTTCAAAAATGGAAGAGGAACTTTTAAAGATGGAAACAGGATTTACTCGACGGTAATTGGATTGGTCAGGATTTCAAACGATACAGTGTCAGTAGTTCCTTTGGAAGGTCCATACATTCCAGAAGTGGGGGATAGCGTAATAGGGAAGATAGTTGACGTAAAGTTCTCAAACTGGGTGGTCGATATAGGCGCTCCCTATCAAGCCACGCTGAGGGTTCAGGATGCTGTTGAAGGGAAAATAGACATTTTAAAGACAGATTTGAGGAAAATATTTGATATAGGTGACATAATCTACGCAAAAGTAAAGGCGTTTAATGAAATCAATCAAATAGACCTAATAACAAAAGGAATGCCTTTCAATGGGGGACCTCTAAAGGGGGGACAGCTTGTAAAGATAACTCCTTCTAAAGTGCCTCGCCTTATAGGCAAGGGTGGCTCAATGATAAACATGATCAAGAGCCTTACGAACACGAGGATAATAGTAGGGCAGAACGGATGGATATGGGTTAGCGGAAGAAATGAGGAACTGGAAAAGCTGGCTATAGAGGCAATTCTAAAAGTAGACAAAGAAAGCCACATTCAGGGATTAACTGACAGGGTTAGGGAGATGCTGATTAAGAGATTGCATGAGCTTAAAGAACAGGGGATTATTGAAGAAGTTCCTCAAATTGAAGAGGGTGAAAAGGAATGATGGGAAGGCCTGAGGGACTCAAGCTTATTGATGAGAACGGCAAGAGGATTGATGGAAGGAAAAAGTACGAGCTGAGACCAATTAAAATGGAGGTTGGAGTTTTAAAGAGTGCAGATGGCTCTGCATATGTAGAATGGGGGAAGAATAAAATTTTAGCGGCGGTTTATGGGCCTAGAGAGATTCATCCAAAGCACCTTCAGAAGCCCGACAGAGCGATTTTGAGAGTCAGGTACAATATGGCACCCTTTAGTGTTGAGGAGAGAAAAAAACCCGGACCAGACAGGAGAAGCATAGAAATAAGCAAAGTTATTAGAGGGGCCCTTGAACCAGCCATTATCCTTGAACTATTTCCGAGAACTTCCATAGACGTGTTCGTTGAGGTGCTTCAAGCAGATGCAGGTACAAGGGTAGCTGGAATTACCGCGGCTTCCCTTGCTTTGGCAGACGCCGGGATTCCTATGAGGGACTTAGTTGCAGCATGTGCCGCCGGGAAGATAGACGGGGAGATCGTTCTTGACCTGAATAAAGAGGAAGACAACTATGGGGAAGCTGATGTTCCAGTTGCGATAATGCCCATCAAGAACGACATAACCCTTCTCCAGATGGACGGATACCTCACCAAGGAGGAATTCCTTGAAGCAGTAAGGCTTGCAATAAAGGGAGCTAAGGCAGTGTATCAAAAACAGAGAGAGGCTTTGAAGGAGAAGTATCTCAAGATAGCGGAAGAGGTAGGTGAGTAAAATGGAAGTAATGGCATCAATAATGAGAGATCACATCCTCAATCTTTTGAAAGAGGGTAAAAGAATCGATGGAAGGGGGCCGGAAGATTTAAGGTCTCTGACCATAGAAACAAACGTCATAGAAAAAGCTGAAGGGTCTGCCCTTGTAAAACTAGGCAACACTCAAGTTCTTGTTGGAATAAAAGTTGAGTTTGGAGAGCCATTTCCAGATTTACCGGAAATGGGTGTCATGACGACCAACGTCGAATTCGTCCCGTTAGCATCTCCGAGCTTTGAACCGGGACCCCCGGATGAAAGGGCAATAGAGCTGGCTAGAGTTGTAGATAGGGGACTAAGAGAAAGCCAGGCTGTAGATTTGAGCAAGCTTGTAATAGTACCCGGAAAGCTTGTAAGGGTGATCTTCATAGATGTACACGTTCTCGACCACGACGGGAATCTGTTAGATGCTTCTGGAATCGGTGCAATTGCAGCATTGTTGAGCACAAAAATACCGAAAGTTGAATACGATGAGGAAAGCGGAGAAGTAAAGCTTCTGGATGAATACGAGCCCTTGCCAGTAACAAAAGTCCCGATTCCAGTGAGCTTTGCCAAAATAGGTAACACCTTGATAGTAGATCCAAACTTTGAAGAGGAGCAGGTGATGGATGGCAAACTAACAATAACAACCGATGAGAACGGATACATCTCAGCAGTGCAGAAAAGCGAGGGAGGAAGCTTCAAGCTTGAAGAAGTCGTTTATGCCGTGGATTTAGCTTATAAAAAGGCTGAAGAGATAAGAAAAGTGGTTCTTGAAAGCATCAAGAAAGAGTGACCTTTTTTGTTTTCTTCTTTTTCCTTGAAATTTGCTTGTTCCGCATTTTCATTTATAATTAGTACTGTTCTAATATGTAATAAAAAACAAACAAAAACTATAGTTGATATACTAATTAAGATGAGGGCGTGTTTAGTTTCACCTCCCGTTACTTAAATAGTACTTGACTCTGAGGAGGATTTTCAGCGCATAACACATCACACCAAGCAGAATCCTCGTTACAGTAGTTTCTCTCAGAAAACAACGAATCCTACCGCCAAACCAGGTTGTAAAAGCACCCCAGAACCCTTCATGCGGATTCCTGTGCCTGTACTCCTTCTCAGAAAACACTTCATCCCTCTTCTTACTGCCAAAGCCATCCGGAGGATTCTTAGTCTTTTTGACAATCGGCAGATAACCCTTCTCCACCACAGTGTTCAGTACTTTTTTCGAATCATAAGCCCCGTCAGCGTAGAACTTCCCGGAACCTTCTGGCAGGAGTTCAATCAGCTCGTTTTCAGAAGTTGTGATTTTCACGGCGACTGGGTACAGTAAGCCTGGCAGGATTCTTGTTATTGCCTGGACTTTGATTTTTGTCTTTTTTTATTTGTGATGATTGTTGAGTCTGCTTGGGTGCTGGTGTAGGGTAGTTGTTGGAGTTTTTTCAGGAGGTGGTTTGTTAGTTCTTCTAAGTCCAGTTTTTTCTCCCAGTTGTGGAGGGTTGAGTAGTGGATGTTTGCTGCGAAGAGTTTTCTGCCGTAGTGTTGGGCGTCTCTGAGGGGTAGGTTGTAGTATTGTTTGAAGAGGAGTACTGCTATTATTGTTTTTACTGGGAATTTTTTGGATTTTGGTAGGTTTTTCAGTTTTCCTTCTGATTCTAGGTCTGCCAGGACGTCAAGAATTGTAAATGCTACGCTTTCGGGGTCTTTGAGTCTGTGATCCCATCTGGGGATCATGTGATCACCAGAAAAAATTCAGCAAAAACCCTAAATAAAAGTTACTATAAACACGCCCCATTAAGATGAAAAAATTTATATACTATGATGTTTGAAAATATTTTGCGGTGATGGATACATGAAGAAACTTTTTGCCCTATTAGTTGGATTATTAATGATAGGAGCAACAGCCGGAACAGCAATGGCATTTCCATTTGGAGTTAGTGAGGGGGTGTCAAGGACTGAAGTTGAGGAGGTATTCAACGAATATCATAGATTGCTCTTAAAAGGTGGATGGCATAACGAACTTCGTGCTGAGTGGTTGCTAGTTAAGTATGGGATTAAGAAAGGGAAAACTGTCACCTATACGTACAGTTTTCCAAAAAAGACTAGTAAGAGTGGAGAAATCCAACCAATGGGTGGAGAGCAGATGTACCTCACTTTGGAGGTAACTCCATACAGTTATTCGTCAATGCCCGAGTATGTATTTGTAGATTATCATTGGGAATGGAGAACACCAGATGGTTATCCAGCAACGGAAGAATGGGGCTGGAGGGGAAGTGAAGACTTGATTTATATCCCGTATCAAAAAGGAATTTTATCCTATGATGGGCAATTAATATACACAACTTTGGGAGCAGGAGATAACAGTGGAGTAACATATGTGAAAGAAGAAGAAACACCTGGGGGAACATATATCAATGGGGTTTATACAGTACTTACTACTAGAACATACACAGTAAAAGATGAAATTGTTGAGGGATACATTACCATTATATACACAATACATCCAAATGCTAAGGGAATTCCTGTAGAGTTTTCAATGGTATATGAGCACACTTATGGAAATTATCTCTTTTCGTTACTTGATGATCCCTGGCTTAACTTTGCTGCTGCAACAATTAGCTTAGGATTAGCTCTTACTGCTACACCAGGATGGATTGTATATAGTGTATCAGCATACACTATATCTTCAGCTACAGAAAGTTTGTTAGATGGCTCGTGGACAGTTTCAGCTAAAGCTTTATGGACACTGTAGTTTTTATCTTCCTCTTTTTTCTGATTTTATCAATGGAGGTATGATAATAATGCCATATCTTGATACAACTCCCAGTAAAATAATCAAAAGCAAAGACTTCCTATTGATTGTGCTCGGCTTTACTGTACTATGTATCTTTAGGGTTTTTCACCCTCATCCACATATAAAAGATACATCATCAAAAGCCTTTTATGAAGCACTTATTGGTTACACAGTGATTAATGCTTTTTTGATTTTCCTCTATGAACTGCTGGTTAATGCTTTCTCCAAAGGCGATGAATTTAATAAAGCTTTGCCCTATGAAAAGTGGTTGGTAAGATTATTAGCGATAGTCTTCCTTGACTTCTGGCTTGCCCTCCCTAAGGATGATAGCTGGCTCATCTTAATTCCATGGCTCAGTGGAATTGTTTCTGCATACTACCATGCAAAACTGCGGCTTAGAAAAGTGTATCTTGCTTGAGGGAGTATTATGATTCAATTATCTCCAGAGAAAAAGAGACCGCTCCTTAACCCATCATTATTTTTCTTTTTGGTTGCTTAGATTAACCTTTTTTGCTCCTGGAGCCTGCATATCGTTTTCTGACTATCTGGGGACTTTTATACCTGCATTGCTGTTATCCATTATCGTTCTTGGATTAGTTGGCCTTTTGGCTGACATAAATTATAAAAGGACACTTCTGGGTGTTACAATCGCTGGATTTTTGCTATTCACGTTCTTTGCTCTGGTAGGATTAATGCCTACAGCAAGATTTTTCTGGTATTGACTTTAATCTTTGCATTCGTAGCTTTCCATGAAAAGAAGGCACTTTCCAAAGCTGCAAAGTTAGAGAGATGGACAATTCACCTAATGGATTTTCTTTTTCCAGCTCTTTGGATCGCTGGCTGGGGGTGTGCGATTTACACTCATCCCCGTGCTTGGGGTATGGGGTCATGTCCCTTAGTTGGAGAAGCTTTTGAGATTTTAACATGGAAAATCTCCCACAGAGAAATTGGGAGCATTTAGCAAGAAAGATTTATAAACTAAATTTTTGTTTTTTAGTTGGGCTTTGGGAAAAGCCTTTTAAATAAAACTCGGCTATACCCTTCAGCTTGAAGGTCATTAGAGGTGATGATCATGTCAGGAACAAAGAAAGTTGGATCCGCTGGAAGATTTGGGCCAAGATATGGTCTTAAGATCAGAAGAAGAGTTGCGGCAGTAGAGGAAAAGATGAGACAAAAGCATACTTGCCCAGTATGTGGAAGGAAAGCCGTTAAAAGGATAAGCACCGGAATATGGCAGTGCCAGAAGTGTGGCGCTACCTTTGCAGGAGGGGCTTATTTGCCCGCAACTCCGGCTGGAAGGATTGCTAAGAGGGGTGCAACAACTCAATAAATCCCCTAAAATATTTTTTGGTGGTCGTTATGGTAGAGGCATTGTATAAATGTGCAAAATGTGGAAAAGAGTTTAAGATGGATCTCGCTATTACAAGAGAAATACGCTGTCCATACTGTGGAGCAAAGATAATCTACAAGCCTAGGCCCAAAGTTGCCAGAAGGATTAAGGCAATTTGAGCCCTATCTCTTCTCTATTGAAAAGATTTATAACCCCCTTCTCCAAAATCCCCAAGTGATCAGAGATGATGCTGATAACGACATCCCACAGACCCACAAGGAGGACAAGAAGCTTTGGACACGATCTGGAGAGGGTTTTTCCTAATTCGACTTATTTAACTAGGGGAAAGAAAACCATTCAAGACCTCCTCATGGAGGCTTACGATAGGGGCTACGAGAGGCTTCTGATAATCAATGTGTGGAGGGGGAACCCACTCAAGATGACTTTCATAAAGGTTTCTCCAGAGGATTGGGGATATATGGGATATCTTTACCTTCATGGAATCAAGCTTCAGAGAGAAATGGGGTTTAGAAACCTTCGCCCGATTAGGGAGGAGATGCCCTTTATAGTTACAACCGCCAAAAGGGTTGGACTTGATCACATAGTATTTGGTCAGGTTTTTGCCGAGCTCACCAACGGAAAATTCGTCCCAAGGGGAGAGAAAAGCCTTCAGTATATAGCTGATAAGTACAATACCGATGTCTTGGGGGTAATTGAGCGCCATCCAAGGGGAATAGCTGTGAACTTCTACCGCTTTGACGTCTCACGGGAAAAACCGGTAGGTCCTTTGATAAGCGTTAAAATATGGATAATGGAAGACGGAAGAAGATGGGACTATAAAGAAAAGCTCGGCATCAAAAGGGATGAAAAATGATAAGAGGCACAATCGAGATTGAATTCCCCAGCAATGAGACAGCAAGAGTTGTTTATGAGAGTGTTCTTTTTGAGCATAAAACTGTTCCCTATAGGAGAAGCAAGATGAAGTTTTCTCTAAAGGGAAACAAGGTTATAATGGAGTTCACTGCGAAGGACAACTCCGCCTTAAGAGGAACCCTTAATTCTTATCTTCGATGGATTAAAGTTGCACTCGATGTAGTCGAGCTTTAGTTAACTATTTAAATCTCCTCTGAGAGTATAGCCTCGGACTAAAGGGAGGTGTTGTCATGCAGAGCATTCCACCTCAGGTGCAGGCTTTGTTGGGACAGCTCGAGAATTATCAACAGCAGCTCCAGCTTGTAATCCAGCAGAAGCAGAGAATCCAAGTGGAGCTTAACGATGCTAAAAAAGCCCTTGAGGAGATTGAAAAAGTTGAAGATGAGACTCCAATATACAAGACGGTTGGCACTTTGATAGTCAGGGCAACGAAGGCAAAGGCACTGGAGGAGCTTAAAGAGAAAGTGGAAACTCTGGAGGTTCGCTTAAGGGCTTTGGAGAGGCAGGAACAGAAGCTTAACGAAAAAATCAAAGAGCTCACACAACAAATACAGAGCTCTCTGAGAGGAGTCGCTGGGTGAGTTCTTTTTTCAACATTTTATGAGGGGTGTAGATGAAGAGGGTGTTCCACATAGGGCTTCCAGAGCTGGATGAGGAAGAGCTAATATCTCTCGGCGAGTTAGCCCAGGAGGAGATTATAGAGTATATCTTTGAGCATTTAACGAGAAGTGAAGTGAAAGACATAGAAGTGACAACGAGGATAAACCGGGAGGATACCTTGGATTTGGAGATAGAGGTCTATCTTGAGGTGCCAATATTCGTGAAAGTGGACGTGGAAAAGCTGATTTATGAGGCGCTTGAGAAGGCTTATGAAAAAGTTGAAAAAAGGTTGAGGAAAATTGCAGGGCAAAATAAAGCTCAAAAACTTTCTGAATAACGCAAAAGAGAAAAATTATTCTTTTTTGTTGCTGTGCCACCATAACGCCGATCCGGACTCTTTAGGCAGCGCTATAGCTTTCTCCAGGTACCTTACAAGTCTAGGCCTAAAAAACCGAATAGGTGTTGCCCAAAGCGTCTCATCTTATGCAAAACGCCTTCTCAACTTCGCTCAGGTGGAAAAGAATCCAGCCGTTTTGGAGGATGCTGTTATAATCTTTGATACCTCCTCCCTTGAACAGCTGGAGCCTGTTAAAGTTCCGGATGATAGGTATCTAATCATTATCGATCATCACATCGAAAAGGAGAACCCAATAAGGGCCCACATAAAAATCGTTGACTCCTCAAGGACTTCCACTGCAGAGATTGTGTGGGAGCTTCTGGAATACTTTGGCTTTTACGATGAAATCTCTGCAAAAGTTCTTTTAGCAGGGATAGTCACAGACACTGCCAATTTTAGATACGCAAACTCGAAAACCTTCAAAACGGTGTCCAAAATCTTGGAGAGGTTTGATATCCAGATGGGGGAGATATACAATTTGGTTGCTCCAGTGAGTGATGAGAACATAGACCAGGCAAAGAGAATGGCCATATTAAAGGCCTGCCAGAGAATGGAAATCAAAAAAGTCGGCAATTACATAATAGCCGTTTCAAAGGTTTCTGCCTATGAGTCCTTGGCATGCAAAATTTTCCTTCAGCTTGGGGCTGATGTTGCGATTGTTGGAAGCGATAAGAAGGGTGTTAGGATTTCTGCAAGGGCAAAAGAAAACCTTGTCAAGAGGGGTCTTCATTTAGGAAAGCTCATGGAGAAAGTTGGTCCGATTATAGAGGGTTCTGGTGGAGGTCACTCCGGAGCGGCAGGTGCTAACGGGAAGAGAAATCTTGAGGAAGCCGTTAAGTTTTTAGTGAAAGAAATCGAAATGTTTCTAAAGAGGTTGGGGTGATTTGATGTCCAGATGCCCCATATGCGGGAAAGCCATTAAATGGGAGGATTTAATAGAACAGATGCTCATCCTCGATAACTTTCAGGAGCTGCTTAAAGATAAGGGTGCATTCTTATCGGCTTTGGAGGATTTTGCCTTCAAGTGCCCCGAATGTGGTGAGGAATTTTATGGGAGAAATCTTAATCTTAGGGAAGCTGAAAAAGTTTTTGAACTTATAAATGAGTTTAGCGGCTCGATAGACTACAGCAACAACAAGGTTAGGCTTAAGCTTACGAATCTTCTGGCGTTGGATTTAATGCTTGAAGAATGGGATAAGAGAGTTAAAGGCGCTCGGTGATATTTATGATGGAAGATATTTCCGACCTTCTCCAGAGAGGAAATTTTTCAAGTGCACTGGAACTTGCCCTTCGAATTGAGGATCCCTTCTCAAGGCTTGAGGCCCTTTCATACATATATCAATACGTGGAGGAAAGTGAGTACAGGGAAGCCGTGCTGGGGAGAATGCTTGAGATCGTTGATTCATTTGAAGGGCTTTTGGAGAAGGCAAGGGCTTTGGCATTAATTGCCTATACCCTTGCCGTCACTGGCGATAAGAAGGGCGAGTACTTCTTTAAAAAGGCCCATCAAGCTATTAAGGCAATTGACCACTCTCTTTGGAAAGCCGAGGGTTACGACTACCTTGCATACTACATGGCACTTGCGGGAAAGTATAACGATGCCCTTTATTATTACAATATAGCATACGAAACTGCTCAAAAATCTCCCGAACCTTATTCGAGGGTTCTTTCATTTTTATATCGCTTGGCCCAGCAGATTCTGGAAAGCGCAGAAAGGATACATTCCCCAGAAGCCAAGGAATTCTACGAACTTGCCGCAGAGATTTATGAAGACATAAAGAGGCACTTAAGTGCACAGGAGCTGAAGAAAAAGGCATCCCTTATAGAGATGGCACTTGAAAAGGGCAGTAGACTTGTTTCTGAGTTTCTCGAAAGGAGAGATGTCGACAACGCGGTTTTTGTTATCAAATACCTACCAGATGAAGAAAAACTCTTGGCTCTCTTGGAAATAGCTTACTGGCTCTTTCTCCATGACAAAAAGGGCCTTGCAAAGAGTATTGTTGAAGACGCATTTAGGATGGCTGCAGAGAGGAAAATAAGGCCAAATGACGAAAAGCTTGAGGAAATTGCATTAAAGTTCCTAAAAATAGGAGAGATTGGGGAAGCCCTGACGGTAGGAGCAATAATCTCTGATGATAGAATAGCATCCAGAGTCTTTGAAAAAATTGCTTTGACTTATGCAAAGAGGGGTGAGAAGCTCAAGGCAATTACCGTTGCGGAGGCAATTTCCGACGAAAATATTAAGAGAGATGTTCTAAAAGCGATTGAAGGTGAGGAAAATGTGGGACACGAGTAAGGATTACCGGCTGCTGGTTGCTGAAAAGGCAGTTGAGCTGTTTTTGAAAACCATTGAAGGGGCTAAATTCAAGGGAAAGTGGGACAAAAAGAGGGCAGTAAAATTGGCAAAAGAAATGATTCCCGAGCTCCAGGCGTTGCGCTACTCATATCTGGAACCGCAGGAGTTAATTGAGACGCCTCAGATGAAAGAGCTAAAGGAGAAGGCTCTGGGGATAGTTGAGGCACTGGGTGGTGAGGATTGGTACACCAAGTTTCTCGAGCTGGCTGATAGGAGTGAGAGGGAAAAGGTTGAAGAGAGCATAGCAAAGGTTCGCTTTTTCCTAAACACAATTCTTAACCTTGATAAGAGGCTGGCACTTGGTAAGATAAACGATCCAGTCATTGCAGTAGACATAAGGGTTGGGGAGGTCATGAGTGCCGGTAAGCACCCAAATGCAGATAAGCTTCTCGTATGCAATGTCAACATAGGGGATAGGGCGATTACTGTGGTTACAAACGATTTAACCGTGAAGGAAGGTCACAGAGTTGCTGTGGCACTTTTACCCCCCGCAAACTTCAGAGGAATAACGAGCGAAGGAATGTTCTTGGGAGCGGGAGAAGGCGTTTTAAAGGATGTAAAGGGCGAGATCGGCGGCTTACCAAAGGGAATACCGTTGGAGGCTCTTAAGGAAACAAGAAACTTAGTTGAGGCGTTTTTGAAGGATTGAGGTTGGTTTTTGCTTTTTAAACTTTATTGGTTTTATGTTGGCCAGTAACATTGGACAATTCCCAGAGCAAGGGGGATTTCCATAAAAATTGAGATGCTTTCCCCTGTGGGAGAATATATAAAGGACAATGAGCAGCTTCACAAGCGGGGAAGAAGTGAGTTCTGTGGAGATACGAGAAAATGCTCTCCGACCTTGAGAAAGAACTCAACGGAAATGTAGTTCTTCAAGTTGTTGGTTCGGAGGGAAATGAGATAGCAGTTTTAACGGCTAATGTGCTTTTGGTTTATTTTTCTTTTATCCTAAGCTTTTGCAGAGATTGAACATTTGGCAGGTCTTGGGAGTAACGTCCAAAAACCTATAAACTTCAAACCAGAAAATAATAATGGTGCTGAGGATGGTGAGTTCCCATTTCAAAAGTCTTCTTCTTGAGCTTGGTATCGGCAGGAAGCGTATTGAGATACTGGAAAGTAAAGGGGGTATAGTGGAGGATGAGTTCGAGGGAATAAGGTACCTCAGGTTTAAGGATTCTGCCGGAAGCTTAAGAAGGGGGACTGTCGTTTTTGATTCTCACAACATCATACTTGGCTTTCCCCACATAAAGAGGGTAGTTCATCTGGAAAATGGAATAAAGAGGGTATTCAAGAGGAAGCCCTTCTACGTGGAAGAAAAGGTCGATGGGTACAACATAAGGGTTGCTCAAATTGAGGGAAGGGTTTTTGCCTTTACTCGGGGTGGTTTCGTATGTCCATTCACTACTGAGAGAATTGAGGATTTTATCAACATGGAGCTTTTTAAGGATTATCCGAATTTGGTTCTCTGTGGAGAAATGGCAGGGCCAGAAAGCCCGTATCTTGTTGAAGGGCCACCCTATGTGAAAGAGGACATAGAATTCTTTCTTTTTGACATCCAAGAAAAGAAAACCGGGAACTCTCTTACTGTGGAAGAGAGACTTAAAATAGCAGAAGAATACGGAATTCCAAGTGTTGAGGTTTTTGGAGTATATGACATCTCGAAAATTGATGAGCTTAAGGATCTCATAGAGCAGCTAAGCAGGGAAAAGAGAGAAGGAATAGTCATGAAGAGCCCCGATATGAAGAAAATCGTAAAATACGTCACTCCTTACGCTAATGTCAATGATATTAAAATCGGAGCAAGGATTTTCTTCGACCTTCCACATGGATACTTTATGCAGAGGATAAAGCGGCTTGCTTTTTACTTGGCCGAAAAGAGAGTGCAGTATGAGGAATTCGAGAAATATGCAGGGGCTTTGGGGAGGGCCCTTCTGGAACCCTTTGTGGAAAGCATATGGGACGTTAGCGCTGGAGAAGAAATAGCGGAAGTTTTCACTGTAAGAGTAAAGCACATAGAAACGGCCTATAAGATGGTATCCCACTTTGAACGTTTGGGCTTAAAGATTCACATAGAGGACATAGAAGAAATGCCCCAGGGTTACTGGAGGATTACGTTTAAGAGAGTTTACCCGGATGCTACAAGGGAAATTAGGGAGCTTTGGGGCGGACATGCTTTTGTTGACTAGCCTAAAGTTTTTATATTTTGCCATTAAATCGAAAACAGAGGTGAAAAGATGGATTGGAAGCGGGGGGCATATCCGGAGTTTAAAATTGAGGATGTTATTGCCGTACTTTTCTTATTAAAAACACCCAAAGGGCGAAAACAGATTTCTGAAGAGTTGAATCTTGGAGAAGGAACTGTTAGAACCCTTTTAAAGAAACTTTCCTCGATTGAGCTTGTTGAATCTCAGCAAAAGGGACATTCACTGAGTGAGAGGGGTGTTAAAATCGTCCAGGAAATTTCAGAACTGTTCTCGGAGCCTTCAAAGGTGACCCCCCTCGAAGGTTTTGTGACGTATGCACTCGTCGTGAGAAAGCCTCCGGAGTTTAAGAGTATAGAACTTAGAGACGAGGCAATTCGTTTTTTCGCTAAGGGTGCCATGATTTTAACAGTGCAGAACGGTGAGATAGTTTTCCCAGAGGATGGGAGGCCTCTAAGGGAAACCCTCCCTGGACTTTCCAAAGATCTCAAAAAGCTTCCCATTGAAAACGGTGACCTTGTGATTGTTACGTGGGCTGAAAATAAAGCAGATGCTCTGAAAAGTTTAATCCATGTAGCATTGAGCTTAAAAGGGGAATTATTGCCAGAAGAAATCAAAAAGCTCGTTGAGTGAGGTGTTCTAAATGAAAATAAAGCATCCATTGAGCAAAAAAGAAGTCAAGAAGATAATGGAAGAAATAGCCAGAATCTTCGGAGAAGAAGTGGCCGGGAAGTTAATATCAAAAAATGATCAAGTTCTGGTGGGTGAGTTTGATGCGACTACCCAGATTCTGTTTGTCAACGGAAAACCTCGCTTTATACGGAGGGAGAAGCTTATATTTCCACTGGTGATAACTCTGTACGAGATTTCCGACAAGGAAGATTTAAGAAAATGGAAGCGTAGAGTTGTTGTCGATCAAGGCGCTGTTCCATACATATTGAATGGCGCCGATGTGATGGCTCCGGGTATAGTTGACGCAGATGAGGGTATAAAAGAGGGCGATTTTGTGTTTGTGGTGGAGGAAGAATACGGTAGGCCGTTGGCAATTGGGATTGCATTGATGGACGGAAAAACCATGAAGGAGAAAACGAAGGGGAAGGCCGTGAAAGTGATACATCACGCAAAAGATAAAATCTGGGAGTTGACTGCGGTATGAGTGAAAAGAAAAAGATAAGAGTTGTTGTTGGAGGTGTCTTTGATATTCTCCATGTGGGACATATCCACTTTCTGAAAAAAGCGAAAGAGCTGGGAGATGAGCTTATAGTAATAGTAGCTCACGATGAAACGGTAAAAGAAAGAAAAGGCAGACCACCGATAAACTCTATGTACGAAAGGGCTGAGCTCTTAAAGGCGCTCAAGATGGTGGATGAAGTTGTAATTGGGGAACCGGAGCACATAAGCTTCGAACTTGTTAAAAAGCTTAATCCAGATGTTATTGCCTTGGGTCCGGATCAGAACTTCGACTTATGTGCCCTAAAAGAAGAACTCAGAAAGCATGGCATCGAGGCAGAAGTCATTAGAATACCCTACGCATACAAGACAGATGTTGCCAAGACAAGCAAAATAATTCAAAAAATAGTAGAAATATTTTGCGAGTGATTTTAGCAACTTCTGATTTTACCCCTTTGATGATTATAAAGAGTTAAGGATTTAACTTAAGTCGTAATCCACAGCACCCTTTATGATTCTCTCAATCTCCGGGTTAATAACTACGTTGGCCTTTTTCTTTCCTGAAACTTCGTCAAATAGGTTTTCAAGCTCTGAGTCTTTGTTTATCCTTCTGGTTATTGGATTTGAAATTATCAGATTGTCTTCGGTTGTTAATGCGTTAACGTCGCCGCTGAGTATGTGAGGGGATTTTACTCCCGTCATTATTACCATTGCCCTAACGACTTTTCCAAGCTCTTTGTCAATTCTCGCTCCCCATTTTATCTCTGACTTTGTTCCGAGCTTTTCATGTACAATCTGCATGGCATCGTTTATCTCTCCAAGGCTGACGTCTGGGCCAACTGTAAAGTGCACCAATGCAGCCTCCCCGCTTCCAAACTCCACTTCAAGCATTTTGTTGTTCAAGGCGTTATTTACGGCATCAACGGCTCTCTTGTTTGAATCACTTTCACCTATTCCAATTAACGCAGCACCACCGTTTTTCATGACGCTGTACACATCCGCAAAGTCTATGTTTACCATGGAGGGGAGCATTATTGTTTCTGTTATACCCTTAACCATTCTCGCTATTATTTCATCGGCAAATCTAAATGCGGCTGAAATTGGGAGCTTTGGCACCAATTCAAGAAGTTTGTCGTTTTCTATTATCACAACAGTGTCTGAATACTTTAAAAGGGCCTGTATACCTGCTTTTGCCTTTTCGAGTCTCCTTGTCCCCTCGTTTTTGAAGGGATATGTCACAACGCTCACAACAAGCGGCTCTTGAATTCTTCCGGAGTTTCTTGCCTCCTCTTTTATAATTCTGGCAACAACGGGTGCCGCTCCTGTTCCTGTTCCATTACCCATACCAGCGGTTATGAACACGAGATCGACGTCTCTAACTGCCTCCGCTATTTCATCTCTACTGGCTTCTGCAGCTAAATAACCAATTCTTGGATTTCCACCAGAACCCTTTCCGTGAGTAATATTCTTTCCGAGAAGAATTTTCCTGTGAGCCTTGGTTCTTGAAAGATGTTGAGCATCGGTGTTCATGGCTATTAATTCTGCCCCTTCAACCCCCAGTTCATACAGTCTTGTTATTGTATTGTTTCCAGAACCTCCGACACCTATAATTGCTATCTTAATGAGAGATTTAGAAGTTTCCAGATCACCGAGGGCTTCTTGTATTTTGCTACCGTTGTCATCCATATCCAAATCAATACCAGCTTGTTCCAGCAGTTTAAACACCATATTAATTCCCCCCAATATTCTTATTCAACCACGTATTCTGGAAGTTCCTTTTCTCCTGCCTCTGTTGTGTACAATTCCTTCTTTATGAGTTCCCTGATAGCTTCCCGAATTGCTTCACTTCTGTTGGGATACACCCCTCTTTTGACTAAGACATCAAGAGCATTTATGAGCCCCTGCGGCAGCTGGACACTAATGATTCTCATCTTTGCCATTCTGCCCACCATTACATGAGTGCATCTAACGTATATCTGGTTTTAATTAGTTAAATATTTTTTGCCTCTGCATTAATATGAAAATATTATTAATTTCGAAAATTTTTAAGAAAATTGAAAGATAATTAAAATATTTTTATTAAGTACACATTTCTGTAGAAGCAAAAAATTTAATAAACAACGAAACAATGAGCTTGGGGAGATGGAATGAAGGTATTAAACTACGGCACAATTAAGATCGCGATTGCAAGGATTTTGCTCGAGAATACTGGAGATATTTTTGAAATTCTCCCAGATAATGTCCAGATATTGAACGTAAAATGTTGGGAACAAGTAGTTTTTTCTACTATATTGGCCCTAAAATCGTTTGAAAGAAAAACAAACAAAGCGAAAACTATCAAAGGGGAAATCCTTCTTAGGGCAAGTGGAACACTTCAGATCAAAGATGCCATTAAAGCTGTTGGAGCAAAAAAGGGTGAGAACTTCATAGTGGTATTTAGTGAGAATGCAGAAAAGGATCTCCAGGAGATACTTCCAAAGATACCCGCGGAAGAGATACCGTTCAACGACTGTGAAAAAGAGGAAGTAAAGAAACTCCTTGAAAAGGCTGCTTTGGTAGATGTTCTCTGATGCTGACTTAACTGTTTATTTTTTGTTAAAATTTCGAAGAATTTTTATGATTTGTGCCTAGTTTTGAAACTTTTTTCTCGATAAATTTATAAGAATCTGGTATCACTCATAAATGCTTCCGGAGGGATGAATCATGCGCTATAAAAAGCATAAATATTTCGTCGCAGGTCGTATAAATCTTATCCAGAGATCAAAGATTAGGGAGCTTTTTGAAAGGGCATCAAAGATGGAGAATGTCATCTCCCTCGGCATAGGCGAACCGGACTTTGAGACACCTCAAAATATAAAGGAAGCAGCAAAGAGAGCTCTCGACGAGGGATGGACTCACTATACGCCAAATGCTGGTATTCCAGAGCTTAGAGAGGCTGTTTCAGATTACTATAGGGACCACTACGGCGTGAATGTTTTACCAGAAAGGGTGATCGTAACGGCTGGGGCTTATGAAGCCACCTACCTTGCCTTCGAAACTCTGCTGGAAAGTGGTGATGAAGTGATAATCCCCGATCCAGCTTTTGTATGCTATGTTGAGGATGCGAAGATTGCAGATGCGAAGCCAATTAGACTGCCCTTGAAAGAAGAGAACGGCTTTCAACCTGATCCGGATGAGCTTCTTGAACTTATTACCAAGAGAACGAGGATGATCGTGGTTAACTATCCAAATAATCCCACTGGTGCAGTTTTGGATGAAGAAGTTGCAAAGGCTATAGCGGATATTGCTCAAGACTATAACATTTACATTCTTAGCGATGAACCATATGAGCACTTCCTATACGACGGGGCAAAGCATGTGCCAATGATAAAGTATGCCCCCGATAATACGGTCCTAGCAAACAGCTTTTCAAAGACTTTTGCAATGACCGGATGGCGCTTGGGATTTACAATAGCCCCGGAGGAGATAATAAAGGACATGATAAAACTTCACGCTTACATCATCGGAAACGTTGCCTCTTTTGTCCAGGTTGCTGGAGTTGCGGCGCTTAAAGAAGAGGCAAGCTGGAAAGCTGTGGAAGAGATGCGCAAGGAATATGCAGAGCGGAGAAAACTCGTTTTAGAGCATTTAAAGGAAATGCCCTATATAAAGGCACTCGAACCTAAGGGGGCATTTTACATCTTTGCCAACATAAAGGAAACCGGAATGAAAAGCGAAGAGTTTGCAGAATGGTTGCTGGAAAAGGCAAGAGTAGTTGTCATTCCGGGAACTGCCTTTGGACCAAATGGCGAAGGCTACATCAGAATAAGCTACGCAACAAGTAAGGAAAAGCTCTTAGAGGCCATGGAAAGAATAAAGAAGGCCCTCGAGGAGCTTTAACTTTATTCTTTTTGAGGTGGTAACGTGAAGGAGATCCTCTATGTCTTCGCTGCAATATTCCTTGCAGAATTGGGGGATAAAACTCAGCTGGCTACAATTGCATTTGCTTCCAGGTATGGCTGGCTTAAGGCGTTTTTAGGAGCAATTTTTGGTTTGGCATTGGTCAATTTGATTGGGGCAGTTTTAGGAGACAAAATAGGCGATGCATTGCCCCTTGAAGTTATTCACAAGGGAGCTGGCATTTTGTTCATTGTCTTTGGAGTACTGATGCTTCTTGGAAAGCTGTGAGGTGATAAATATGAAACGCTGGAAATCCGTTGTATTGGACACACTGGTCATGACTGCAGGATTTGGAACTTTAAGCATGATGAGTGTTGCAAAGCCGGATATAGTTTCCCACTTCGGAATAAGTGCCGAGGCTTATGATCTCCAGCACGTGGCCTATGTATTCGGTCTCTTCATAGCGTTCCTGCTTGGACATACAAGGCTTTATGAGGGAAGCTTCAAGAGGAGTGTTGCTATAGCCCTCAGTTTTGCCGCAATACCCCAGGCTTTGATACCCTATGTTGGAAACTGGTATCTCGTTGTGTTCCTTAGGTTCATCCAGGGTTTTGTCGTGAGCTTAGTCCCGTTATTCAGCACCCAGATAGCCAATTACTTTGTCGCAGAAAGGCCGTTTGCTAAAGGTATTATCCTTTCAGGTATATTTTGGGGAGGCGTTTTTGGTTCAATGAGCGCCAAATATCTGGTAAGTGCCTTTGAGTGGAAAACGGCTTTCCTGATAACGGTTGCCATAATGTATGCGGTTCTTTTGATATGGTGGCTCTTTACGGAGGACTTTGAGATAATTCACAAAAAAGAAGGCGAAGAAGAGGTAAACATCTGGAAGATGAAGTTTACTTGGGTGCTTGGATTCACTTTCTTCCCAGCACTATGGGTTATCTTCACAATTGCTGGTTTCTCATCCTCTTTGGGATACGAAGCCGGTTGGAGCAAAAACCAAGTAGCCACTTTAAGCACAAACCTAAACATATCAAAAGCCCTTTGGTCAATAATTATGGGATTCGTTGGCTTCCAGCTTTCAAAGAAAAACCCAAGTCCAAGAGGCCTCTTTAAGGCCATTGTTCAGGTTATGATACTCTCCTATGCAGTGGCATTTGTTGGATTAACCGTTTATTCCAAGGCAATGACGGAGGGGAATTACTCATTGGCATTAGCTTCAGTATGGCTTATTGGTGCTCTTCAAGGTACAGGGCCGGCATTCTGGACCTCTGCACCTGCAACTTATCCGAAGAGCATTTATCCCCGGGCATCCTTTGCTTTGGGACTGATTTCCAACTCAGCAAATGCAATTGCCCCCTCTATAACGGAAGCCCTAGCAAGGCATAGTGAAGCATTAGCGCTCGCAGAGCTCACTTTTATGCCAATACTGGGGATATTGACTTTAATAGCAGTGTCGAGAATGAAATTGCCTGTGGAGGAATTTGGAGATGGGGCTTAAACCCGTTGTTTCTCTCTTCTTTTTCTTAATGGGGGCATATTTTGCTGGAATGGGCGTGTTGAGTTTAAGTGAAAGATCAACTGCGCTTGGGTTTTTTATAATCGCTCTGATTCACTTTCTCACTCTACTGGGGATTTTGCTAAGCAGGGAGATTGTTATCCAAATGGGGACGTATATAACACTTCTGGACCTTATCTTTGGCATACTGTGGGTATTGGTAAGCTTTGAGCCCGCATCTGCTAGTTTAACTTTTCTGGCGGCAATTTGCCTTGTGCTGATAACCAGCGACGAATTTAAAAATGAGGTGAAGTTCGGGTATTAGTGATGGTAATGAAAGGAAAGGGATACATAACGGGGATAAGTCCAGACGGCTATGGGCTTTTAAAGCTGGAAAAAGAGGTTTACGTTCCTTACACTGTTATTGGAGATTTTGTGGAGGTTAGAAAAACATTTAGAAGGTTTGGACGTTTAATCGCAAAAGATTTCGCAGTTCTTGAGGAGTCACCTTTGAGACAAAATCCGAGATGTCCATATTTTGGAAGGTGTGGAGGCTGTTTCTGGCAGCACATAAAGTATAAGGAGCAGTTGAACCTCAAGAAAAGAATCTTTGAAGAGACTACCGGAATTGAAGCCCCGATAAAAGGTTCTCCCAAGCTTTGGGGCTTTAGAAACATAAGCAACTTTATTGTTTCAACGGAAGGCATTGGATTCAAGCAGAGGGATTCTCAACGTATTGTGAACATTGAACAGTGCCCAGTTTTTTCTAACAGCACTCCAGACTTCATAAGGGCTTTAAAACGTTTCATTGATGAAGAAAAACTTTCCCCGTGGGATCCAAAAAAGAAAGGCGGCGATGTTCACTACCTTTCCATTAGGGAGGGGAAGTTTACCGGGGAAACCATGGTGAACTTAATTGCGCACCTTGAAAAAGCCCCACAAGGCTTCCCAGATTATTTTGAGTTTGCGGATTCCCTTTACTGGAGCTTTAAAGAAGAACCTAAAGACGACCCTAAAGGTATACCAAAACTTGTAGGTGGGTCCCCATTTATAAAGGAGAAAATTGAGGGAACCGTTTACTTGATGCATCCAAACAGCTTTTTCCAGACAAATTCCTATGCCCTTCCCATCCTTTTGAGGGCTGTTTTAAATTTTGTTGAAGGGGAGAAAGTTCTTGACCTTTATTCCGGTGTTGGAACCTTTGGGGTGTTTTTAGCAAAGAAAGGAATTAAGGTTAAGGGAGTTGAAATAAACCCCTTTGCAGTTGAAATGGCGAACAAAAACGCTGAAATAAACGGTGTGGAAGCGACTTTTTTGGTAGGGGACGCCGGATCTTTCCCGGTAAAGGATTATGACACAGTTATTGTCGATCCTCCGCGAAAAGGTTTGAAAGAGCTTGTGGAAACCCTAAAAAGAGAGAAACCAGAAAACATCGTTTATGTCTCATGCAACCCGCAGGCATTTAGCAAAGATTATTCCCACTTGAAGGAGATTTACAAGGTAGAGGATGCCATCTTAGTTGATATGTTCCCGCATACTCCCCACATGGAGGGGGTTATAAAGCTCAAGCGGCGTTGATTTTTTTATATATTCGAACATAGCTATCTTTCAAGGCCTTTAAAGCGGCAACAAGTGAAATCGTTGTTACTGGAAGATACCGGCCAACCAAAATCCTTTAGAGAAAGACCCTGTAATTGTTTTAGCTTTAAAACCCGCCCCATAGGGTTTTGTGGATTGTCAATATAAATGGATGGGACCCGTGAAGTTGTATAATCATATTCACGGCCGGAATAGCCCCCAAAATCCAGATCCCCTCAAACTAACACTCCCCCTCGGCCTCAGAAGGAACTCAGAAAACCTCGAAGTCCATAACACCCACCAACCAAAATTTATACCCTAACGATCCGATGGGAACTGGGGTTTTTCAATAACATAACTTTTTAAGATTTGAAGTTGTATCCTAAGCGGGAAGAGAGATGACCTTTGTTCCGGGCCCAATTATAATTCCACGAAAGCCTAAAGGAAAACCAGAGAACAAAAAGAAAGTGGATAAAAAGAATATCCCTCAGAAAAGGGAAAAGAAGTTAGTCTACGTTCTCATTAAATTAAAGGCCGAACAAATGATAAGCGAAAGAGCTAAGGAGCTAGAGGAGCTTTTTAAGGGAAAGACCTTTAACAGAGTAGTGAACCCCGATGAATATACCCTTTTAATGAACGCCCAAAACCTCTTCTCGAAATCAAGCAGGCTCTATGTGGTTGAACTGACTGATGAAACGAATCGCTGGTTTTATCTCGTGCCGAGTGAGGAGAGGATTAAGTTCAAAAATAAGGACGAGTACATGGTCTTCCTCATCAAAAAGGACTCCGCCCTCGAGGAGATATTTAAGAAAATCGCTGAGGGCAAGTTAGCTAAGAGGAGCACGTTTGAACTTGTGGTGACGGCAATAGAAGTGGCTCTGGGTATTTTAACATTTATGGCTGGCTATTTGGCACTTGAAAATGTTATTGACCTTTCTCAGCTCAGCGACATTGTAACTTTTGTACTGTTCTTCATCTTCGCATTGCAGAGCATTAAAAAAGGATACAAAAGGAGAGGTTGGGAGGATTGAGGGCCCTTATCTCCCAAGCTCAACCTCGAAAAAGCCCAAGAGATGTGATTATTCTGTAATATCGGGCTCTCTTGCAGAAACTTCAAAAGCACTTGAAGAGCGCTTTTCGTCTCTGGGAATACGACCAATTAGGCTCATAGACCCAGAATGCTATACCCTAGAAAGCCTCGCAGAGTCTTTATATGGGAGTAAACATATTGGAATAGTAGAGGTGAGGGGAGAGCTAAACAGGATGTTTTACCTTTTCCCTGAGAGGGTGGAGTTTGAAGAGGCGCTTGAGTTTGATGTTTTTACTCCCGAGGGATTAAAATATCTCCTTAAGCTCATATGCAAGGGCAAAATAGACCCTAAGAAGCGCAGGAGATTCTCCATGATGACCTTTTTGGTCTCTATGGTGGGAGGTGTTGTTACATCTGCGTTCTTCGAGCCTAAAAGTTATTGGGACTTCTTGCTCTCCTCAGTTCTGATTGCAATAGCGGTTTTTCTGATGGCATTCCTGATGGGGCAACCATTCCTGCTTTTGCAGTTTAGAGGAGTTAGATTAGTAGAGAAGAAAAAGAAGACTAAAATCACAAAGATAAGCTTCCCGCCATCAGTTTTAGAATTTTTAGAAAAGAAATAAACCTCAACGTCCAAGCTCTTTGTGGGCCTTTGCCAAGTGTTTTGCCGCTATGGCTGCCAGCAAAGAGAGTTCTCCCGCCAATACTGCACCTGCAACAATCTCCGCAAACTTCTTTGCATTTGTTCCTGCTGGCTCTCCACCGCCGGCAACACCCATAATGCTTAACGCTTCCCTCTGCGTAGGGACTCTCGTTCCTCCACCCACTGTTCCGATTTCGAGGCTCGGCATCGTTATGCTTATGTACAAATCCCCCTCAGGGGTGACCTCTGCAAGGGTTATTCCATGGGAGCCTTCGGTTATTTGGGCCTCATCCTGGCCAGTTGCTAAGAATATTGCTCCCACAATGTTTCCAAAATGGGCGTTGAATCCATAACTTCCAGCCTGAGCTGAGCCTACTAGGTTTTTTCTGTAGTTTACCTCCGCTATTAGCTCCGGCGTTGTCTTGAGCTTTTTCTCCACGATTTCCCTTGGAATGATCGCTTCAGCTATTACTGTTTTTCCCCTTCCGTTGATGAAGTTCATTGCGTTGGGCTTCTTATCAACGCAGAGGTTTCCAGAAAGGGCTAGGTACTTAACATCCGGGAAGTGTTCTTCGATAACCTTCATTATCTCTTCACTCGCTATCGTGACCATGTTCATGCCCATGGCATCTCCAGTTTCGAACTCAAACCTCAGGTAGAGGTTATTGCCGACGATATAAGGCTTAACCCCCCTAAGCTTTCCATGCCTAGTTACTTTTGAAACAGCTTTCTCCTGGAGGTATTCAAGGTTTTTTTCGACCCATTGGGCAACTTCTCTTGCCCTTCTTGCATCGGGGCATTTTAAAAGGGGCGCCCTTGTCATTTTGTCGTCGATTATGGTTGTTTTTACACCGCCCGCAGCAGTTAAAGCCGAGCACCCTCTGTTAACGCTTGCAACCAATGCTCCTTCGGTTGTTGCCAAGGGAATGTAGAACTCCCCTTTGGCGTATTCGCCGTTTATCTTTAATGGCCCGGCCACTCCCATTGGTATCTGGACAACTCCGATCATGTTTTCTATGTTCCTCCCGATAACCTCCTCGGGGTCGATAGAGTAATGCCCGATGTTTTTGAGTGATATCCCCAATTTTTTCTCAAGGGCTTTTCTTCTTATCTCAGTTGCAAGCCTTTTGCTTCCGGCATATTTTTCCACTTGGTGGAGCTTAATTTCTCCACTGGCTACCTTTTCGATAAGTTCCTCCAGGTTCATCTCCCAACCCCCAAAAGAGATTTTAGATCTTTTTAGCCTTCTTAAACATCCATTCTTCCAATATCTCTCCAGCCTCATAAAACGCTATAGCCGCATCGCTTCTTGGTTTATAGGCTAATATTGGAATCCCAACGTTTATGGATTCTGGAACATGTTCATCAAATGGTATTACCCCTACAACCGGCAGGCCAACGTTTTCAGTGATCTCGTCTATTATGTGGTCTATAACCTCTTCAGACTCCCTGACCTTGTTTAGCACTACTCCAATCTTTAACCCATATTCCTCGCCTATTGCCTTAAGCTTGTTAATCTCATTCTCCACCATTGTTTCAAAGGAATAAATCGGCGATCTTTCAACTTCAACAACTATTATTTGATAGTCAGCAACTTCAAAAGTTGGAAGGGTATCAAAGGGAATTCCGGTGGGAGAATCGACAAAAACCACCGGAAACTTATACCTCATCTGCTCGACGATATCCCTTAATCTTTTGGGTGATATACCTATTACATCTTGTAGCCTAGTGCTACCGGGCATCACGTTAACTCCGGTCTTTGCGTGTTTGTAGATTGCCCATTCCGGATCAACTTCGGGATTTTTGAGAAGGGAATGGACAGTATAATTTACATTATCCAAAGCAAAATGAAAGCCGAGATTGGGCAAGAAGAGATCGCCATCTATAGCTAAAGTCCTATATTCCTTTTGAGCAAAATACACGCTTAGATTTGCAGTGGTTGTGGTTTTACCAGCTCCCCCTCTCCCGGTAACTATTATAACCGGCATTACTCACACTTCCTTAATAGGTGAGTCTTTAAAGTAGTGACAAAGTCGCTAAATCATCGCAGTGATAGACATAATACTTCTATTACAAAATAAAATATAAGATTTTCGTATAAAAGGGGGAAGAAATGAAAGAATCAACCAATAATTTCTCCGAATGCAAACTTCTGTTTCACTGAGTTTATAACAATCTCCACCTCATCCCCCACTTTTGTGTTGGGGACAAAAATCACAAAGCCCTTAATTCTTGCTATTCCATCTCCACCTTTTCCAAGGGCTTCTATCTTTACCTTGTATCTTTCTCCAACCTTAACTGGAGGCAGTTTTGGGCCTCCTCTATCCATCCTCTTCTTTCCAAATTTCCTATCCTCCAATTCAGACACCACCAAGCAAGTATCTGCAATCTTAATTGTGATGAGGGGGGTATTTAAAATTTTTGGTAGCCTGAGGTTTTTCCAAACTTTTTGTAGCTTAATTTCGCTTTTTTCCTTTTGAAAAACCGAGGGCAACGGCTGGGTATTTTATGGGGACAAAAAGCTTTATATCACAAAACAAGAAGATATTAATGTTAAAAAGTCTGTGGAGATGGTAACCATGGGGGAAAAAATGACCGCCATTATGAAGACTAAGCCCGCTTACGGGGCTGAACTTGTTGAAGTTGACGTTCCACAGCCAAAAGAGGGAGAAGTTCTCATCAAGGTTCTTGCAACCAGCATCTGTGGGACTGACCTTCACATCTACGAGTGGAATGAATGGGCCCAGAGCAGAATAAAGCCCCCACAGATAATGGGACATGAAGTGGCTGGCGAGGTCGTGGAAGTTGGAAAAGGAGTGGATAACATTCAGGTAGGTGACTACATCTCTGCAGAGACGCATATAGTTTGCGGAAAATGCTACCAATGTAAAACCGGCAACTATCATGTCTGTCAGAACACCAAGATATTTGGAGTAGACACAGATGGTGTTTTTGCGGAATACGCGATAGTCCCAGCTCAGAATGCATGGAAAAATCCAAAGGAAATTCCTCCAGAATACGCAACCCTCCAGGAGCCGTTAGGCAACGCAGTCGATACGGTTTTAGCCGGACCAATTTCTGGTAAGACTGTTCTCATAACCGGTGCTGGACCCTTGGGTCTCTTGGGTATAGCAGTAGCAAAGGCAAGTGGAGCTTCCCTGGTAATAGTAAGCGAGCCAAGTGACTTCAGAAGAGAGCTGGCTAAAAAAGTGGGTGCTGATGTGGTTATAAATCCCATGGAAGAGGATGTTGTTAAGGAAGTGAAAGACCTAACAGATGGCAATGGAGTTGACGTTTTTCTTGAATTCAGCGGCGCTCCAAAGGCCCTTGAACAGGGGCTACAAGCGGTCACTCCCGCTGGAAGGGTTAGTCTTCTTGGTCTCTTCCCGAGGGAAGTGACCTTTGATATCAACAACCTCGTAATCTTCAAGGCACTGGAAGTTCATGGAATTACCGGAAGGCACCTGTGGCAAACTTGGTACACCGTATCCAACCTCCTTAGAAGCGGAAAGCTCAATTTAGACCCGATAATCACGCACAAGTACAAGGGATTTGACAAGTTTGAGGAAGCTTTTGAGCTCATGCGCGCTGGAAAAACGGGTAAGGTCGTTTTCTTCCCCCACAAGCACTGACTTTTCTAACCCTTTTATCTTTACCACCGCAATTTTTAAGTAAGTCCTGTAAGACTTCTTTCGGGGGGTTGATAATGGAATTAAGCTATCAAGAAAAATTAACTCTCATCAAGCTCAGGGATTTAAAAAAGGCGAAATTTGAAGACCTCGTTAAAGAGACCGGACTTGATCAGGTAGCGGTAATGAGAGCCGTTCTCTGGCTCCAGAGCAAGGGGCTTGCAAAGCTCCATGAAAGACAGAAGAGAATCGTAAGAATAACAGAACTGGGGAGAAAATATGCAAAAATTGGACTTCCAGAAAGGAGAGCCTTAAAACTGCTTGTGGAGAGGGGCAAAGTTTCTCTTGATGAGTTAAAGGAAGTACTGAGCGAGGATGAGCTTAGGCCTATCGTTGGAATCTTAAGGAGAGAAGGGTGGGCGAATGCCGGAAAGGAGGATGGAAAGCTCGTTCTTGAGGTCACCGAAAAGGGAAGAGCAGCGATTTCTGAGGAGAGGCCAATTGACAAAGCATTGAAAATCCTTGCAGAAAAAGGAGAAGCTGAGGCAAAAGAGCTTGAAAAGCTCATCCCTGTTAAGGAATTGAAGGGTAGAAAGATTGGGGAAGAAGACACCAAGGCGGAGAGAGAGGTCGAAATAACAGAGGAAGGGATGAAACTCGCTGAGGGTGGTCTTGAGCTCAAGAAAGAGGTCTCAGTTTTAACTCCAGAGCTCATAAAGAGTGGGGAATGGAGAAAGGTTGAGTTCAAACGCTTTAACATTCAAGTCCCTGTGAAGAGACTCTATCCCGGCAAAAAGCAACCCTATAGGGTTTTCCTCGATAAGATAAGGAGAAAACTTATAGAGATGGGCTTTATTGAGATGACTGCAGAAAGCCTAATAGAGACTCAATTCTGGAACTTTGATGCTTTGTTCCAGCCCCAGAATCATCCAGCGAGAGATTGGACTGATACATACCAGCTGAAGTATCCAAAATATGGCTCTCTTCCGGATGGGGAGCTTGTGGAAAGGGTTAGGGCATCTCACGAGCACGGCTGGACAACGGGCTCAAGAGGATGGGGATACAAGTGGGATCCAAGGATGGCCATGCTTTTAATGCCCAGAGCCCATGCAACGGCTTTGAGTGCCAGACAGCTTGGCAAAGGTGTCCAAATACCGGGTAAGTACTTCGCTATTCAAAGAGTTTTTAGGCCAGACGTTTTGGACAGAACACATCTAATAGAGTTCAACCAAGTTGATGGATTCGTTGTGGACGAGAGCTTAACATTCAAACACCTCCTCGGAATCTTGAAGAGGTTTGCGGTTGAAATAGCTGGAGCAAAGAAGGTTAAGTTCCTTCCAGATTATTACCCCTTCACAGAGCCGAGCGTTCAAATGAGTGCCTATCACGAAGAGCTCGGATGGGTAGAATTTGGGGGAGCGGGAATATTCAGAGAAGAGATGACGAAGCCTTTAGGAATAGACGTGCCGGTAATTGCATGGGGAATCGGTATCGACAGATTGGCCATGTTTAAGCTGGGAATAGACGACATAAGGTACCTCTTCAGCTATGATTTAAAATGGTTGAGAGAGGCTAAACTGGTGTGGTGATGAAAGATGCCGAAGTTCGACGTTGCCAAGCATGACCTGGAGAGATTAATTGGGAAAGAATTCACGGTCGAAGAGTGGGAAGACTTGTTCCTCTACGCAAAATGCGAGCTTGACGATGTTTGGGAGCACGAAGGTAAAATATACTTCAAAGCAGATGCCAAAGATACCAACAGACCCGACTTATGGAGTGCCGAGGGAATAGCGAGACAGGTAAAATGGGCCCTTGGAATGGCAAGGGGATTGCCGAAATATAAAATCGAAAAAAGCGATGTTGTTGTCTATGTTGATGAAAAATTGAAAGATATAAGGCCCTATGGGGTTTATGCCATAGTTGAGAATCTCGAACTTGATGAGGAAGCCTTGAGACAGATAATCCAGCTTCAGGAGAAAGTGGCGCTCACCTTCGGAAGGAGGAGAAGAGAAGTTGCCATAGGGACGTTCGACTTCGATAAGCTCAAGCCTCCTTTCTATTACAAGGCTGTTGAACCGGATAAAATAAGATTTACTCCATTAAACAGCGACCGAGAAATGAGTGCTGATGAGATTCTCGAGCAGCACGAGAAGGGGAAGGAATACGGCCACTTGATTAAAGGAAAGCCCTATTATCCATTGCTTGTTGACAGGGAAGGAAACGTTCTCTCAATGCCCCCGGTTATAAATTCCGAAACCCATGGGAAGGTCACTGAAGAGACAAAGAGCATCTTCATAGACATCACGGGATGGAATCTTAACAGGATCATGCTTGCTTTGAATGTAATTGTAACTGCCTTAGCTGAGCGTGGCGGAAAAATAAGGAGCGTTAAGGTAGTCTACAAGGATTTCGAGATAGAAACCCCCGACTTGACTCCCAAGGAGTTCGAGGTTGACCTAAACTACATCAAAAGACTTGCGGGAGTTGAGCTCAGCGATGAGGAGATAAAAGACCTGCTTGAGCGCATGATGTATGAGGTTGAGATCGTTGATGGAAAGGCAAAGCTGAGGTATCCGGCATTTAGAGACGACATAATGCATGCAAGAGACGTTTTGGAGGACGTCCTCATTGCATACGGCTACAACAACATTGTTCCAGAGGAGCCAAGGCTTGCCGTTCAAGGAAAGGGAGACGATTTTATAGAGTTTGAAAATGCCGTGAGAGACCTCATGGTTGGCTTTGGCCTCCAAGAGGTTATGACATTCAACCTCACAAATAAGGAAGCCCAGTTTGACAAAATGAACATTTCAGAGGAGGAAATAGTGGAGATAGAGAATCCCATAAGTCAAAAATGGTCTGCGTTGAGAAAATGGCTCCTTCCAAGCCTGATGGAGTTTTTGAGCCAGAACACCCATGAGGAGTATCCTCAGAAAATCTTTGAGGTCGGCAAGGTGACCCTCATAGACGAAAGCAGAGAAACAAAGACCGTCAGCGAGAGCAAACTTGCCGTTGCCCTTGCCCATCCCAAAGTAACCTTCACAGAAGCAAAAGAAATCCTCGACAGCCTAATGCATCATCTCAATGCTGAATATGAGCTTAGAGAGATAGAACACGGCTCCTTCATTCCGGGCAGAGTAGGGGAGATAGTGGTTGATGGGAAGAGCGTTGGGATAATAGGGGAGATTCATCCACAGGTGCTTGAAAACTGGGGAATAGAGATGCCGATAGCGGCATTTGAGATTTTCCTGAGGCCTTTCTACAAGGGGAGTTTTCTCTGATTTTCTTCCCTTTCCCTTAAAAAGGGTTCAAAAAGGCCTCCCTTCTCGGAGAAATTTCTTTGCAAATGTAAACATAATCTCAAAGTTGATTAAGCACTCCATGGTCTCTACATCGATCTCAGTCACCATTTTATCACCCCCAATTTTCTTGTAAGGAGTAGGGGTTTTAGCTTTTATCCTGTTTTTGTTGTCACATTTCCAAAAACATTCCGGAACAAGGTCGAATACATTGGCGTATTAACTTTGATATTTGTAAAGAGAATAAGGCGGACAACCCTTTTATAGCCCCGCTCAAATTTCCAACCATGAGGGTAGCCTTGAAAATTGCCTACGATGGAAGAAGATTTTACGGCTTTCAAAGGCAGCCCAACTTAAGAACAGTGGAAGGCGAGATAATTGGAGTATTAACTAAGCTCGGAATAATTGAAAACCCCAAAGATGCCAACTTTAAGGGGGCTTCAAGAACCGACAGAGGGGTTTCTGCCTTTGGAAACGTTGTTGCGTTTAACACTTCCAAGCCTGAGCTAACGTCTCCGAGAATTTTGAATCACCATTTGAAGGATGTTTGGGTTTTAGGGAGGGCACCGGTTCCGGAGGATTTCCATCCAAGATTCTGGAGCAAAGGAAAGGTGTATAGGTACTACCTCCTCAATGAGGGGTTTGATATTGAGAAAATGAAATCCTGTGCCGAGATTTTTGTGGGGGTTCATGACTTCTCAAACTTTGCCAAGCTTGAGGAGGATAAAAACCCTGTAAGAAAGATAGACAGGGTTGAGATACTCCTAAGGGGAAATGTAATTGCGGTTGAAATTGAGGGGGAAAGTTTTCTCTGGGAAATGGTGAGAAGGATTATAACGGCTCTCAAGCTCTGCGCCTCTGGCGCTCTCTCAATGGAAGAAGTGAAAAGAATGCTGGAAGAGGAAGTTGATAAAAAGCTCCCTCCTGCCCCTCCAGAAAACCTCGTCCTGTGGGAAGTTAAGTATGAGGGAATATCCTTCGAAAAAGATCCTTATGCAGTTGAAAAGGCAAAAAGAGAATTCTTTGAGAGGTTTGCCCAACACTTAATAACAGCGAGCATTTTTGAAGACTGGTTCACTTCTCTATGAGCCTCTCAAGCTCCTTGTCATAGTATCTGCCATAGTACTGCCTCAAGGCTTTTTGTCTCTCTATGAAGTGAGTAAAAAGCAGTGGGTCTTCATCTTTCACGTCAACTATAACAGCACCGCCCCCGCCTTTGGGTCTTAGTGCCCTTCCTATTGTCTGAATTGTCATTATATCGCTTTTTCCTCCACCCGCAAGTATTATGGCGGAAATTTCTGGGATATCTACCCCTTCTTTCAATAGCGTAGAGACCAAAACGTTGATCTCGCCATTTTTGAACTTTTCAAAAATCTCCCACCTGTTTGGACTCTGAGAGCTCAAGAACTCAGCGTTTAAGCCCTTCTTTTTAAGCATCTCCACAAGAATCTTTCCGTGTTCAATCCTTTTGACGTCTATTAAGACACGATGGCCCTGTTTCGCAAGCTTGTATGCAGTCTCAACTATCGCCTTGTTTCTCTCCTCGTTTTCCATGATTATTTCTTCATAAAGTTCCTTGTAGCGATCCGCTAACGGGGGCATGGAGGATTCGTATTCAATTACTTTAAACCTTGGCTTTGCCAAGAACTTTTCTTTTATCAGGTCTTCGGCTTTAACTTCATAGATTATTGGCCCTATCGCCCCTTCTATCTTTAGCTCTTCTCCTTTAATTCTCCTCCATGGGGTTGCAGAGAGGCCAAATCTAAATCTCTGGGGGAGGCTTATCCCAAGTTCGTAGAACTTTTCTGCGGCAGAAGTCCTGTGGCATTCATCAAACACAACCACCGCATATGGGAGCTGGAGCTTATCAGCCCCTCTGGAAAGAAGCGTCTGTATCATAGCCACCGTTATTGGCTTTTCTATCCAGCTATTATCCCCCACAAGTCCGGGCTCGATTCCGAGAACTCGCCTTATATTCTCGGCCCACTGATAAAGAAGTTCCTTTGTGTGCACAACAATGAGGGCTGACAGGTTAAGCTCGTAGACAATTCTCAGCCCTATTATTGTTTTTCCGCTCCCCACGGGTAACGCTAAGACTCCCATGCCGGATTTCAATGCTTTTTTAACGGTTTTTTCTTGGTATTTCCTTAACTTATACTGCTCATTCCATGTTGCGTTTATCTCCACTCCTTCAATTTTTCTTTCATCGATTACCCTAACCCTGTATCCTTTTGAGTTCAAAAGCTGCTTTACACGGGGAATTAACCCTACGGGAAAGGACTTTGTGTGAGGGTCGTATAGGCTCTCAGGCTTCTCCCATTTGCCGAAACTTTTTCGGTAAGTTAGCTCCTCATATACCATAAAGTATATCTTAGGGTCGGCCTTCTCAATATACACCAGTGCAGATTTATCCGGGATTCTCAATACCACGGTCGTCATACAACTCAAAAGAAATTTTTGGAGTTTCTCCTTTATAGCCCTTTCCCTCTCATTTTGAAAAATATTCAATAAAGAAAAACGAAAAAATGAAAGCCTCCAAAAAGTTTATCACGGTACAAGCAGAGTTTGAATGGGTGGTGTCATGATACGCGAGATACTAAACCAATTTCAGGACGAGCTTATCATCGTTGATAAGCCTGTTAGCAAAAAGTTTGAGATAACGAGCTATCTCCTTCAGCATAAAACTAAGCCCGTTCTGTTTAAAGATGTGGATGGATGGGAAGTTGCAGGCAACATATGGAGCACGCGGGAGAGAATAGCAAGGTACCTCGGCATAAAAAGAGAGGAGCTTGTTCATTTCATAATGGAAGCTATGGAGAATCCCAAACCCTATAAAGAGGCAAAAACCGCTGAATTTTTCAAGAACTCCACGAAGGATTTCTCCCTCAAAGAGTTGCCGGTTCCGCATTACTTTCCAAGGGATGGGGGGCAGTACTTTACCTCGGCAATCTACATAGCAAAGGACGAGAATGGATTTGTAAACCTTTCATATCACAGAACAATGGTGAGAGATGAAAAAACCGGGACAGTTAGATTAGTCCCAAGGCATTTGTATGCAATGTGGAAGGATAAGGCAGAACACGGTGAAGAGCTTGATGTTAGAATAATCATCGGCAATCCAATACATATCCTCCTAGCGGCAGCGACAAGCCCGCCTTATGGAGTTAGTGAGCTCAGCATTGCGTCATCTATGAGTGAGATTGCATTTGGAAAGCCCTTGGAAGTCGTGAACATTAACGGTATCCCGGTTCCCATCGAGAGTGAATTTGTCTTCGAGGCAAAAATTTTGCCAGAGCTTGACAAGGAGGGGCCCTTTGTTGATATAACTGGGACATACGACATAGTAAGGGAGCAGCCCGTTGTGGTTTTTGAGAAGATGTACCATGTTGAGAGGCCAATTTTCCACGCACTGCTTTCCAGCGGATATGAGCACTACATGCTCATGGGACTTCCCAAGGAGCCGCAGATATACAAGAGCGTTAAGCAGGTGGTTCCAAAGGTTCACGGTGTAAGATTAACGGAAGGAGGTTGCATGTGGCTCCACGCAGTTGTGAGTATAACAAAGCAGCACGATGGAGATGGAAAAAATGCTATTTTGGCGGCTTTTGCTGGACATCCGAGCCTAAAGCACGTGATAGTGGTCGATGAGGACATTAACATTTACGACGATAAAGAGATAGAATGGGCAGTGGCCACGAGATTTCAGGCGGATAAGGACCTGGTTGTGATTCCTAACGCAAGGGGAAGCTCTCTTGACCCCTCCGGGGAGAAGGGCTTCACTGCTAAATGGGGTATAGATGCCACAAAGCCTTTAGGCAAAAAGGAAGAGTTTGAACGGGCGAAACTCTAGATTTTTTCTTTTTAAAAGGCCTTTTATAAAGAAAAGGCAAAAAGGAGAAATCACTCTTTCATCGGCAGACCGTAGTCGAAGGAGTAGTAGACCTTCTGGAACTGCTTCCTGAACTCGAATACTTCCTTCTCTACCTTCTTTGGATCCTCTTTGTCAAGAAGGACTCTTCTCATGAACCTTGCTATCTCTTTCATGTCGTCTTCCATCATGCCAACTCTTGTCATCTCCTGCACACCGATTCTTAGACCGCTTGGGGTGTTGACCTTCTCAAGTGGATCCCATGGGAGGAGGTTCTTGTTGAGGATTATGCCCGCCTCTTCCAAAAGAGGAGCAGCCCATCCTCCTCCAGCTTCGTGGAGCTCACTTACATCCACGATAACCTGGTGGCTCTCCGTGTAGCCCTTGTCCTCTCCAATGACCTTGAATCCTTCCTCTGCAAGAGCCTCGGCGAGGGCTTTTGCGTTCTTTACGATCTGCTCAGCGTAGGCTTTACCAAATTCGAGCATCTCCGCAGCGGTAATGACTTTTCCAGCCATGTGGTGTAGGTGGTGGTTGCTTAGAACACCTGGGAAGATTGCCCATTGCAGTTTTGCCGTGTCTTCCCCGAGGTCCTTGTAGAGTATTACACCACCCTGTGGGCCCGGGAAGGTCTTGTGGGTTGAGGAAGTTACGACATCGGCTCCTTCTCTAAGTGGGTCCTGGAACTTTCCTCCCGCTATTAATCCCAAAACGTGGGCTGCGTCATACATTACGTAAGCGCCAACCTCTTTGGCCACTGGGGCGAGCTCCTTAACCGGGTGTGGGAACGGGAACAATGAACCACCGAAGACAACTATCTTGGGCTCGAGCTCTCTAATCATCTGGGCTGCCTTGTCGACATCGATGTTGAATTCTTCGTTATCAAAAGGCCATGTATGAACCTCCAATCCTCTCATACCAGCTGCTCCAAAGGGCATGTGGCTTATGTGCCCACCGTGGGAAGTATGAAGAACAATAGCTTTGTCTCCGGCGTTTGTTAGTCCAAAGAACGCGGCTTGATTTGCGTTAGTTCCGGAAATTGGTCTTAGATCCGCGAAATCGCTCTTGAAGAGCTTGCAGAAGAGGTCAACTCCTATGAGCTCAACTTCATCGACGTACTTACATCCCTGATAATACCTTTGCCTTGGCCATCCTTCGGCGTATTTGTGCATAAAACCGCTTGCCACAGCCCTTGTAACGCTTGGGGAAGTCACGTTTTCACTTGCAATCAGGTTTATAGTTGATGCCCTCCACTTTTCGTGCATCTCAACAAATTCCAAAACCTTGTCTCTATACATCTGGTAGCTCATGGTATCACCCCGGTGCTTTCTTGCATGTGATATTTTACATCCATGTAATTTAAATCTTGCCGTTAGAATACCTTTAAAAATTTCAGGGGGGAATTAGAAAGCGATGTCCTATGATGGAAGAAGCGGCTAAGTTGATAGCCCACTCCCGATTTTTAATAGCTTTTACCGGAGCTGGAATAAGCGCAGAAAGCGGAATACCAACCTTTAGAGACAAAAACGGTCTGTGGGAGAAGTATAGAGTGGAGGAGGTAGCTACCCCGGAGGCGTTTAGAAGAAATCCCAGACTTGTATGGGAGTTCTACAGGATGAGAATGAAGCTTATGAAGGGAGCAAAGCCCAACAGGGGCCACTTGGCACTGGCAGAGCTTGAAAGAATGGGTCTTTTAAAGGCTGTCATAACTCAGAACATTGACAACCTCCACAGAGAAGCCGGAAACAAAAACGTTGTAGAGCTTCATGGGAACATTTATCGGGTTAAGTGCACCAGCTGTGCTTATAGGGAAAATCTTCTTGAATCAGAAAAACTTGAGGAGTTCTTGGAAGAAGAGGGCTTACTCAAATGTCCGAAATGCGGTTCCCTCTTAAGGCCGGATGTTGTCTGGTTTGGGGAACCTCTCCCTCAAGAAGCCCTTCAAAAGGCCTTTAAGCTTGCCGAAAGGGCTGACGTTTGCCTGGTTATCGGGACGAGTGGTCAGGTTTTTCCTGCGGCGTATGTCCCTTACATTGTAAAAGAGAACGGAGGTTATGTGATAGAGATCAACCCAAAGGAAAGCGGCATAACCCCTATAGCCGATATTTTCCTAAAAGGACCTGCTGGAGAAATAATGGAGCATCTTTTGGCAAAGGTTAAAAGGTGTTTAAAAGATAAAGGCTGTTAAGGTGGTGCTATGATACTCTTAATAGGGTTTGAGCAGGATGAAGTTTCCAGGGTGAGAGAAATCTTAAGTGAGTTCGACATTTATGAGGTTCCGGAATACTGCAAAGATTGGGTTGTGGAGGAAGTTGTGGCAAAGGCCCCCACTTTCCAAGGAAGCGGCAACTGGCACTGGAGGAAGTTCATCATAATGCACAACCTCTCAAATGAAGACGTAAAGAGGGTTATCAAAACAGTCCGCTCTCAAGGAATTAGCCCGATCTTTGCAACCACCACCCCCACGTCCCTAACGTGGAAGCTTGAAGACCTTCTTGATGAGCTCGTTCGAGAGGATGAATACTTTAGAAAGCTAAGAGAGGAAAAGCGAAGGATGAAGTCCTTTTATCTCGACATAGGGAAAAGTTAAATACTTTAACCTTTTACTTGATTGGGGGTTGGAATGATAAGGGTAGTGTTTTTTGATCTCGATGACACCCTTGTTGACACGTCTCGTTTAGCTGAGCTTGCCAGAAAAAACGCCATAGAAAACATGATTCAGCACGGAATGCCTGTTGATTTTGACACCGCCTATAACGAACTTTTGGAGCTCATAAACGAATACGGAAGCAATTTCCCTCATCACTTTGATTACCTCCTCAGGAGGCTCGATCTAAAGTACAATCCGAAATGGGTTGCCGCCGGGGTTATAGCCTACCACAACACCAAATTTGCCCACATAAGGGAAGTCAAGCACGCAAGAAAAACCCTCATCAAACTCAGGGAAATGGGCTATCGACTGGGCATCATAACCGATGGCAATCCAATAAAGCAGTGGGAGAAGGTTCTGAGGCTTGACCTAGATGACTTCTTTGAGCATATGATAATTTCGGACTTTGAGGGGGTGAAAAAGCCACATCCGAAAATATACCAGAAAGCCCTTAAGATATTTGAAGTCTCTCCGGAAGAGGCATTGATGGTAGGAGACAGGCTTTATTCAGACATCTATGGGGCAAAGAGGGTAGGAATGCATACCGTATGGTTCCGCTATGGCAAATACGCAAACAGGGAGCTTGAATATGAGGAGTACGCTGATTTCAAAATAAACGACCTCTTAGAGCTTCCGGAGATTTTAGAGGTGCTCAAGGATGGTTCAAATAAGGAAGTTCCTGCTGATAGATAATTCATACAAGTCCAAGATACTAAGCGGAAAAAAGACAACCACGATTAGATTTGGAGAGTATGGGGCAAAACCTGGAAGTGAAGTTTACCTTGTAATAACACCAAGCGACACGGCCGTTGCAAAGGTAAAAATCACAAAGGTGGAGAAGAAAAAGGTTAAGGAGCTTACAAATCAAGACGCAAAAAAAGACGGGTTTAAGGATGTCAAAGAGCTAGTAGGTGCATTGAGCAAGATATACGGGGAACTCCATGGAGATGACGAGGTTACGGTGATTGAGTTTGAGGTAATAAAGAAGTTCGAAAGCGGAATCCCCTTAAAATGGCTTAAGGGGCTGAACTACAGGGATCCAGAGGAGGTAGCAAAGCTCTATGTAGAAAACAGCCTAAAAGATTCTCCCGATGTTGATTTAATAGTTAAAAGGGTTTATTCCGAAGGATTAAAAAGCGCGGTGAGAAGATACGGGCCAAAGAGGGTAAGGGATGCCCTTTTGAAAGCCTATCATAAACTTTATGCAGAGGGGAAAATTTAAAGCGGAAGCTCGGTTGTCTCTTTGTGTATCTTCAGCACAACCATCGTATGCGTTGCCACGACACCTTCTATCTCCCCTATCCTATCAAGAAAGTCGTTGAGCTCTTCGCTGCTCCTCGTTCTTATCTTGAGTATCATGTCGTAATCACCGGTGGTCTCATAAATTTCCACTATCTCCGGATAAGTTATGAGCTTCCCGGCAACTTCGGCATACTTCCCAGCTTTTGCCTTTATCAATATAAAAGCCAGCAGATGAAAGCCAAGGGACTCTGGATCAAGGATAATCGTGAATTTCTTTATTATTCCTTTCTCCTTCAGCTTCTTAATCCTTTCATAGACCGTTGACTCTGCAAGTCCCACTCGCTTGGATATTTCTCTCAGCGGAGTGCGGCTATTCTTTTGAAGCACCCTCAAGATTTCCTTATCAATTTCATCTAAAAGTCCCTTCATATTCTCACCACCCTAAAATTTTTCGAGAAAGTATATAAAGTTGATGATAGTTTCACACCATAGATTTATAAAAACCCTCCATCATAACCCTAATGGGCTGAGAACGAGGGGTGAGTAGAAATGCCAACAAACGTAACAGCAGAATATCTAGCGGCGGAAGAGGAATACAGACAAGCCAAAACAATACCCGAAAAAATAAGGGCATTGGAGAAGATGTATGCCACCGTGCCAAAGCACAAGGGAACGGAGAAGCTCAGACTCCAGATAAAGAGAAAGCTGGCTGAACTTAGGAAAGAACTGGAAAAGCAGCAAAGCCAGAGAAAGGGGGGAGGGTATTCATTTAGCGTTAAAAAGGAAGGGGCTGCTCAAATAGCTCTCGCGGGTTTGCCAAACGTCGGAAAGTCTTCACTTCTTAAGGTTCTTGCGGGCGTTGAGGCGGATGTTGCCGATTATCCTTTCACGACGGTTGAGCCAATTCCGGGTATGATGAAGCACAAAGACGTTCAAATTCAGCTTGTAGAGGTACCGGGCTTAATAGAAGGGGCTGCCCTGGGTAAAGGCATGGGGACGCAGCTTTTGAGCGTCATAAGAAACGCCGATGCAATAGCTATCGTCGTTGACCTTTCTCAAGACCCAATAAACCAGATGGAAATAATACTGAGGGAGTTTGAACGTGCTGGGATAAAGATAAACAAAAGAAAGCCAAAAGTGGAAATAAGAAGAATGCCTACAGGTGGGATTGTGATCAACGGGCAGGATTTGATTCAAGGAGATGTAAGTGAGGTTATGAAAATGCTTAGAGAGGAAGGCATTCACAGTGCTGAGATCACTGTAAAAGAGCCCGTTACCCTTGAGGAGTTTTCAGATGCTCTTGATGAGAGCCTCGTATGGAGAAAGGCAATAATCATTGCCAACAAAGGCGATGCACCGGGGAGCAAAGAGAACTACGAAAAGCTCGTTAAAGCCTATGGGGACAGGTTTAAAATAGTTCCCGTATCTGCAAAAAAGAAGGCGAACATTGAGATCCTCAAAGAAGAGCTCTATGAACTTGCCGATATAATAAGGGTTTTCACCAAATCACCTGGTGAAGAGCCCTCTTATCCCCCCATAGCTCTTAAAAAAGGCTCAACCGTTCTTGATGTGGCGGAGAGAATACACAAGGACTTCGCAAAGAACTTTAAGTACGCAAGGGTGTGGGGAAAGAGCGCAAAGTTCCCGGGACAGAGAGTTGGACCAGATCATGTTCTTGAAGATGGGGACATTGTTGAAATTCATGTTAGGTAATCACTTCTATTCCCTGAGCCTCTCCCCATACTGAGGGGGTGAGGCTTTCAAAAGAAAAGGGCAATGCAAAAGCACTTCTTTTAGGAGTTCTTTCTCAGGTTTGAATTATAGGCCACTTTACAAGTTCTCTTCTGGTTTTCAGGAGACGAGAACTTTTCGAAGTTTTTTGAGTCTCTTTTGAACTATGAATAAAAATGTACGTTGTATTCCAAAATAAATCAGCAGAGACAAATAGTTGATCAGAAAAGTATAAATATGTATACTACAAAACTGTGTATGCTATGACCCCACGTAGGGGACATATAGCTAATTCGCCTACAAACCTGGGGGGAAGTGAAAATGGAAAAGGTCGAAACCGGTGAACACTGGGGAACTAGATTGGGTTTTATTTTTGCTATTATAGGTGCAATGGTTGGCAGCGGTAACATATGGCGCTTTCCAAGAATGATGGCAATGTACGGTGGCGGTGCCTTCTTGATTCCTTACAGCCTTGCATTGTTCACAGTGGCAATTCCACTGCTTATTGCAGAGGGTATCATAGGTAGAGAAACCGGAAAAAGCACAATACTTGGCTTTGCAAAATATACCGGGAATAAAAAGTATGCATGGCTCGGAGCTTGGGTTGCGTGGGTTAACATAGCAATTATGTTTTACTATGCAGTTGTCAATGGATGGGCACTTGCTTACTTCATTAAAGGGCTTACGGGACTTTATGCAAGCTATGCTCCGGGAAAGGGTCTGGAAACTTGGAATGCGTTCATAAGTGGATGGCAACCGGTGTTATTTACAATACTCGTCTGGGTATTTACATGGTACGTAATGGCCGTTGGTGTTAAGAGAATTGAAAAGGTCGCCAGTTTCATGGTTCCATCATTGATACTTTTCCTGGTGGTCGTTATTATAAGGGCAGTTACGATGTCGGGAGCTGATGTAGGCCTAACATACATGTTCAAATTTGACACCTCAAAGCTCTCAAACGCGGAAGCTTGGCTTCAAGCATACAGTCAAGTGCTGTGGAGCACTGGGGCTGGGTGGGGTATATATCTGACGTACTCTTCATATTTGAAGAAAAACGATGACATTAACCTCAACGCTCATATTACCGGATTTGGTGATACAAGTGCAGCACTTCTGGGAGGTTTGGCAGTAATTACAACCGTTGCCGTCACAGCGCCCCTTATTGGGTTAGACCCCTTCAAAGTATATGCTGAAGGTAACGTGGGATTGACTTTCATCTGGCTAACTGAACTCTTCCCCAAGGTACCAGCAGGATTTGCCATAGGTACACTCTTTTACTTAGCCCTGTTCTTTGCTGCATTCACATCACAAATAGCAATTACAGACGTCTTTGTTAAGAATGTGGTAGATTTTGGAGTTCCAAGAAAGAAAGCTGCCACCTATGTTGCCGTCATCGGTTTAGTGGCGGGCCTTCCAGCGGCAATCAGTATCAACTGGCTCAACAACCAAGACTGGGCATGGGGTGTTGCGTTGCTGGTTAGCGCAATTGTTATCTCATTCATAATGGTTAAAACAGGCTTAGAAAAGAACAGAGAGACTGCAAACAGAGGATCGGACATCAAAGTCGGCAAGTGGTGGGACATTATGATCGGTTACGTTTCCCCAGTAAGCATAATAATAGTCATGCTCTGGTGGCTCAAGCAGTCAATCGATTGGTATCCAGAAAGCTGGTGGAATCCACTTGAGATCTATAGTGCCGGAACGGTGATTGTGCAGTGGATTATAGCTGCAGTTGCCATCTGGATCCTAGTGAACAAACTGCTCATGCCTAAAATTGAAGCAAAGCTGGCCGAGGAGGGAGTCTGAAATGGAGGCATCAATAATAATCTCTATGATAGTGGTTCTTGGATTTTACTGGGGGCTTACACTATATTTCGTTAGACTTGCGTTGCAAAAAGAGAAAGAAAAGGCTGGGGCTCAGAGTTCCTGACCTTTAACTTTTCTTTTTACCTTAACAAGAATCCCTTCCAAAGTGGGTCATTTTTGGATATAATATCTTGAGAAATTTTTGTTATGTATGCACTTCCTGTAATTTCGGGGATTATTGCAGTATAATTACCAACCTTTGTTGTGCCAACTATTTTGATTCTAAATTGAGTTCCTAAAATGCTCTCATGGACAAAGGTATCTCCAACTCTAAGAATACCCTTTGAATAAAGACTCGCGACCCTTGAAGCACTTCCTGTTCCACAAGGACTCCTATCTACACTTCCTTGTCCCCATATGACAACGTTCTTGCCATCCGAGTCTTCTCTTTCTGGACCATCAGTGAGCATTGCTAAATTTATTCTGTTTTGGACTCCTTTCCTTGGGTGTTGCACTTTTATCTGCTCATTGGCAACTTTAATGAGTTTTAACGCTGCTGGAATAAGCTTTTTTATGTATTCTTTTCTAACCCTGAGGCCTAAATCTCTTGCATCTGCAATCACATAGAAATTCCCACCGAAGGCCACGTCGACTTTTATCTTACCTCTTTCTGGATACTCAATCTCAAATTCGCCCACATGAAAGCTTGGCACATCAACAACCGTGACCTCTTTGACAACACCGTTTTCAACCTTTGTTACATTTGTGTATGGTTCCATTTTCTCCACAATTCCCAATTCCACCAACACGGTAGCAATTCCCATTGTAGCGTGACCGCACATATCAAGATAGCCAGAGGTGTCCATGTATATGACTCCAAAGTCTGCTATATCAGAGGGAACTATAACTGCCCCAAACTGATCGCCATGTCCTCTGGGCTCATGGAGCAGAGCAGTTCTAACCCAGTCATAATGTTCCTTAAAGTATTCTCTCTTTTCTATGATATCCTTCCCTTTTACATTCACTCCAGAAAAGACTATTCTCGTGGGCTCACCCTCTGTGTGAGTATCCACAACGTGGAAAACATTGGCCGCAAACATATGGGACACCAAAGTATTAAAAGAAACAAGGATGTATATAAAAGTTCCTAAAACTCCACATTAGTACCAACTCCACGTTCAAGGGCTTTTTCATATGCTAACTTGGCTGTTATTGCGTCTTCTATAGCCAAACCGACGCTCTTGAAAAGGGTTATTTCTTTGTTGTCTTCCCTTCCTTTTTTAACTCCCGCAACAATTTCGCCGAGCTCAGCATAGATATGGCTCTCCTCAATTACCCCCTCCTTCATGGGAATTATTATGTCTCCAGATTCATTTAAGGCACCCTCTTTTGAATCCACAACCAGCTTAGACCTTCTTACTGTTTCGGAATCGAGTTCCCTAGCGTTTCTGCCTACCCAACCTATAGAGTTGATATGCGTGCCCTCCCTGATCCACTCTCCCTTAACTACTGGTTCTCTTGCCGTTGTTGCTACTATTAAGATATCAGATTTCTCAACAGCTTCCTTTGCAGATTCAACGGTTTTTATCTCGATTCCAAACTTTTTAGACATTTCTTCAGCAAATTTTTTAGCATTTTCGGGATTAATGTCGTAGACAAGCGTCTTTTCTATGTCTCTAACCTCATAAACTGCCCAAAGCTGAGTTCTTGCTTGAACTCCTGCGCCAATGATCCCCACGATTTTTGAGTCTTTTCTGGCGAGATACTTTGTGGCAACACCGCTTGCTGCGCCCGTTCTCATTGCAGTTATGTAGGTACCCTCCATCAATGCTAACGGGACACCCGTTTTGGGATCGTTAAGGAGAATTGAGGCCAAAACAGTCGGCAGACCTTTCTTGGTGTTTTCGGGGTATAAAGAAACCACTTTTACAGCTAAGGCTTCAGAGTCTCCTAAGAAACTTGGCATGTAAAGAATAAACCCGTTGTACTTTTCGATCTCTATCATAATCCTCAATGGAACTTTTGCTTTTCCGTTATAAAGTTCTAAGAATGCCCTTTCAACGGACTCTATGACTTCTCTCATTGAGAGCAACTTCTCAAGATCACTTCTGCTTAGGAGCAACATGCTGAACACCATATTGTAGTGTTCTTTGTTGTATAAATATTCTCCGTTGAACTTTGAACCATGGGGGTGTTAATAACAAAAACCCAGTTCCCATCGGGTCGTTGGAATCGCAGGCACTTAACTTTTTAAGGGGCAGTTGTTATGGGCTTTGCTTTCGAGGTTTCCTGAAGCCAAGGAAGTTGGCAGGATTTTGAGTGCAATTCGTGAATCTGGAGGTGATTGCCTCACAGGTGGGAGTTATGTCAATAAAAATGTCCATTTAACCGCAGGTTTAACACTTTTTTGTTTAAACACAAAGTTTAAATAGTTTACATGTGTAAACTTCTATGATAAAAACTTGTTCATGGGTGATCCTATGCGACCGCTGGATCTTTACGAAAAAGACGCTTCTAAGAAGGTCACGATATATTTTGAGGGAAAAGCTCTGGAAGCTTATGAAGGAGAAAAACTTCCAGTGGCACTGCTTGCAAACGGCATTTACTGGATAACAACCAGCTTACAGGGAAGAAAAAGGGGAGCATTCACCTTTGGACCGCTACCTGTGGTGATAAATGGGATTAAAAATATAGACGGGAGGAAAACCTTGGTTAAGGACGGAATGAGAATAGAAAGGCAGAACTACGGCGAATTCCAGGAGGCCGTGGAGATAGACGGAAGCAAGGGGGTTCTTAGGGAAGTCGTTGACGTCGCCATAATAGGCGGGGGAATCGCTGGAATAGGCGCAACTTTAGAGCTTCAGGAGTATCTAACAGTTGCCCTAATCGAAGAGAGGGGGTGGCTTGGGGGCTTAATGTCCCTAAGGAGCACAATTCAGGAGGGCTTTGATGAAGAACCCAAGAAAGTCATTGAGGAACTGACCTCCCAATTCAACGAGAACGTTAAGGTCTTCAAGGGTACAATAGCTCTTGGGGTTTTTGATGAGGGGGAATACTTCTTGGTTCCCGTAGTCAAAAAAGACCAGCTGATAGAAATAATGGCAAAAAGGGTTGTACTGGCTACCGGGGCTGTGGAGAATATTCTTCTCTTTGAGAACAATGAGTTTCCGGGTGTCTTTAGGCTCGACTTTGCTCTTGAGGTTATAAACAAGTGGGGAGTTGCTCCGGGCAAGAGGGTTGCCGTCGTTGGAAGAAAGCCCGAGAGAATAATACCGGAGCTTGAGAAATGGAACATTGAGTACATTGTAGTGCCAAATCCAAAGCGCGTTGAAGGGGAGGAGAAAGTTGAGAGGCTTATAGATACCAACGGTAATGTGTATGAGGTTGATGCAGTCATCGTGAGCGATTACCGCTTGCCCGATATAAATCCGATCACTCAAGCAGGGGGAAAGCTCAAATTCAAATGGGGCTACTACGTTCCGGTTCTTGATGAACAAAATCGCATAAGGGAGGGAATATACGTTGCGGGGAGTGCAGCTGGAATAAAGCCTCACTACGCTAATTTCCTCGAAGGAAGGCTTGTAGGGGCTTATATCCTGAGGGAATTCGGCTACGAAGCCACTCCAGCGGTTTACAAGGAGAAGCTTGAGGAATATGAGCCCGAGCCAATGCCCATGCAGAGGATAGAGTTCAAGGATATGAACTTAGAGGATGTGCAGATATGCGGCTGTGATGTCAACCTGAAGAAAGTTGACGATGTAGTAAAGAAGGGAATAACTGATTTGCAGATAGTGAAGCGCCTTACCCACTTGGCAATGGGCTTCTGTCAGGGAAGATTCTGCCTCTTCAATGGTGCACTGCTTGTTAGCCAGAGAACCGGAATAGATATGGGTAAAATAGACCTTCCCGTTGCAAGACCCCCGCTTAAGAATGTTAGAATGAAAGTTACCGCTGTAAGGGAGTGATGAAAATGCCACATAAAGAGCTTCCAAATAAGAGTGAAATTGTCATTATTGGTGGAGGAATTGTAGGGGTCACTTTGGCTCATGAACTCGCAAAAAGAGGGGAGGAAGTTGTAGTTCTTGAGAAGCGCTTTATAGGTTCCGGCTCAACCTTCCGCTGTGGTACTGGAATAAGACAGCAGTTTAACGATGAAGCCAACGTGCAGGTAATGAAGCGTTCGGTTGAACTTTGGAAAAAATACAGCGAGGAATATGGCTTCTCATTTGAGCAAACGGGGTATCTTTTCCTGCTATATGATGACGAAGAGGTTGAGGAGTTTAAGAAGAACATAGCGATTCAGAATCGTTTCGGTGTTCCTACAAGGCTCATAACTCCGGAAGAAGCGAAAGAGATAGTGCCCCTTTTGGATATAAGTGAGGTAGTTGCAGCATCTTGGAACCCCACAGATGGGAAAGCCGATCCGTTCCATTCGACCACTGCATTTGCACTTCATGCAGAGGAAATGGGGGCAAAGCTGTATGAGTACACGGAAGTCAAGGAAATCATAATTGAAAATGGGGAAATTAAGGGAGTGAAGACAAATCGTGGCGTTGTCAATACGGGGATCGTCGTAAATGCCACAAACGCATGGGCTAAGCTAATAAATGCAATGGCCAAAGTTCCGATACACATCCCCATTGAGCCATACAAACACCAAGCGATTATAACTCAGCCAATAAAAGGGGGAACAGTGAAACCCATGGTAATATCCTTTAAATACGGTCACGCCTATTTAACCCAAACGAATCACGGAGGAATCGTCGGTGGCGTCGGATACGAGGTGGGTCCCACCTACGACCTTAACCCAAGCTATCAGTTTATGAAGGAAGTGAGCTATTACCTTACTAAAATAATCCCGGCCCTGAGAGAGCTTCTTATATTAAGGACGTGGGCAGGCTACTACGCAAAGACTCCGGACAGCAACCCCGCAATTGGAAGGATAAATGAAATAGATGAATACTACATTGCGGCTGGTTTTAGCGGACATGGCTTTATGATGGCTCCGGCAGTTGCAGAAATGCTCTCGGATTTAATAACGAGAGGAAAAAGCAAACTCCCGATTGAATGGTATGACCCCTACCGCTTTGAAAGAGGTGAACTAAGGAATAAAGCTCTGCAAATGGGTTAACCTGTCTTATGCTTCTTTTGTTTTTCCCCACAACCAAAGGTGTATAACCTCTTTATGAAAAAACACTCATAAACACTTCTTCCCGATTTTACATTGGTGAAATATTATGCGACTTACTGAACATCCTATTTTAAATTTTGAAAAAGTCCGCGGGAAAGAGGTTACAATTTATTTTGAAGGAAAGCCGATAAAAGCCTATGAGGGTGAAACAATCGCAATGGCTCTCCATGCCGCGGGCATAAGAACCTTCCAGTACTCCACGAAGAAGCACAGGCCAAGGGGGCTTTTCTGTGCAATTGGGAAGTGTTCCTCATGCCTAATGAAGGTAAATGGCATTCCAAACGTGAGGACTTGTATAACACTTGTTGAGGAAGGCATGCAAATAGAGAGGCAAGAAGAAAAGCCTGCCTTGCCTAAAACCATAAAGCCACCCAAGTGGAAAGAACCGCCGAGAATAGAGGCGGACGTTATTGTGATTGGCGGTGGTCCGGCCGGAATGATGGCCGCCATACATGCGAGAGATGCCGGGGCAAAGGTTGTTCTCCTGGATGAAAATCCGATGCTCGGAGGACAGCTGGTTAAGCAGACCCACAAGTTCTTTGGTAAGAGAGAGCAGTTTGCTGGAGTTAGGGGGATAAAAATTGCCGAAATATTAGGCGAAGAGCTCAAGAGGAGAAACATTGAAATTTTCTTGGAAACCTCCGCAATAATGCTTCTACAAAATGGAGAGGAGAAGCTTGTCGTTGGAGTTAGAAAGAACAAGGAGCTGATAGAGTTCAGAGGGAAGACCGTTGTTGTCGCAACGGGAGCAATGGAAAGGATGATCCCCTTTGAGAACAACGATTTGCCCGGAGTTTATGGGGCTGGGGCAATTCAAACCCTAATGAACACTTACGGGGTAAAGCCGGGAGATAGAGTTTTGATAGTAGGAGCCGGCAACGTTGGGCTAATTTTGGCTTACCAGCTCTATCAGGCTGGAGTGAAAGTTGAGGCGATAGTGGAGGCAATGCCGAAGATAGGGGGCTATTTCGTTCATGCAGCTAAAGTTAGAAGACTTGGAATTCCGATACTCACAAGGCATACAATTCTAAGGGCGGAAGGCAAAGAAAAGGTTGAAAGAGCGGTTGTTGCCCAGCTCGATGAGAACTGGAACGTTATTCCGGGAACTGAGAAGGTTTTTGAGGTTGATGTAATAGCCTTGGCGGTTGGATTGAGGCCGAGTATAGAGCTTCTCCACCAAGTTGGATGTCAGATAAAGTACGTTCCGGAGCTTGGTGGCCACGTTGTGATTAGGGACTCAAGGATGGAGACGACGATAAAGGGAATTTTTGTTGCCGGTGATTCGGCAGGTATTGAGGAGGCAACAACGGCAATGCTTGAGGGGAAGATAGCCGGAATTGGGGCTGCTTTGGCCACAGGTGTGGCTTCTCCAGAGTGGCTTAAGGAGATAGAGAAAGCCCAGAGGGATCTTGAGGAGTTCAGGAGTGGACCCTTCGGAAGAAAGGTTCTTGAGGGTCTTAAGAAGGTGGTGATAGAATGAGCGAGATCCCCAACTACCTAAGGGAAGGCTATCTAAGTGTTGAAGAGCTAAAAAAGTACGTTGGTTTGCCGAGTGAAGAGAGGCTGAGGCAAAAACCCGTGGCCGTTCCCGAGTGCCCTCAAGAAATCCCGTGTACGCCGTGCAAAGAGATATGCCCAACCAATGCGGTTCTTATGGAGCATCCAAATGCCGTTCCAATCGTTGATTACGAAAAGTGTATCGGCTGTTCTCTGTGCGTGCAGATTTGCCCGGGACTGGCGTTTTTCATGGTTCACTACCTTGGGGACAAAGCAAGGGTAACAATGCCCCACGAGATTCTTCCAATCCCGAAAGTTGGTGAGGAGGTGGTTCTGCTCAACAGGGTTGGAAAGGAGGTTGGGAAGGGTAAAGTAGTGACGGTGATCCCAAGGGAGAAAAGCAAGGGGGATACACCGATTATAACCGTTGAGATGCCCATAGAGCTGGCATGGGATGTTAGGGCCGTTAAGGTGGTGAGAGAATGAGTGAAAAGGGTGAGAGGATAATATGCAGATGTAACGAAGTAACTCTCGAGGAGATTGAGGCGCTAATTGAGCAGGGGGTTGCAGACATTGAGATGATAAAGCGCCTTTTGAGGATTGGCATGGGGCCATGTCAGGGAAGGACGTGCCTTCCCATGGTGATCAGCATAATAGCAAGAAAAACCGGGAAGAGCCCGGATGAGATAAAGCTCCCCGCAACGAGAATTCCAATTAGACCAGTTCCGGCAGGAGTTCTGGTGGGTGATATGAATGAAGAGTAAAGCTGAGGTAGTTGTCATAGGCGGAGGAAGCACCGGCACTTCAATAGCCTACCATCTGGCAAAGCTTGGTGTTGACGTTGTTCTCGTTGAGAAGGAATATCTTGGGAGTGGCTCAACGTTTAGGTGTGCAACTGGAATCAGGCAGCAGTTTACGGATGAGGCAAACATTAAGTTGCAAAAATACAACGTTGAGAGATGGAAAAAGCTTAGCGAGGAACTTGAATACGACATAAACTTCAAGCAGACTGGGTATCTCTTCCTCGCAACAACTGAAGAGGAAGTTGAGGCGTTTAAGGAGAACATAAAGCTCCACAACAGGTTCGGCGTCCCAACAAGGCTCATAACTCCAGAGGAGGCAAAAGAGATAGTTCCTCTATTAAATGCCGATGAGTTCTTGGCCGGACAGTGGAACCCAACCGATGGGAAGGCGAATCCCTTCAAAACCGTCTTTGCCTTTTCAAGAAAAGCCAAAGAGCTCGGGGCTGAGATTTATGAATACACCGAGGTAACTGATATTATCGTGGAAAACAACGAGGTCAAAGGGGTGAAAACAAACAGGGGGACTATAAAAGCTGACGTTGTTGTTAACGCTACAAACGCTTGGGCACCGATAATAAATGAGATGGCTGGACTGGATAGGGATTTCATCCCGATAAAGCCCTATAAGCATCAAATTGTCAAAACGGAACCTCTTAAAGAAGGCCAGATTGAACCGCTTGTATGCCCACCAGCATGGAACGACTCCTACGTAATTCAAGATGGGGAGGATGGCGGGGTAATTTGTGGGACTGGACTGGAGCATGGTCCAACATACGATGTGACTCCAACGTATGACTTCTTGAGGGAAGTGCTCAAATGGGCAACGAGGATAATCCCGGCGTTAAAATACGTTCACGTGTTGAGGCAGTGGGCAGGACAATATGCAAAAACTCCAGACAGCAACCCGGCCATAGGAAAGATTAACTCCATAGATGGCTTTTACATTGCAGCCGGTTTCAGCGGACACGGTTTCATGATGGCTCCGGGAGTTGGAGAAGCAATGGCAGAGCTTATTGTTAAAGGAAAAACTCACGTGCCACTTGACTGGGAGTGGTATGACCCACACCGCTTTGAGAGGGGAGAACTTAGGAGCACAGCTTTCCAGATAGGGTGACCTTTTCTTCTTTTTCCTGCCCATTCGAATGAAAAGCTTTTTAACCCCTAATCTTTGAATGTGAGTGAAAGCAAAAATTTAAATAAGGCTTTACTAATCGGGCATTAGTTGGGCTTTTCACGTTCACAACTTAGGGAGGGGTTAAGAATGGCAAGAAACAAACCGTTGGCAAAGAAGCTCCGCCTGGCAAAGGCAGCTAAGCAAAATAGGAGAGTACCTGTTTGGGTTATTGTGAAAACCAACAGAAGGGTTTTGACACACCCCAAGAGAAGATACTGGAGGAGAACCAAGCTTAAGGAGTGATGTGAGATGGCGGAAGAGAGAATTTACGTTGTCCCAATTAGAAAAATCAAAAAGATCGTTCCTAGATGGAAGAGAGCGCCAAGAGCCGCTCGTTTTGTTAGGGAGTTTATAGCGAGGCACACAAAGGCAGATGAGGTCATAATAGGCACGGACGTTAACGAAAAGATCTGGGAGAGGGGTATCGAGAAGCCACCAAGCAAGCTCCGTGTCAAGGTAACCATCGAGGAGAGGGAAGGCGTTAAGGTGGCTGAAGTCCACCTCGCTTGATTCCTAATTTTTTCCAATGAGGGAAAACCGAGGTGTGGAAATGCACATTGAAAGACTGGACTTTGAAAACTCGCCATATCTTGGTGTATTTGGCTTGGCCACTGATAAGTTTGCCCTAGTTAGAGAAGGGCTTCAGGAGAAGAAGCTTAACGTCCTTAGGGAAGTTTTAAAGGTTCCGATTATTGAAACGAGTATAATGAAGTCAAGAATAGTTGGGATCTTTGCCGCGGCAAACTCGAATGCCGTAGTAGTCCCATACTACATCTGGGACTCCGAGCTTGAGAAAATTAAAACCTCCCTGGAAGAGAACGGCCTGGACGTCAGGGTTGAGCCAGTTTTAAGCAAGCTTACCGCCTTTGGAAACCTTATACTTGTGAACGATAAAGCTGCTTTGATAAGCTCAAAGTTCACGAGGGAAGAAGCAAAGCAGTTCGAGGATATCTTTGGTGTCGAAGTGGAGAGGGGAGTAATAGCCAACTACCACGCAGTTGGAAGCGTTGGAGTGGTTACGAACAAGGGAGGTCTTGTTCATCCCGAAGCAACTGATGAAGAGCTTGAGTGGCTTGAAGACCTCTTCAAAGTTGATTTTTATGTGGGAACTGCCAACATGGGTGTTCCCTTTGTGGGCTCATGCATGATTGCAAATTCCTTTGGTGTTGTAGTTGGGCACCTCACAACTGGTCCCGAGATAGTTAAGATTGAAGAGGCATTGGGCTTTTTGGGGTGATGGGCGATGGAGGTTAAGGTGTTCAGAGTTAAGGGGGTCTTTGAGAAGAACGGAAAGAAGTTTAGGTTCACCAAGGAGTACAGGGCATTAAAACCAGAAGACATAAAGGAGCTTGTCCTTTCAGGGATTGGAAGCAAGCACCGCGTTAAGAGGTCAAAGATATACATAGAGAGCGTTGAAGAGATAAAGCCAGAAGAGGCTGAGAACCCAGTAGTTAGAAGACTCAGCTTAGAGCTTGCCTGACACTTTATTTTTTAACAATATTCTTAAAAACTTCTCCGGTGACTCTTTTTGGTGATGGAAATGGAAAACAGAGAACAGCTTGAGAGATTGGCTTATGAGTATCAGCTTTTACAAGCCCAGGCACAGCTTTTGGCCCAAAACCTTGAGCTCTTAACCCTCGGTAAGAATGAGTTCCAGGCCGTAAAAGAGACCCTTGAAGGGCTAAAAAGCGTTGAGGAAGAGAAGCCCGAGATTCTCGTCCCAATAGGGGCTGGTTCGTTCTTAAAGGGAAGGATAGAGGACAAAAACAATGTCATAGTTAGCGTTGGTTCCGGATACGCAATCGAGAAGAGCATTGATGATGCAATAGTATACCTTGAAGAGAGGATCAAGGAGTATGAAAGTGCCATTGCAAAGACCCAAGAAGCGTTACACCAGCTGGAACACAAGCTTCAAGAATTAGCTCAAAAAGCCCAACAATTGCAACAAAAGCAGGCGATGAGCTTCAGAGTCCCCAAGAAGTAATCTCCTCCCTTGGGATAACCTCAAACTCAATTTCTTCTTTTATATCTGGCCTAAAGGGAACATCCAGCGCTAACCTGAGGATGAACTTTCCATGTCCAGATATTATCCTTCCGAATTTCCCAGCTTTTAGGATTTCCAAGGGGCTTATCTGGTCATGGTGCCCAACTATTACCAAAGGCTCGTTTAGAAATTCTTTTTCAAAAACTCCAATGTTTTTTGTATCGCCGATGAGCTCTTTAACGTCTCTTTTTTCTCTTGAAATTAGCTCCACTTTAGCTCTTTTTGCCTTTGAGAGGTTTGCGCTCACCGAGACCCTAAACCCGTTTTCAATCTCTTCTATTCTGGCCTCGACAAAGTCTTCTCCATGGGAGACACCGAGGCTTTCAACGGGAAAGCTGAATTTATAGGAAGGCTTTGCATACAGTATAAGGACTCCTTGAAGTGTCTCATTCAAAATCTTAATCCCCGGAAGACGAACCTCGCCCTCTCCGTCTTGGGCAATTGCAAGAAGGAAAGGCCTGTTTTCAAACTTTAGGGAACTTAAGGTGCCCTCAGATTCCTTCACGAAGTTTCTAAAAACGTGGTAGCTTCTGCTTTTTCCGCTTGAGCTCCAACGGCCATTCGCATAGAAATATCCAACCTCAGCTTTTACTGGAGTGGAAAAGCTGATCTCATCTCCAATAACGGAAATAAGCCTTTCTAACTCTTCAACTTTTTTGAGGCTTCTCTTTGTTCGGTAGAATGCAAAAAGAGTGAGCCCAAACCACAAACAAATGAAAGCAATCGCTCCAGCTTTTATCTTGAGAGGGACATCACGGGCAAGGACTCTCACAAGCATTGGCACACCAACTACCAGCCCGAATGCCGTAAGGAACAAGATTCCCCTGACACTTCTTTTGAGGACAATTTGCTTCATCCCACTCCCCTGTGCTTGTACCACTCAATTGTCCTCAATAATCCCTCCTCAAGCGAGTATTCCGGCTCAAAACCAAGTTTCCTTATCTCGCTTATATCGGCTTGACTGTGCCTTATGTCCCCCGGTCTTGGCTTGTCGAAGATGATTGAACTCAACGAGCTTGTTGCATCGATGATCTTGAGCGCAAGTTCAAGTATTGTTGTTCTCTCTCCCCTCGCAACGTTGAAGACCTTTCCGTTTGCCTTGTTGCTCTTAGCTACAAGGATGTTTGCCTTTACAACATCTTTAACGTAAATGAAGTCCCTCGTTTGCTTTCCATCGCCGTAGATTATTAGGGGTTCACCTTTAAGAGCTCTGTTTATGAAGATGCTTATAACACCGGCATATTGATTGTAGCCTTGCCTTTCTCCAAAAACGTTGAAATACCTCAAGCTTGCAGTTGGAACCCCATAAAGCTCGTAAAAGACCTTGCAGTAGTACTCTCCAGCTACCTTTGTCACGCCATAGGGAGACAAAGGATTGGGTTTTTCGCTCTCTTTGAGGGGGAGGTTCTGGTTGTCCCCATAGACTGCGGCAGATGAAGCGAAAATCAACTTTCCATGCCCCTCGCTGAGGGCTTTTAGAATGTTTAAAGTGCCGAGAACGTTTATCTCCTCCGTGAGAACTGGCTTTTCTACGCTTTCAACAACGCTAACTAAAGCAGCTTCATGAAAAACGTAATCCGCTTGAGAAATTAGCTCGGCCATGCTTTGGTAGTCCCTTATATCAGCCTGAATGAACTTCACATTTGGGGGGACGTTCTCAACTTTACCGGCGTAGAGGTTATCTATCACTATCACCTCGTTCTCTTTGCTGAGCTCTTCGGCTATGTGGGAGCCTATGAACCCTGCTCCTCCGGTGACCACAATTAGCTTGTTCTTTATCATTGCTCTCCCCCTTTGAGTTCTTCTTGGGGAATTTATAATTTTTGGGGAGGCATTTTTCTTTGGATTGATGAGCTCCTATAAGGCTGTTCTTTTGTCGAAATTTTTGAAGATGTTTTATTCCCAAGAGTGTCCAGCAAATTTAAAATAGTCTCAAACAAATAAAACACCTTCGTGGTTGCAATGAGAAGGATAGCACTGATCATAATGGGCTTGGTGTTTTTTGCGGGGTGTATAGAAAAAGGACAAGAACTTCCCACTGCAGAGACTCCCTTCTATACCGAAACCTCAACAAGCACCATTGCTCAAACTTCTCCTACCCCTGAGAACTCCAAAATTTCAGTAACTTTTGTGGTGGAAGTTCCAGAATATACTCCAGAGGGCGACAGTATTTACATAGCCGGGGATTTCAATGGTTGGAATCCGGGAGATGAAGATTATAAGCTCAAGAAAAGGGCGGATGGAAAGTGGGAGATTACCTTAAGCTTTCAGAGGGGAAGAAAAATTGAGTTCAAGTTCACAAGGGGCTCTTGGGAAACAGTAGAAAAAGGTAAAAACGGAGAAGAGATTCCCAACAGAATTCTCGTGATCGAAAAAGAAGGTACATACGAATTTAAAGTCTACCACTGGCGGGACTATGTGGAAGAGGCCGGTGTTGGGACTCATACAATAGTGGGGAACGTCATAACCTTCAAAATGAAAATTCCCCAGCTCGACAACAGAGAAAGAAGGATATGGATTTACCTCCCGCCGGACTACAATCAGAGCAATAGAAGATATCCGGTTTTGTATATGCACGATGGGCAAAACCTCTTTGACCAAGCAACTTCCTTTGCTGGGGAATGGCAGGTAGATGAGACTCTGGAGAGGCTCTTTAAAGAGAAGGGGTTTGCGATAATTGTTGTTGGAATAGACAATGGTGGAGACAGAAGAATTGACGAATACTCTCCTTGGGTGAACTCTGAGTACGGGAAAGGTGGAGAAGGCGATGCTTATGTACGCTTTATTGTCGAAACATTGAAGCCTTACATAGACTCTGAATACAGAACTTTGCCAAACGAAACCGGAATAATGGGGTCTTCCTTAGGAGGACTCATCTCAATATATGCCGGCTTTAAGTATCCGGAGGTTTTTAAGTACGTTGGCGCTATGAGCTCTGCCTTCTGGTTTAACCCCGAGATTTACGAGTTTGTTAAAAACTCCACGGCCGGGCCAGAGAAGATCTACATCGACTGGGGTACATTGGAGGGAAAAGACCCCAAAGCCTACATAGAGACAAACAAAAAGCTCGTCGAAATTCTCAAGGAAAAAGGATACAGGGGGGGAGTTAACTTAATGGTGATTGAAGAAAAAGGTGCCACACACAACGAATACCACTGGTCAAGGAGATTCCCCAACGCTGTATTGTGGCTCTTTGAAGATCCTTAGATTTCAATTCCCACCTTAATGCCCTTCTCTTTTTCCAGGCCTTTAAGGAGAAACATTATTTTCTCCCTATCCAAAGGAACTCCTCTCAAGTGCTCATAAGCTTTAAGCAATTCGGTTTTTTCTTTTTTCTCCGCTTTCTCCGCTAAATATAACAACAGGGAAAGCAGAACACCCTTCATGCTCTTCTCGATTAGGGGGACAACTTTCCATCCATTGTCGTATACGTAGAGGGCCTGCGGAATTTCATCACCGCTCAGGTGCTCCAGAAGGAAAAAGCTTGGCCTTATCGTGCTCTGCAGGTATGAAATGAGGGAATCTTTTGAGTATCCTTTCGCCCTGAGCATTTCGAATCCCCAGTAAAAAGCTTTTAGGTAGTTGGCGTATTCTTCCAGCGAGGATATCCTTTCCTTTGATAGAAAGCTGAGTTTCAAGGAGCTTTTCTCAAGAGGCTCGTTAAAGAGGTCTATTTTCATAAGAACCCTATCCTCAAGAGTGGAGTTTTCTTCGAAGGACTTCACTACTTTCCATTGTATGCCGTTTGTTAAGATACCGTATTTAACTCCATGAGAAAAGCAGTATTTGGCGAGCTGTCTTAGGGGTTTTTCACTTCTCAAAACGTTTACGCTTAAATTTTTGGCCTCCAAATAGGCCACCACTTTGTCATTGATGACGAGGGCATAGTCGGCCTTTCCTTCTTCCGTTCTCTCTTCGGGTCTTACCTCTTTTGGGTTCTCCCAGTTCCATCCTAAGGCTTTGAATATCCCTCCTATAAGATGCTGCTTCACCGCCTCTTCGTTCCTTTCATAGAGCAACCTGTGTTCTCGAACCTTTTTGAGAACATCTATCACAGCCCTCTGGATTTCAAGCATCTCTCACACCTGTCAGACTTCCATAACGTATTTCTTGCTCTGCTCTCCAAATCCCCTAAAACTTCCGAGCTTTAGGTTTATAAGGGCTTTCTCGATATCGAGAACCTTTGCAGAAGCGAGATGAGTCACTCCGGTCCCCCTGAAGAACTCCGGCAATGCTTGGGCTGTTGCCCCTGTGAGTATGATTTTCTTTGCCCTCTTACTTCTCTCGAGTATCATATCGATGGTGCAGTTTAACAACGCGGAGCCACTAACAATTACAGCTTCCATCTCTGGAAGAAGAACGTACTCAAGGGCATCGCTTAAGGTCTCTCTGTCCCAGAGTTTGGGGTTCCTCTCGAACACGAACACCTTTTTGTTCTTATCTTTTAACGCCTTTACGATTGGAGGCATATTCCCTATGACGGCAACCTTTTCCTCTTCTATTAACTCTATGGCATCTTTTTCTTCATCCACCTCTAAGTAGTACTGAGAAACGGCGTTGATCGCCGCAAGCCCAAGGGTTCTTTCTATTATGTTAAGGCTGTCTGCCTTTTCTATAAACTCCTCCAAGCTTGGCTTTGTGAAGGTATTTTTGTATTCGCCAATCTCTTCTGGCAGAGTCATGGCCAACCCTATAGATTTTCCCTTTTTCCCTTCAATAACAACGTAAGTGTAGGGCAAAGCGAAAGAAAAATCCACTAGTTTGAATTCCTCTTCAATCGCTTTCATTGCCCTCTCTTTTAACAGCTTCAGCATCATTTCTACTCCTCCAATCTTTTTAAGCAGTATTGCCTAAAAAGTTTGGTGGATAAAATGTGCAGGGTGCTGTTTGCGGTTGGAAATGGAGAAGTGATGAAAGACCTTGTAGATGCGCTGGTAAAATCCTCTGAAAATGACCTTTACAAGGCAGCATTAGGCAAGAGTCCCTTCCATAAAGATGGATGGGGATTCCTCTGGATGTCCAAAGACAAAGCCGAACATTACAAAACGATAAAACCCATTTTTGAAGATAAAGGAGGAGTCGAAAAGCTTTTAGAGTCCTTAAAAGGTTTTGGAGTTTTACTGGCCCACGCAAGAGCTGCAAGCCAAGGAAGTGTCAACCTATTCAATGCTCAACCTTTTTCTTATTCTTCTCCAAAGGGCTTTACATTCTGGTTTTATCACAACGGCGACCTAAAAAAGGATGAACTTATAAAAATGGCAGGGCTTAAGGAAGATGAGCTTAAAGACGCCTCCGACAGCTATGTATTTGGCCTATATCTTTTGAGAAAATTGTCCTCATTTGAGGAAAGTGAGGTTCTTAACGCATTTAAAGCTGCCCTTCCCGTAGTTAAGACCACGCTCAACACGGGCACCCTCTTAATAGCCCCGAATGAGGTTAGGGCATTTGTAACTGCCTACATGGTGGAGAAGAGAGAGAAAGACCCGCTGTACAGGAGGTATTCCCGCCTTTTAAAAGTTGAAGAAAAAGGTCTCTTTGCAGTTGTGTCTTCAACCTTTGAGCTCTATTCGTCCCTTCCCTTTGAAGAAATCCCAAACGGAAGGGCATTTTACACAACCATAGACTTAGAGGGGAAAAAGTTCGAGGTGGAGGAGCTCACCCTCTAAACTTTTTTATGAAGTTCGCCACCTTTGCGGTATCGAGGGCCTCTTTAACGTCGTGGGTTCTTACAATGTTAGCACCATTCCATACTGCTATCGCTGTTGCACTTAAACTTCCGGCCAATCTTTCCAGCGGGTCTTTTCTTCCGGTTATGGCCCCTATAAACGACTTCCTCGATACCCCGACCAGAATGGGAAGTCCAAAGACTTTCAACAGGTTCAGGTTTGCGATAATCTTTGAGTCCCATTCGTACCATGGAGGATGTTTTGGCCTTAAAAACCCAATTGCCGGGTCAACTGCTATTCTCTCTTTTTCAATGCCGTTTTTATATGCAATCTGGAGGCTCTCTTCGAGGGCATCAAGGACTTCATGAACTGGATCGGTGAAGTTCTTTACTTCTTTATGGGCACAAACTATCACCGGAACACCGTATTCTCTGGCGACCATCGCCATTTTTGAATCTCCTTTGAGACCGGTAACGTCGTTTACGATGTCTGCTCCGGCTTTGATGGCTTCCTCGGCGACCTTTGCATTTGTTGTATCTATGCTTATCGGAACCCTAACATGCTCTCTGATGGTGCTTATCGCCCATACCGCCCTTCTAACCTCTTCTTCCACCGGTATCTGGGTTTCCAAATATGGAGCGGTGGATTTTGCCCCGATGTCTATAAAGGAAGCCCCTTCCTTCACCATTTGAACTGCAGTTTCTATCAGCTCTTCCTCATTTTGCCTAACGCTTTCCTTGAAGAAGCTCTCGGGTGAAACGTTGACGACTCCCATGATTTTTGGCTCATCCAAGCTTACCCCTGCAAACTTCATGCTCTCACCGAAAAGTGTTTTAATGCCCACACTATAAAGATTTGGGGTGAGAAAATGTTAATCGAGACACCGAAGAGGTTGCACCTGGGTCTGGTAGATCCTTCCGGATCATTGGGAAGGAGATTCGGATCACTTGGAGTTGCCCTTGAGGGAGGGTACAGAATAAGGGTAATGCCCCACGATAAGCTTGAAATAAGGGCAAGTGAAGAGGACACCAAAACAATACGCCATGCTGTCGATAGAATGAATCAGAAATTTACAACGGGATTTAACTACCTCATTGAGGTTGAGAAAGCCATCCCAAGGCACATCGGCTTGGGCTCCACTACCCAGCTAACGCTTGCTGTAGGATTGGGAATAGCAAGGCTTAACTCCATTAGGATTGAAATAGAGGAACTTGCCTCCCTGCTTGGGAGGGGAAAGAACTCGGGTGCAGGGGTTTATGTCTTTAAATACGGCGGCCTCGTGATAGATGGGGGAGTTAAGGATAAATTTCCGCCTCTGATCATAAGGGAGGAGTTTCCGGAGGAGTGGGGATTTCTCTTAATAATCCCGGAAACAAAGAGGGGCTTTGACGAGGAGGAGGAAAAACCAATAATGCAGAGCGTGAAAGGGGAAAGCAGCGTAGCGGAGAAAATCTCCCACAGAGTTCTTCTGGGATTGCTGCCGGCGTTGAAGGAGAGAAACATCGAAGATTTTGGAAAGCACTTGAGTGAAATCCAAAAACTGGTTGGGAAGCACTTTGAAGAGTATCAGGGTGGAGAGTTCAGAGAGGATGTTAAGCTCATCACGGAATTCCTGAGTGAGAACGCATACGGCTACGGCCAGAGCTCCTGGGGACCAACGGTCTATGGGCTGATAAAAAGGGGTGAGTATGGGAGCATAAAAGCAAAGGCTCACGATTTTCTTAAGGAACATGGAATAAAGGCCGAGCTTGAGCTGGGTATCCCGAGAAACAGGGGAGCAACAACCGTCGAAGAAAACACCTATATCTTGAGGCTCATCAACAAAGTTGCTCAGAAGTAGTGCAATTTTTGAATTTTTGTTGGAATATCTCTGCTTTATCTTTCAATTCTTTTGAAGTCTTATTGGAACTTAGAATATGATGACAGGACAGCAATGGCATTAGCGAACTTTCAATTCTTCTGAAGTCTTATTGGAACATGAAGATCTCGTTCGGGAGAATGCGGTAAAAGAAGCCGGCTTTCAATTCTTCTGAAGTCTTATTGGAACCTGGAATTGTCATGGGAGCCCTGATAGTGCTCCCACCTTTCAATTCTTCTGAAGTCTTATTGGAACATTGGGAACGATGTGGACTACAATGTTTCAGAAGATTACTTTCAATTCTTCTGAAGTCTTATTGGAACTCGTTTATATTGACAGGTATGGCGGGGATGCAAAGGCCTTTCAATTCTTCTGAAGTCTTATTGGAACTTGATGTCAGTGCTGGCCATGTTCTCTATCCACACACCCCCTTTCAATTCTTCTGAAGTCTTATTGGAACATAGGATGGGGTAGTGGTGAGAATTCAAGGCCCGCAAGCTTTCAATTCTTCTGAAGTCTTATTGGAACATTTGGTAACGAGCAAGGACGGAGTGAAGAACGCAACTTTCAATTCTTCTGAAGTCTTATTGGAACGAATTACGGGCCGATCGGAAAGGCAAGAAAGTACATCTTTCAATTCTTCTGAAGTCTTATTGGAACCAGATATTGGATATTGGCTATAGGTAAGTCGGCTATTGCTTTCAATTCTTCTGAAGTCTTATTGGAACTCAGAGGTCTCAGATATCACCGAGTGTAACGTATTTTAACTTTCAATTCTTCTGAAGTCTTATTGGAACTGTAGGCCTATTGTTGACTATTGGATATCGGCAATATGCTTTCAATTCTTCTGAAGTCTTATTGGAACCCATCCCATTTGAGCCAGAAGCTCACCGCTCCCTCTGAGCTTTCAATTCTTCTGAAGTCTTATTGGAACACACTCGCTGACAACGGCATGCTTGTCAAAGCTCTTATCTTTCAATTCTTCTGAAGTCTTATTGGAACTCGTTGGGGTGACAGTGGTCTATTTGGGCTTATGGGTGGCTTCGAACCTTTCAATTCTTCTGAAGTCTTATTGGAACACTTGAGGAATCGAAGAGTAGTAGTCGTATCATCGAATTTCTTTCAATTCTTCTGAAGTCTTATTGGAACGTTTGGAGTTGGTGCAAACAACTTTGGTTTCGGCCCCAACTTTCAATTCTTCTGAAGTCTTATTGGAACCATTGAGGAAACCAGTCCAGTACGAAGGCGTTAAGGCTTCCTTTCAATTCTTCTGAAGTCTTATTGGAACCCGTAGACCAGCCACTGCTTCCAGGTCTCCCATGCCGGGTCCTTTCAATTCTTTTGAAGTCTTATTGGAACCCTATCTTAAAGCGCTGCTGCTGTTCCCTTTGTGCCCTTTCAATTCTTTTGAAGTCTTATTGGAACGGCAAGAGTTTACATTTTGAGGGATGGGCATTACATTCTTTCAATTCTTTTGAAGTCTTATTGGAACAGGGGTGAATTTTCCTTGAAATCCTTTACAAAGTAATTAAATGGTTTGAATCTTATAAGCTTTTCGTCAAAGGGTCAATAAAACTCCCCTTAAAAAGCTCGAATTCGGGCCCTCAGAAAAGACTCCAGAACACTCGCTCGCCTGAACTTACTCTTTTTCTCCCATGTCCAGTCTTGTTCATGAGACTTCCAGAGACAGAACGAAGGCTAAAATCAAAAATAGGCTAATAAAAACACTTTAAACTAAAAATGGTCGAATTCCCGCGAGGAGAGGACATTAAATAATTCCTGAGAAGCCTTCGCTCAAAAACCCGAAAAAATTTCGTTACAAAAACCTCAAAAATTTGTAACTCTTTGTCCGATAATAACCTTCAGTTACTAAAAACATCCAGAGCAACCTTATAGAATGATTTCAAATTTAATTCCCCAACACAAGGGAGAACTGAAAATAAGGTTATTCTAACGTGATAACATTCCAAAAGACATAAAAGAAAGCTTGTTAAAATTAGTGTCGATGGGTTATGTATGTGGTTGTCGTCTATGACGTTGCTGTTGAGAGGGTCAATAAAGTTAAGAAGTTCCTTAGGCAGTACCTTCACTGGGTTCAGAACAGCGTCTTCGAAGGGGAGATAACGCTGGCCGAATTTGAGCGCATTAAGGCCGGTCTCAAAGACATCGTTGATGAAAATGAGGACTCTGTAGTCATTTACAAGCTCCGCTCAATGCCGAAAAGAGAAACAATAGGGGTGGAGAAGAACCCGATAGAGGATATTATCTGAGTTTTTTCATTTCTATCATCCCACATCTAAGGCAAGTGTTGCAGGGATGGAGAACGAAGGTTCGAAGTGGAGGATAAAGCTAAACCTCATGACACTCTTCCCCTTTGACCTTTAGGTATAACTCTCCAGCTTTGGTTGCTCTGTACTTGGGTGCCCTCCCATCGGGCTTTTCAGCCTTAACAAGGTGGTATTTTGCCATTTCCTTAAGCTCATTGCTTATTGTCGCTGGAGACACCCCAAGCTCCTCGGATATTTTTCTTACACTCTTATCCTCAAGGAGGCCGCAGATTATTCTTACCCACCTTCTGTTTGAGGGAGCTAAAAACGATCCTAATTCCAAGGAAATATGCCCTGAAAGGTTCTCAAAGTCACTTTCCACTATAACCCGAACATCCTGAACGCTCAAAAGTGCCAGCAAAGTTGATACGATAAGCGGTCTCATACCTCCAGAGAGAACTGCCAGAACGAGGCGGTCATTTGTGAGATTTTCTCTTATGGCCTGGGCTATTCTAACTACTATCTCTTCGCCGTTAGGAGGGACCTCTAAAATCACAAAACGCTCTTCTCCGATTATTGGCGAGGCTATGTTTTTTATTGAACTTATTGCGTTGACAGTTCTTTGATCCTTTTGGTAGCCTTCTGGAACGATTGCCAATAGTCTGTCCCCGGTTTCGAGTCCATTGACGTTCTTTCTCTTTCTCACCAGTGCCCGGACAATAAACTTTTCATCGAAGCCCACTGGAAAGACAACCAGCAAGATCCCACCCCCTCACCTCCAGGGTCTCCAGGATTTCCTTTCCAAGCATACTTCCCGCTCCCCCCCTATTGCAGGCTGCAGAGTAGTTGTCCGCCACCACTGTTGGCAGAAGAAGTGCGTAAACTGCCCTTAGGCTTTTCCGAAGGATCCCTTCGACGCTGGAGTATTCCTCGATAGGTTTGTTCCAAGGTACTTCCCCGGGAATTGTGAGGCCTGAGAGATTCTTAATTAGTGGGGGACACTCCTTGATCAGTCTTAAACTCGGAGGTCTTTCGACAAGGGTGTTCCGTACCCAGTCGTGGTGGTGGAGTAGGATTGCGACCGAGGCTATCTGGCCCGCAGTTCCAAACTCCCTCAAAACGTCTTTTGCCACCAGGTAAGAGTAGAACTCATGGTAGGAGAATTTTCCACGCCTTGTCTGGAATGTCTCAAGGCACTTGCCGACGTCATGGAGGACGTAGACTTTCCGCAGAATATCCCCCGCAACATCTGGTTTGACGCCGAGAAGCTTCCCCAGCAGTGCGGTGTAGTTCCTCTTGATGTAGAGTTTCTCGATCAGCTCAAGGCCTCGCTTTACATGGGCTTCCATCGTTTCGACGCACTTTCCGTTGCTGAAGTACGCACAGGGAATCATACGATACCACGCTCCCCGTCGTAATCCCCCGTGTAAATTACCTCGACGTCGTCACCTAGTGCAATTGCCCTCGCAACAAGGTAGGCGTCTCCAAGTTCTTGGAGTTCAGATACAACACCCCTTACCTTGACGAGTCCTAGGGAGTGAAGCTCAAAGAGCTTCTTCGGGCTTACGAGCACCACCTCGCTTCCGACCGAGAGTGGAACAAGAAAGCCCCTCATGATTGGAGTGCCTTTGGCCACAAGCCGTTCAACTTCTCCGAGAACATGGGAGGCCCTCTTGGACGGGTCACTCATGAGTTGGAGAAGTTTTCCCTTCAGCATTTGATTAACGAGCTTTTTAACGGAACTGGCCTGGGGCCCGTGAACTTCTGTCACAAGCTCCTCATACGTTGAAGGAACGCGCGGGTGAATATCGCGCTCCTTGATCCGGGTCAATGTTCCCTCCACTTTTTCTGGCTGGTAGGGACCTACTGGAGCATCCTCCATCACCATTGCTTTGCCGGCTTCATCTCCAGCGTGGCGGGCGAGCCTTCCAAATCTCTGAAGGAGGGAATTAATGGGCGCCCTGTCAGTTATCATAACATCTGCCGAGAAATCTACTCCCGCTTCAACCGCCTGCGTCCCTATTAGAAGAAAATCCTCATTTTTTAGCCTCTGGAGACGGGTAATGATGCTCCTCTTGTGGCTTGGAGTCATTCTTCCGTGGATTAGGATTACCCTCTCGCGCTCAAATCCAAAGCGGGTGTCTGAGATAGCCCTGTTGTACAGTTCGACGGCCCGCTCCACGGTGTTCACTATGACGGCGTTTCTCTTTCCGGGTTCAACGAAGCTCAGCGGGTCTCCCTTCCCGAATTCGATCGTGATGTCCTTTTCAAGCTCCCTCCTCACGAAGGGGTCATCCTCATCGGGTGAGAGGACTTTGAAATCGTATCCGTTTTTCATCGCGTACCGCTCGAAGAACTTGACGTGGCCGCGGGGGAGTGTAGCGGTCATCACCGCAACGGGGACTCCCTGGGATGTCAGGAAATCAACCACGGTGTCAAAGGCTGTTGCCAGAGACTCGTCCTCAAGGAGAAAGTGGGCTTCATCAAAGATGACGAGTGATGTGAGGATTGAAGCCTGGGTCAGGTAATCGTAGCCAAACTCCTTTCCCGCCTTCACGCTGTGCTTCTTCTTGGTGTTGAGCTTTAGCAAATCCCACGTAAAGGTATCGGCGGTAGTCACGTTGAGGGGAAAAAGGTGCATGAACTCTCCACTCGACCCCATCATCTTGGTTCTCGAGAACCCAAACGCCTCCTCTGCCGTTCGCTGGATGTCCTCTATGATTGACCTCATGGGAAGGACGTGAATGACCCTGTCAAATAGGGAAGCGTCATTCAGCGAGTGCAGGGCAAGGGCAAAGCTCAGGAGCGTTTTGCCATAGCCGGTTGGAGCGTTGAGGATGAGAAAAGGCTTGGAGGAGGATGTTAAAAAATCAAACGCCTCCTCGAGGAGGGGTCTTTTCTCTGGCCTAAAACCCTTTACCTCCGCGAGCCTTTCGACGGCTTCCGTGTAGGCTCTCATAGGAGCACCCCTAGGTGTTCCCGCCACATGAAGGCCTTCAGCACTATCCTCAGCTGACCACTCGCGCGCCCGCTTCCCTCAAGCAACGCCCTCCCCTGGCGGAAGAGTCTAAAGACGGAATCCTCGATGAGCTTCCTATCTCCGCTGTTAATGGCTCTGTAGAGGTCCTTGACGAAGATGTAAGCCAGCATCTCCCCATCGCCGCTCACGCCCTTGCTAAGTTCCCTCTCGGCGATGTCCACAAGCGCCCAGAGGGGATATTTCTCAACCTGCGCTTCTCCTTCCTTCAACTTCACGGTCATCTGTACTCCACTGGTAGCCAGAGCATTTATGCGTTTCACGTAGGCGTTCAAGTACCCGCTAAGCCCCGAAAGGTCAAGCTGGAGGGTCTTGAGTTCGGTGTACACCTGTCCTTCAAGGCTGATAAGGTGCAGAGTGACGGGATAAACTTCCTCGGGCAGGATTCTGTTCTCCTCGGCGAGCTTCATAGCAAGTTTTATCTCGTAGAGTTCCTCCGTGCTCAGCGAGACCCTGCCCGAGATCCCCGCCTCGGTTAGGGGGAGCAGACCTTTTACGATGACGTCCTCGACTTCATAGGGCCAGAGGCCTTCTATTCCGGGCTTTGTCATGAGGTAGTATTTTCCACCTATGAACCCGGCAAACCCCGTGAAGAATCCGAGAACCGTGAAAGAGAACCATAGGGGATCCATACGTATCTGAGCTTTCTGGCCGGTTGTCGGACTTAGGAAGCCACTTTGGCGTTCGTAATATTCGGGTTGCTTGATTATTGCTGGTAAAATGGCCTGTTCCCCGTTATACGTCACTCCAAGATAAGTCCCGTTTTTGTCCGTTTTTATTGAGGATAAAGACTCGCTGGGATCTATATCTCCATCTCTGAGGAGTTTTATGGTCTCAGTGAGCACAAGTTCAAAGAGTTCACCGTAAGTTTCTGGAGCGCTCCTGTTGAACCATACCTTCAGGACTTTATCGAAGGAATCCCTGTCGTTCCTGCCCATCTTGGAGGTGTGCGCCTTTACCTTATTCCTGAGGGAGCGGAGGGCACCTTCAAGGGAATCGGCCAGCTCCTCGGCATCGGGTTCAAGCCCCGAGTTCATGACCACCCAAGACATTCCAAGCGAGAGTAGTTCCCTCGTGAGGCCCTCGTAGGGGTACCTGGCCAGCGCTTCAAGGAGCAAGAACTACCACCTCCCCGTCGATCTCCACAGTTGAGAGTTTTCCTCTGACATCAACTTTCCCTTCCGGGTAAAACATTACCATGCGTTTGGCGTTGGAGTAGTCACCGATTCCAGAGCGCCAGTCAATAACTGTTTGGAGAGTCCCCTCTCCCTGCACATTGACCCCTTTAAAGGGGAAGGCATACGCTGTTCTGACTTCGTCAGCCTCCCGAAATACCGCCTTTCCCATTTTTACCTCTTCAACACTGACTATTGATTCCCTCGATCCTATCCTTGTTATCCCCCACGCGGCTCTTTCGAGGTCTTTTGGGCCGTATATGCTATTCGATAAGGCCTCCTCGTCGATAAGATACACGGCTGTTAGGGAGTTATCGAATTCACCATATAGGACCGCAAAGGGAAATGAGGTTACTGCACTCTGAACGTTACCGCGGTAAATTGTATTGATTTTCAGTAGGGAACCGTAGAGCTTTGATTTGCCTTCTATCTTAATGGTGGCCCATTTAAAGAGGCTCATTACGAATTCCGCTTTGCTCTTGAAGTTTTTCTTCTCGTAGATGGTCTCCCCTCTGTCACCGCCGATGTGGAGGAGGGGATACGCTATTGCACCTATTAGTGTGGTTGGCGGGATGTGGCGCAGAGCAATACGCATCTTGCTCTGGGGAAGGGCGCGAAGGGCTATTATTCCGGTAGGCCTCAGCTGAACCTTTAAAAATAAAGTCAAGGGGATCACCTCAAAAGGCTCCCTTTCCGTGGAGGTAGTCAATCACCTCCTTCAGGGCCTCTTCTGGGACTTTTTCACCGTCGGCCACGGCAAGGAAGGTCTCTTCCCCGAGGCCATTGAGGACTTCCAGCCGTTTCTTGGTTTTCTCGATGTAGTCGTCGTAGATAGGTGAGGTAACGACGAAGGGATGTTCCGTTACTACCACGACAAGCTCCCTTATTCCCCCAACGGGGAAGAAGCGGGAGAGCTTGGCTCCGAACTGACTGGATGACAGCATCCTGAAAAGAGCCTTTAGCGATGCTTCGCGTCTCTTCTTTATTTCGTTCTCATCAATTATTGGCTTTGAGGTTATTGCGCTAACGCCGACTGCATCGAGGTCCAGGTTGAATGTGAAGCCGTAAAGGGCAGTGCCGGTCTCGACGTAGTATATCATCTGCTCAGAGGCATTACCCTTCTTGCTCGATGCGTCCATCTGAGCGTGCCTGGCGTGAAGCTGTGGCTCGGAAGTGGCGAAGAGAGCGACCGACTTGACTGGGAGGGCGTAACTGACTTGAAAAGCCGAAGTTCTCCTTACAGGGGGCTTTTCAGCATAAAGGAACCCACCAACATCTTCAACTACGCAGGCTTTAACGATGGCCTCTTCGATAGCCCTGGGATCTTCTGGAATGGGGGAGACTTTCTTCTCAAGGTGGACTTTGTTCATAGACTTGTAGAACTCCCCCCTCTGGCAGTCATCACATACTGGCAAGCCTATGGAGAGAGCCTCCCTCACAAGATGCTCCTGGTATGCATGGGCTAGGCTCTCACCGCTTATAGCTGGCACGTATACAGTCTTCAACCTACCGTCCTCCTCAACAAGGTACGGAACGCGCCTGTGCTTGCCGTAGTTTCCAGCTGTTTCGACCATGTTCAGAGCCTCAACGTTGGCCTCAAACCTAACTCCAACGCTTAAAAACATCACTCATCACCTCCCTCTTCCCTTTTTGAAGGATACGAGAGAGCAAGAGTGGCCACGAGTTTGGCAACACTCATATCCCTGTGAACCGCTTCAAGAAACTCCTTGACTTCCATTTCCGTGGGGATCCCCGGGACCGGAATTTTGCTGCCGTCTTTCTCTACGAACCTCCTTCCGTTTTCCCCAACTGCAGCGCTCTCCCTTATCGACCTAAAGGCCCTAATGGCCTCAAGAAGTGCCACTTCAACGGGCTCCGGATTCAGGGCGTTTCCAATTCTGTCTACGTAGCTGAAGTTCTTTGTCTGAACAAAGAACCTCAGCATTTTCACGATGCCTTCATACTCCGTCTCCACCATGTAGTTCACCCCAGTTATAGTAAGAAATTTTACTGAATTTAAGGTTTACGTTTAGGATATGTTTAACAAGGATGATGATAATGTTCAGAAAAATCTAAACATAGTTTTTCCACCCTTAGAGGAGGGTGCTTATTGAAGCCTTTTTATCGGGGTTATCTGACTTCATGCGTTTCTGTTTAGAGATCTCTTAACATCTCAGAACCACGCCACCAGTGGCTCGTACTCTTTAACTCCAACGAGGTGTTTTATCAGCTTATACGCCTCGAGCCTTATTAGTCTCTGCTTTGTCACGTTCCTCTTGAGCTCAAGATGCCTCACGCTTTTGCCCAGTTCTTCGGTGTATTCTTTCAGAACTATCTTCATGCCTTCCTTTGTTAGCAGGACACCGTTTAGATCCTCTCTGAAGTGTTCCTTCCTGATTATCCCCTGCTTCACGAGGCGCGTCGCTATCCTGTCGGCTATTACCGGCTTGAAGATTTCACTCAAGTCGAGCGCGAGCGAAAACCTCCTCTCACCGGGCTCGTGGAGGTAACTCACCGTTGGAGCCAGTTGGGTGTTGTAAAGCTCGCTAACTATGGTGGCGTAGAGCCTCGAATTGAGGAAGCTTATCAGGGCGTTCATCTCCCAACTTGTCAGGTTTAAACTTTAGGTGATCTGGAATAAAGCGGACTTAACAACGAGCTGTCTCCTCCAATAGGGGGGCCCATCTGCCCCATATTCCAGCTTGGAGTCTATCAATACGTACTTTTTGCTCCTAGTCTTTCTATTAGGGTTTCCTATGAGTTCTGCAATCTTTTTTGGAGATACTGGTCGTATGGTCTCCAAGTATCGTGAGTCATCGCTGCTATGTATTATGAACTCTGGCGTTACTGAGTCTTTCTTTAAGTCATAGATGTTGTATCCTAACAGATCCCCCCATCCCATGTTGCGTTTCTTGCCTATTCCAAACTTTTTGAGGATGAGTAGAAGATCTTCAAGTTCTTTTTTTGATATTCCATCTACAATCGACGCCCACAATATATGAGTAGTGTAGAGTTTTACTGTGTAATCGACTGCCTTATACGGCCCACTCTGGGAACTGGGGAGTTTAACTTGTTTCGTTAAGGTTATATTCTTTGCCTTGCGGAAGACCTCTGCTTTAAGTATGTCGTCTCTGCGCCCCAATCTTAGGATTATTTGGGAAGATTCGAGCCTTCTTGGGTATTTCCCCTTGGAGTACTCATATTTAGCACGCTGATTATCAATGGAAAATAGTGCAGAGAACCCCATAGGAGTCAGTAATTTAACTATTTCGTTTTCTTTGTCTAATACGGTCGGCAATAGGTAGGAGCTTTTAATGCTAGAAGCCCATTCTAATTCCTTTTTTGGAAAGAGTGTGTCTTCTAAGTATTTAATTCTCCAGTCTTTGCTTGTGGAGAGTTTCTTTTTATAGTACTCTGCAAACGCAAGTGGTCCATCTAATGTTAGCATTTCCTGTGAGAGCTCATTGGGGTTTGAGAGGGATAAAGCAAGAGGGTGTACTCTAAACTTCAGTGTCACCAAGTACATAGCCCGCATCACCAGATGCTGTGACAATTCATCCCTTAGCACTCTTTTTTGATTTGCTATCCTTCTTGAAGAAGCTGTTTGGGTCCGTTTTTAGAGCCTTTGATATGTTTTCTATGTTATTGTAGATAAACTTTTCATAACTCTTAATGTAACTATTTTCATCTGACACTCCTTCCACATCTACTTTGATTTTTCCAAGTCCGCCTGCCACACGGCCTCCTACACGGTTCAGGCGTTTGAGAGTTTTTAGGACAAGTCCCCATTCAGCGTCGGTCATGGGTATAACATCTTCAATGTAGCTGTAAAAGATTGTGCCCGGTACTACGACCTGACGATACAGTCTCTGCTGAATAGCACTGTCGTCTGCTTTTACATCCTCTGGTTTTCCTTCAATTTCTGCAATTAATTCCTTGAGCTGCATTACCTTGGCAGTATCGTCTTTGCGGGTGATCAACACAGAAGACAGGATCTCTGAGAGTGGAGGGACTTTCTTTTCGGGATTAACACCGAGATCTGCCAGTAAATCCTTAGTCTCTTCTGTAAGAGGATAGCCAATCCCTACTTTGAGCTTTCCTGGGATGATGACTTTCTTGAGTGCAACTCCCATGATCGAAAGCGGCAGAAGGGGATAAACGTAATTATTCATGACGTCTGTTATGTCCAAGGTTCTATCCTCTGTGTCTTCTCCGCTCAGAATGCCTCCGCTGAACATTGAGAGGAGCGTCCCAATGTGGACTTTTAGTTGTTTATCACCTTTTTCCGAACACTTCTCTGTTAATTTTGCTTTTACATCTTCAAGAAACTGCATTGCCATTTCGTCTCTTAGAACACCTCTAAGACTGTTTCCGGGGATTATTGGAACTTCAATGGCGATTCCGTCCTCCTTGACAATTGGGAGCGAGTATAGCAACGTCTCAATTCCGATGGACTCATAGCCCACACTTATGGGTTCAAGAGCTTTCATTCTGAGTGTTATCCGCATTCTTTCCACCTCCTAAGCTTTCGACATAAGCGGAATACAAAACCGTGCTCAGGTAGGGATAGTCCTTCAGGAACTTGAGGAGTTCATTCTCGCGGGCTTTGGCTTTTCTGTACACTTCCTGGAATTTCTCGCCCTTTTCTCTGGAAACATAGAGGGAATCTCCAGCAATCTGGCTGAGGAGTTTCTCAATAAACTCGTTGAGGTTGTTAGAGCTTTTAGCCACCACTGCGATTCTCTTAGCCATAATGGAGTACTTCTTCTTGCGAACTTTGTCGCCCATTGCACTCCAATCTATCAGGCTGTCGATGGCCCCCAACAAGGATACGACCAAATCTTCAACCTTTTCCTTTTCTTGCACGAGATCCACCTCCTTTTTGAGTATCGACCTTTGGAATTCCAAAAGTGGGAGAATAAACACTTCTAATCTTTTTGAGAAGATACATACCTAAATCCAGGTTTGACGAGTAAAACTTCCGTAATCTCGCGAATTCTTCTGGTGTCATGTCCTTCTCGTTTCCTGGGAATACCACGTTGGAATGAAGCCCGCTTTGAAGGACAAACTTCTTTTGAGGGTATCTTGAACTTACAAGTGAAATTTGCGGGATTATCCTCAAGGCGTAGGGATACACAATGACAGCAGGATCCAGGTAAAATTTTGCAAGCCATGTGTTTTTCTTATTCATCTTGTCTTGCTCTTTGTGGAGCGAGTAATAAATGTCGCTTATTAATTCAAGCCAGATTTTTGATGAAATACTTTTTACAAATGTTTGCTGTTTAAAAATGGGGACGCTAGCAAGCAATTTCGTTTCCTCTATTATGGCCTCGTGAACAAGATATTGGATAAGCCCCCTTGATCTGAAGTTTTCTTCTATTTCAAAACCAAGCTTACATGCCGGGCATATGGCTTTTTCATAACTCAAAAATGACCATGTATCCGTAAATTTGTTTTTCAAAATGCTTTTTGTACTGTCCCTATCAGTAATTGGTTCTCCAGGTTCTCCACAGAATAAACATGCTCTGTCACTGCTAAAATGTCCCGTTAGAGAGTTCACAACCTTGTCCAGTTCTATTCCAGTGAAAGCAGCCTTTCGCTTCTTTTCAGACAAGGATGACCTCAAATAGTCGAGCAACTCTTCAATTATCTCTTGTAAGTGCAACGGTTCAAATCCAGCATCAACATAAACTAAGTATGCTTCCCTACTTCCAACTAAATACACGGTGGACGAAGCTTTCCCAAGGGGTATTTTGATTCCACGGATAACTTTTGCTTTTTTGTCAAAATCAATCACAATATCTGCTCCTTCATAATACTCAAAGTAAAATGGCCCTGTATGGAACTTTGAGGGAAGGGGTATTACAAGAGTGTCATTATCAAAGGTAATTTTCCAGTCTTCTCTGAGTATCTGTTCTCCAACCTCTTCTATTTTGGAACTTCCGTTATCTCCAATGGGCCTATACTCGTAGCGGATCCCCTTAACTCCAAGAACTTCTTGGAGTCTTTCTGAGTACTTTTCACTTAGAATCCGTGTAAATTGGTCTTTTATAAGGGCTAACAGGAACATCCTGTATTTTCCAGGAATTTTCAAGTTATAAGCCACTGTATAACTCCTGTTTGTGGGCACGTCAAAGGGAACCCCTATTTCAATAGCCGAGATCAACTCGCTGTTCTCAACATGACTTATCTCGTTTGAATTGTTTTTATGGTGCCACTGAGAGATGCTGGCGACTTTTGAGATATCAAGAGAATCGCTGAACTCAGTCAATAGCTGGTTATATACATCTCTGTCGGTTATGAAATGATACCATTGAGTTCGTTTCTCAACTCTTATGTCAAATACTGGCTTAAAATAATCATGAATCAACGCTGCCATTACAACTTCGGGAGAATCAAACTTTAAAGAGGCTATAGAGACCGCAATTAGGTGGTGAGTGAGTTCGTCAAGATGGGGCATACCACTGTATTTATCCGTTCGAGCTATTGTGCCCTTAACCAGCGCTGAATCATAAGTAACATTATCTCCCATAACTCTAAGTTCCGAGTTTTTAGTCGTTTTCGTGGGCTTGTTCTTTGAGATTCTTAAGAACTCATCAAGCCCCTTCTCCTTTTCGATGGTTCGCACCTCCCTTCCATCTCTTCTTCACCCCCTCCTTAAGCCCATCGACCTTCACCATCCCGAAGCCTAAGCTGTTCTTCTCCCCAAAGCCAGCCTGATAGCCAACCCTTAAGAGTTCTTCATCACCGTAAGCCTTGAAAACCAGATGCCAGGCTCTTTGGAAAATACCGGGCTTAACTTCGAAGCGCTTGGGCTTTGCCTTCAACACCCTAATCTCAAAATCCTCAGGAGGAGCCCTTCCGTAAAGTAGAACATACTTCTCCCTGAGATTTTCCCTCAAATTACTGTAGAACTCCCCCTCCATGGGAGAGAGATCATAATGCTTGAGCCTCCCGAGCTCGGGCTTTAAAGTGGTTACTGCTATTGGTGAGAGGGTCGAATAGGTCTTCCCGCTGTAAGAGAAAGGCTCTGCCAGCGCCTTAATCTCTTCCACGTAAAACCTCTCATTCCATAGCGTTACTTCTGGCTCTTGAAGAAGGCCTCCAATGAAAGCTTCAACAATCTCCGCTATAGGCGTTGAGAAGTAAAAGAAAGCTTTTCCTTTTCCAATGAAGTACCTCTCTCCTCGAAGTGTTTTTCGCCTCTCGGTCATGAAGAGCGAGTAAGTGAAAAGCTTCGGCACTTTAGGGCGGTGAAGGTTAAGGCTCAGCTCCGGATTTACGGCCTGAATCCTCCGATATATAAGGCCTTGGAGATAATGCTGGTGGTTGTAGGGCACTTTAAACTCACTATTCTCGCTGGCGAGTCTTATTAAAAATCTCAATATCATCCCCCCAGGGATCGTAGTGTTAGATAGACCTTCAAAGTATTTAAGCCTTACCTAACGGATGGTAATACGACCATTACCACGATTTGAAGAATTCTTGCCCTCTATTAAAACAGCATGGAACAAATTTAAAATAGAGAGCTAGGAAATCACGCACTTGCTCCAGCCGCATTTTGGACATGTGGCACATCCGCTCTCCATCCTGAGCTCCACGAGCTCTCCATCTTTTTCATAGCAGACTGGACAGTATGCCACCCCAAGAAGGTCTTTTACGTTTCTCTCCTTGGCTGTTTCCTCCGCCGGTCTTTGTGCTTTCGGGATACTTAAAGAAAACGTTGGCGAGCCTTTTCCGTTGGTGCCGTCTATTATCGCCTCAACATTGATGAATCTCTTGAGCCACGATTCGCTCTCAACGATCTCCCTAAGTATTTTCTTTGCATATTCGCTCGGCTTTGCGGGCACACGCTTCTTCTTCTCACCCTCAACACTGTAAACCTGAACGCTCAAGCTTCCATCCCTGTAAACTGTAACTCCCTTACATCCGAGGGCATGGGCCAAGAGATAAGCGGCCTTGACGTCTTCAACAGTTGCATCGTTTGGCATGTTTATTGTCTTGCTTGCACTGTCTGTGAGCCAGAGCTGGATGCTTGCTTGGGCTAAGAGGTGATCAAGCCAGTGGATGTCCATTGCGGTCACGAAAACTCTCTGCATGTCCTCTGGTATCTCCTCCAAACCCTGCACGCTACCGTAGTTGTCACTTATCTTTTGAAGGATTTCATCGTTGTAAAGTCCTCTCTTCTTAAGCTCAGCCTCAAACACGGGGTCAACGTAATAGAACTCCCCAACCGTGACGCTCTTCTTGTAAACAAGGGCAAATATTGGCTCAATTCCGCTTGAGGTATCCGCTATCATTGAAACGCTCCCCGTTGGCGGGCATGTGGTTACCATTGCATTCCTTACACCGTATTTCTTGATTTCTTCAACGAGCTCATCCCATGGGAGGTTCCATATCTCCCTGTGGTAGTAGCCCTCTATCGGCAGCTCCCCCTCTGGATATCTGGTCTTTTCATAAAGCGGGAAGGTTCCCCTCTTCTTTGCCGCCTCTATGCTGTACTTGTATGCGTAGAAGGTGAGGTACTCGGTGACCTTCCTCATAAAGTCGTAGCCCTCTTTGCTGTTGTAAGCTATTCCAAGTTTGAAGAGCGCATCCGCTAAACCCATCATTCCCACACCGATTCTTCTTGTCAGCTTGGTGTTGTGGTCTATCTCCGGTAGGGGGAATCTGTTTACATCTATCGCGTTATCAAGGTACCTGGCGACTTTCATTATAACCTGAGCATATTCGTCCCAGTCGAAGTACGGCTTTCCTTCGTCGTTATATTTTACGAACTTTGCAAGGTTTATAGAGGCCAGATTACACGATTCGTAGTCGTAGAGGGGCTCTTCTCCACAGTTGTGGCTCATAAAGCCGTTGGAGACATAGCTGTGAATCTCCGGTACTGTTAAGTCGTAAACAATTTCTTCTCCGATGATTTCCACACTCTCAACTCTTGCGTGGGGTTCGTCAATTTCTGTTTTATTGAGCCTAATTTTTTCTTGTTTTTCCCCTTCGAAGCCGATCTTCTCTGCGAACAGCTTTCTGCTGTAGTTTGCTATAACGAGTTCATAATAACCTTGTGCTTCGTAGATTTTCTTTTCACCGTCTTTGGTTGTGTATTCAAATGTATCCTTGTATGGCCTTTCGTGGATTTTTGATATTATACCAAAGAGAAGCAGTAAGTCTTGGACGTCTCTTAAAAGCTTCCTATCCCCTGAGGTTAGTCTTATTGCACTATCATTGTCCACGTAGCCGCCAGCTGTGAAGAGGCCTCTTAAAAATGCTCTGATCTCATTTGGCCTTAAGCGGTAAACGATTTCTGGAACTCTTTTTTCGTTCGTTTTGACTATTTTCTCAAAGAATCTGTAGGCCTCGCCGCGAACTCCAAGCTTGATTTCACTTCCATATCTGTGGGGTTCGGCTTTGGAGTTAAAGTGCTTCTTGAGTATTTCAGAGATTTTCTGCGCTATCTCCTCTTCTTTTTCAGCGTTGAAGTAGAACCAAACCCTCTTATCATTTGTGTTAATACATCCATCCCCAATAAGCCATCCTAAAGTAAAGGCTAAATCCTCGCCTATGCTCTCGCTTCCAAAGTCATCCCCGACCTCAAACCTTGGCAAGGCTATTAAATCGCCTTCTTTAAGATCTTCAACTGCTTTCCAGCCATCCTTTGTCATTATCTTATGGTCAAGGGTAGCGGTTATCTCGTAACCCTCTTTTGTCTTTACTCTAGCCACCCTCTTCCTTCCAACTTTCCAGACGTAGGCTTTGACTTCAACAGGATCTGCTATAGCAGGCTGCTTTCCGTGTACAGTTTCATAAATGACCTCTTTCTCTTCTTCATTTGGAAGTAGGATCGTTATTGGATAAGCGAACTCTTCTCCTTCCTCAGCTATTCCTTCAACTGCAACAACTTTCTCTTCGTTCCTTTCTTTTGCAATCCTAAAGAGCTCCTCAATCTTGAGGTAGCCCTCGGGTGTTAAAACCCTTGTATCTCCAACAACACATGGGTTGGTGGCCCTTATCTTTTCACCCTTAGCGGGCTCCAGAACGTTTCTTCTGTTTATTATGTCAAAGAACACCACACCCGGATCTGCCTTTGCCCAGGCCATGTAAGCTAATTCCTCAAAGAGGCTCTTGGGATCAATCTCCTTTACCTTTTTCCCCGTTCTTGGATTAACTAAGGGGTACTTCTTCCCTTCTTTGAGGGCTTCCCAGAAATCTCCCCAGAGACCAACGCTTATGTTGAAGTTGCTCAAAACATTGGTTCCAACGTTCTGCTCTTTTGCATGGATGAACTTCTCAATATCCGGATGCCAGACCTCAAGTATGCCCATGTTGGCTCCTCTTCTCACTCCACCCTGCTTTATTACATCGCTAACGGCATCGATGAGGTGCATGAACGAGACTGGACCTGAGGCTGCCCCGGTCGTCGTTCCGACTAAATCGCCCTCGGGGCGGAGTTTTGAGAAGTTTAACCCTGTTCCCCCACCCATTTTCTGTATAATAGCCACATCATGAGCTGCTTTCATTATGCTCTCCATGTCATCCTCTATCGGCACAACAAAGCAAGCCGAGAGCATTCCCAGTGGTCTTCCAGAGTTTATTAAAGCGGGGGTATTGGGCATGAAAACTTGATTGACCATCAAATTGAAGAAGTCCTCGATGACCTCTTCGTATCTGTCAAAATCTCCTCTCTCGAGCATGTTCAAAAATTCGTCAATGCTTACCTTCATTTTTCCCTTCTCTGCCAGCTCCTTATAGAGGTTTATCATCCTCTCAAAATGGTACTTGTTGAGCTTGAAGCGGCCTATGCTGTAAACGTTATCAAAGCTCCCAAAGTTCTGCAGATAATGCTCGACCCTCTTCAAATCCTGTGTGTAGCCTCCTTCTTTGGAGAACACCCTCTCGTCGTATAAGAGCTCGGGAATTGCTGCTAAGGTGGCAACCCTCTCAAAGAGCTGTTTTGGGCTCTCGATTATTTTTCCTTCCTCGTTCTTCATGAGATACCTGCTTGCCAGAACCCTCAGAGCGTTTATTGAAAAACGCTTGTCTATCTCATCAAGCTTCTCTTTGTTCAGTATCTTCCTTTTCTCTTCTCTAATCTCTGCTTTCTTCTTTCTGTAGATTATGTAGGCTTTGGCAACCTCAAAAAGGCCGTTTCTCATCAGTTCAAGTTCCACTATATCCTGAATGTTCTCTATATGGGGAATCTGCCCCTCATAAAGCTCATTGATCCTATCAACAACATCCTTCACAATCTTATCGAGAAGATTCTCATCCCTTACCCCAACTTCCCACATTGCCCTTTGTATAGCCCACCTTATACGGCTCTCATCGAAAGGAACTATTCGACCATCCCTTTTCATCACTTTTTCAACTGGCATATAAACCCCCCTGTCATATTATTTTACTATTCCGCGACACATTAGTAAAAGTATCAGTAGAGAGTAATGTGCGTGTAAGGTAAATATACCTTGCCCCGCTGTGGATTGCCAAGATGACAAATATTGAAGATGAGCTCTGTCGGAATAATAAAGAGTAGAAAAATACCTAAGTCGGATATTTTATCCAGCTATTCCTCCAAACCCTCATAGATAATCTTCAGCCTGTAGGCATGTTTGAGCTCTTCCTGAGCCATTATCCCGAATATCTCGCTTAGAGAACCGCTGAGTATTTGGCTTAGCTTTTTATAGAGCTCATAACTGTGTTTTTCCCTTATGAGCGCCTCTAAAACAAGATCCGTTAAGGTTTGCGGTTCAGCCCTCTCATCTTGGAAGTAGGGCTCCAGGCTTAGAGAATCAATGTAATCTATAATTGCGGTGTTTTCAAGTGTTCCCTCGCGAAGGAATTTTTCGATTGTATCCCTGTGCCTTAGCTCCTCACTTGCGAGCCACTGGAAATGTTCGATTAAGGAGGGATATCCATAGGTAGCAAAAGTCTCTCCAAGCTTGTAGAGGTTGTAAAGCTCGTTCTCTTGGTGAACTATCTTCTGCAGGAGTTCTTCAAGTTTCATTCCTCTCACTCCGTTATCCCTTTGATGTCTACATGGACAAACGCTACCTCGACTTCATCAATCTTTTCGATTCTCCTTTTAACTTCTTCGCTTATGTCGTGAGCCTCTTTGAGGGTTATATGGGGAGGAACCTCTATGTGCAGTTCAACATGCAACTTTGGACCAACGTGGTGTGCCCTTAAATCATGAACACCCACAACGCCTTCAACGCCAAGGGCAGTTTCTTTAATTTTTTCACAGAGCTCAAAGGGTGGAGAAGTTCCCGTTAGGTAGTTCACGTTCTTGAAGACTATCTCAACCGCCACTTTCCCTACCAGCAGAGCCACGATAAGTCCTGCCAGGGCATCTCCGTAGGTAAAGCCAAACCTTTGAAGGAGCAGGCCAACAAACACGGCTATGCTGCTTAATACATCGCTCCTGTGGTGATATGCGTCTGCAATAAGTATTTGGTTGTTGAGTTTCCTCCCAATTCTAAGGGAGTATTGAGTCATTGCCTCTTTTGAAACAATAGAAAGCACCACAATGGCAAGCATAATCGAGTTCACTTCAATAGTATATCCGGCGAAAATCCTCTCCAGGGCATCTCTTCCTACCTCATAGGCCACCAAAAAGAGCGCCATACCTATAAAAAAGGCAAAGAGGGGTTCAAATCTGGAATGGCCAAAAGGGTGGGTTTTATCAGCAGGTTTAGAGGAGATTTTGACCCCAAGGTAGCCCACAACACTTGTCACAACATCTGAGAGAGAGTGTATGCCGTCAGAAATCAAGGCCAAACTGGAGTAAAGGAACCCCACAGAAACTTTCAGAATAGCTAAAAAGATATTCCCAAGAATGCTCACCATTAAGGGTCTGTAAACTTCTTCCATTGGGAAATCCCCTCAGTCCGTCACTCCCTCATCACGATTCAGGTAAGGCTGAACTCTTCATTGGGTGTTATACACTTCACATGAGACTTTTAAACCTTTTTTCAAAAGACTTTTATTGACGGGAGACAAACAACAGTTGGTGAAGCTCATGGTAAATAAGCCGAGATACACAATACGAATTTACATGGGGAGCAAGGATAAGTACATTGCCTTAAGCCTCTGGGATGCATACATAGACCAGCAGGGAACCTTCAGACCGGCAAACATAAGCATGACAATACATAATGAGGATGTTGAGGCAAAGGCCTCGATGAGGACTGAGACAGCCGCTAGGCTTGCAGCGGTGCTTTTAAACATGGTGGCCGAGGCGGAGAAGCTGACCATGAAAGAAAAGAAAAAGATCAGTCTTGAAGAGAAGCTTGAGGAGCAGTTCCTCCTCGAAGAAGAGGAGGAAGACATTATCGAAGATGTGGAGAGAATAGAGGCAAGCGTCGACGAGGAGTGATCCCCTTGAAAAAGCTCAAGGTCTACATACCTGGTATTTCTTTCCCATCTGTTTCCCTTACTGGAAACTACTGCACCCTAAACTGTGCCCACTGTGGGAAACACTACCTTGAGGGAATGAAGAAAGTAACGAAGCATAACCTCGTCGAATACTGTAAATCGCTTGAGAAAGAGGGCTATAAGGGATGTCTTTTAAGCGGTGGAATGGATTCAAGGCTGAAAGTACCACTTGATCTTTATTCTTCAGAGATAGAGCGCATAAAGAAAGAAACGAAGCTAAAGCTTAACGCCCATGTTGGGTTTATAGACGATAAAGACTTAGAGTGGGTAAGGCATGTGGACGCAGTTTCTCTCGACTTTGTTGGGGATGACGATGTTATTAGGAGGGTTTATAAAATAGAAAAGGGCGTTAGAGATTACCTCGAGATAATAGATCTTCTCACGTCAAACGGGATCAAGGTTGCGCCGCATATAACCATAGGTCTGGACTTTGGAAGGATTTGGTGGGAGTACAAAGCAATTGATATGCTCAGGGAGTATCCGATTGAGGTTTTGGTTCTTGACGTGCTTATCCCCACAAGAGGAACGGAGATGGAGAACATAAAAGCTCCTTCCGTGGAGGAGAGCCTAAAGGTTGTTAAATACGCCAGAGAAAGGTTCGATGGAGAGCTGAGCATTGGATGCATGAGACCCCTCGGGAAATGGAGGCTGGAGTTTGACAAAGGGGCCATAGAGGAGGGAGTTGACAGAATAACAAACCCCCCGAGAAAGGTCATTGAGTGGGCAAAAACGATAAGGGAAGTGGAGATTATTTACGAATGCTGCGTTATGTAAAATTAGCGTAGAGGAAATAAGCATACAAAGCTAAGAGGACTACGCTTGTTTTCCTTCCAACCCTGTTGTTCAGCTTTAGAGATACTGTCAGTACTACCATTACAAACAACGTTAGAGGGGTTGTGAAGGAATATATGCTGTAATCCACTTTTATCGGCCTTATTAAAGCCGCGATGCCAATGACCATCAGGATGTCCAGTATGTTCGCTCCAACAATGTTGCCAACACTTATATTGGGGATTTTTTTCAGTGTGGCGGTTAACGAGTTTGCCATCTCCGGAAGGGAGGTGCCAACTGAGACCAACGTAAGACCTATGACCACTTCTGGAATTCCAAGGGCTGTCGCTATTTTTACAGCGCTTTCAACAACAAGCCTAGCCCCGAAAACAACCACAAGTCCGCTTGCAAACAAAATTACAACATCTCTCTTGGGATTTCCTCTGCCCTCTTTAACTTCTTCCAGCGTCACATGCTTCTTATATAGGTAATAGAGGAATCCCAGATATATCAGGATCAGCGTTAACCCCTCAATCCTGGAAATTACGAGATCCCTCATCAAAATCCACGCGTAAAATGTCACACCAATCATAAAAAGGGCGTTCTTCCAGGCTATTTCATCAACATCGAGGGGCATGATGAGAGCAGAGAGTCCCAAAATAAGGGCTATGTTTGCTAAGGCACTCCCTATGGCGTTTCCGAGGGCTATGTCGCTGAGCCCTTGATACGCAGCTATCGCGGAAGTCGTGACCTCCGGCAGAGTTGTGGCGATGCTGGCCAATACCAAAGCGATTATGAACTCGCTAACTCCAAATCCCTTTGCAACCCTTGTAGCCGCTTCCACAAATATGTCGCTTCCCTTGACCAGCATTAGCAGTCCCAGGGCAAAGGCTCCAAAGGTTACAATATACTCTGCCGCCATTGTGCCTCCCGGAAGGTATTTCAAGAACTAATTTTTAAACCTTTGGGTGAAACCCTAAAATACAACCCAGACCTAATCAGGGGTGAGGTGGAGGATATGGATATTGCCAAGTACATAGACCACACAAACTTAAAGCCCTACGCCACCAGGGAGGACATAATAAAGCTCTGTGAGGAGGCAAAGAGATACGGCTTCTATGCCGTCTGTGTAAATCCATACAGGGTAAAGCTTGCAAAGGAACAGCTTAAGGGTACAGAGATTAAGGTTGCAAGTGTGATTGGATTTCCTCTTGGGGCAACGCCGACGGAAGTGAAGGTTTTTGAGGCAAAGAAAGCCCTTGAGGATGGGGCAGATGAGCTTGATATGGTCATTAACATCGGTGCATTGAAGGATAAGGATTACGAGTACGTTAAAAATGACATAGCAGAGGTTGTAAAGGTTGCCCACGAAAAGGGGGCGATAGTGAAGGTCATAATTGAAACTTGCTACCTCACTGACGAAGAAAAAGAGATAGCATGTAAGCTCGCCATGGAGGCTGGGGCTGATTTCGTCAAAACCTCAACGGGATTTGGAACTGGAGGAGCAACTGTTGAAGATGTCAAGTTAATGCGCAGGGTTGTTGGGGATAAGCTTGGAGTGAAAGCCGCTGGAGGGGTAAGAACCTACGAGCAGGCTTTGGCAATGATAGAGGCTGGGGCTAACAGAATAGGCACATCGAGCGGTGTGAAAATCGTGGAAGGGGCTAAAAATGAGTGAAACCTTGGAGCTCTTAAGGACTGTAATAAAAGAGATTCGAGAAGATGGGTTTGAACCAAAAGTTGCATTTGTGGGCCCGAAGTTTGCTGAAAAAGCCGCAAAAGAATTGGAAGCTCTTGGATTGAATGTTTATGTAATAAAAGAGCTTAATTGCGACGCAATAATTGCCGACCCAAGATTCCTCGGGCATCTCCGAAAAGCCTCACGCAGAATATCGCTCGAGCCCTTAAGGAAAGAAAGGGAGATGTGGGAAGAGATAAGGGAAATTGGAGAACTCTAAATCTGAAGTGATACAAGCATGTCCTTGACCCTTCTTTTTATCACATGCCCCACTCCACCGCCTACAACAATTCCGGTGACAGCTTGGAGGGTATTCCCCGGAACCATTGCTATGGCCCCTCCCCATCCGTAAAAGTAGACCTCAACGAAGAAGTATCCTAGAACCATCAGGGCTCCACCAAGGATTGTAGCTAAGAGGATTGTTGTAAAGTCGTCTTTCTTTGAAGTTAGGTATCCAACAACGAATCCCTCTACTCCTTTTATAACCAAAGTGAAAGGTGCCCAGTGTGCGTAGCCGGTAATTAAATCTGCCATCGCGGAACCAAATCCCCCGGCGAATGCCCCTATTGTGGGGCCAAAGAGAACTGCCACAAGCATTACCATGCTGTCCCCAACGTTGATGTATCCTTTCGTTAAGGGCGTTGGAACTTGGATTAGCATCGTTACCACAGCCACTAAAGCCGCCATTATGCCGGATAAAGCTACCCCAACCGCGACTTCAAAGACTTTCTTCTTGAGCACGAAGAGGTAAACAAAGTAAAGAACGGCAACGGCCGTTAACACCCACTTACCGTAAGGTGCAAGTGCTTCCGTGGCCATTGTTGTCCCTCCCACCTTATTTATTTTTCAAGTTTTACCTTGAAATTTGACCTTAAAAAAACCTTATCCTTAACAGGCCCAGAAGGACAAAAATAGAATAGAAAAGGAATCAGCTAACAACAGCTTTGATGGCCTCTTCGAGAATGTCCAAACCAATCTTGGCCTCTTCTTCGTCTATTGTTAGCGGTGGGATTAGTCTTAGAGCGCTCTTTCCACAGCCGAGGGTTGCAAGGCCTCTCTTAAGTGCCTCAATTATAACTTGGTTTCTTTCCTTGCTTGCGTACTCTTTTGTCTTTCTGTCCTTTACGAATTCAATAGCCCAAGCAAGGCCAAGCCCTCTGACATCACCGATGATTTCGTATTTATCATACATCTCCTGAAGTCTCTCTTTGAACAGCGGCTCAAGCTTTTTGGCGTTCTCAATTAATCCTTTCTCAAGCTCATCAATTACCGTCAACGCTGCTACACAAGCCAAGGCATTTCCACCATATGTGTTGCTGTGTACACCGGGGATGCCAAAGTCCAGGTCTTTTCTAAAGATCGTTGCTCCAATTGGAACTCCTCCACCAAGGGCCTTTGCGAGGCTTATGATATCTGGAGCAATTCCAAAGTGCTCGATTGCAAACATCTTGCCCGTTCTTCCCATTCCCATCTGAACCTCATCGTCTATGATTAGTATACCGTGCTTGTCTGCAACTTTCTTGAGCTCCTTGAAGAAGTTCTTAGGTGGTACTACATAGCCTCCCTCACCCTGAATTGGCTCCGCTATGAACGCTGCCACTTCTTCCGGTGGGACGTAGTGATCAAAGAGGTAATCTTCAATGTATTCTATTACTCTGTTCACGAGCTCATCCGGTTCCTCATAACCATCAATGTGCCACGGATTTCTGTAGGGGTTTGGATATGGAACGTGTTCAACACCGGGCATTGTTGGGAACATCCTCGACCTGTGAACGGGCTTGCTTGCGGTTAAGCTCATCGTTCCATGAGTTCTGCCGTGGAATGCCCCAATGAAGGCTATGAAGAGCTTTCTCTGTGTTGACCACTTTGCTATCTTCAGGGCTGCTTCATTAGCTTCTGTACCACTGTTTGAGAGGAAGGTCTTCTTTTCAAAGTCACCGGGAGCTATGCTGTCAAGCTTTTCCGCCAAGGCAACCTGGTAGGGGTTGTAATAATCGGTCCCGGCTGCGTGAATAACTTTGTCAAGCTGCTCTTTCAAAGCTTCAACAACTTTCGGATTTCTAAGACCGACGTTGAGAACACCTATACCAGAGGAGAAATCGAGAATTCTATTCCCATCGACGTCAATCCAGTAGTTGCCCTCCGTTCTCTCTATAACCAAGAAGTACTCATTTGGGTCGTTTGTTGTGGTTGCCATATACTTGTGGTGCTTCTCTATTATTTCCCTAGCCTTCGGTCCGGGGATTTCCTTAACCTGGGGTCCCTTCACCATGTTCGCTCACCGATGTATTGGATATTTCACATCTATATAATTTTATGCTCATCAAAACTTGTTTTTGCTCGAAAAAGTTTCGAAAATAATTGGAATTAAGCATTAGTTATACAATAAAGCCAGTAAAAAAGTTTGTAAAAAAGGTTTAGTGGAGAATCACTCTTCATTCACTTGAGTTTTCCACTCTTCCAAAAGCTCCTTTGCTGAGTTAGCCGCTATAGCCCCCTGCCCAACGGCCACTGCTATCTGCTTAAAGACGTTTGTTATGTCCCCAGCGGCAAAGAGTCCCTTTACTTTTGTTCTCATGTGCATGTCAACGGGAATGTAGCCTTGTTCATCGGTAATGCCGAGGTGCTTAACGAAATCCGTCTTAGGCTCGTAGCCTATGAAAACAAACACGCCATCGACCTTCTTTTCAAATACTTCACCGGTTTTTACATTTTTCAGCACTACACTTTCGACCTTTTGATTGCCCTTTATCTCAACCACAACCGTGTTTAAAATTGCTGGAATCCCGGCCTTCTTGAACCTGTCCTGAAGTATCTTATCCGCTCTAAACTGCTCCCTTCTGTGAACAAGGGTAACGTTAACCCCTATCTCCTTCAGATACAAAGCCTCCTGTAGCGCTGTATTCCCTCCTCCAACAACTATCACATCTTTCCCCTTGAATAAAGGCCCGTCACATGTTGCACAGTAACTAACTCCCCGTCCATAGAATTTATCCTCTCCGGGAACTCTAAGCTTCCTAGGCTCCGCTCCAACGGCTATTATAACGGTTCTAGCCTTGTAAATCTTCCCATTTTTTGTCTTTACATGGAACTTGCATGGGCCTTCATAATAGGTACACTCAGCGGGGTCTATTCTCTCAACTTCATCAAAAATTATCGGCACTCCAAGCTTTTTTACTTGCTCATGCATTCTGCTGGCAAGCTCTGCACCGCTTATCCCATCGGGAAATCCGGGGTAATTTTCAATGAGGTCTGTAAGGGCAACGTTTCCACCTATGTCCTTTGAGATTATAAGGGTCTCCAGCCCATAGCGTGCCGCATATATTGCCGCAGTGAAACCTGCTGGGCCCGCTCCTATTATCAGAACATCCCACGTTTTTGTTTCATCAACTGTCTGTGAAAGTCCCCCTAAGCTGAACATCTTTCCCTCACCTCCGGTTTGCAACTTTTGGTTGAATATTTAAAAACATTGTGGAACAGATTTGAGAACTAAATCAGCTTTATCTCCCTATCAATTATTAGATGGAGAGAATACCCCAAAAAGGCAGCAAAGGCAATAAACAACGCTTCTCCAAATTTAAATCCAAGGCCGTACTCAAAGGAGGCAAAAATCACGGCTCCATATAGAAGTGCAAATGCCAGAGAATGAACAATCCCCCTATGCTTTGGCATTAGGGCTGAAAAGGCATACCAAGAGCCAAAGGCAAGCAAACAGGCTATAAGCCACCCAAGGGCTGGATCACCTACTTCGTTTCCAACTGACACAAGGTTTCTCCCTTTAACAAAAACCGCACCACCGACGATTACGGCAACTATTGGCTTCACTCCTCTGTGTATAAGCGCTTCCGGGTGATCAAGGTCGGGCAGGTCAGAGCCTAAAACGTAAACCCCATATCCCACTATCATAGAGATGGTAGTTAGCTCAAAGGGGAGGTTTGCATAGTACTTCAAAAAAGATGCAAGGAGGACAGCAAGAGGATAGGTTAAGATACCGCTAAGCACGTGCCCTTCGTAGTTCACTCCTTACCCTCCTTCTGCCCTTCTAGGAACTTTCTAACATATTCTGGTACTTTATAGTTGCCCTTTGGATCTCCCACTAAGAATCCAAGCCGTATGAGCTCCTCAAGATGCTCATAGACCTGAACCCCTGGTTTTTTGACCTCTTTTGCAACCTGAATATAGCTCACCGGCCCACCATTGAACTTGTACACTACAACCTCCACGAGGTCTCTGTACTCTTTGGGAATCCTTGTTAGGTATTCCTCCAGACTCTTGGGCTCTTCCAGAATTGTGGTAACAACGTAATCATCTATCGGATCAAATTTATGCTTGCTGGCTTCGCTTAAAACGTAGTGCAGGAGTCTTAAAATTTGCCTTGGATTGCCCTTCGCAAGCTCATGGATTAACCTTATGGCATCCTCTGTAAAGGGATATATCGGATCGTCTGTGTCTCTTATTCTAACCTTGTTGAGTCTCTTTTTGACAAGTTCAAAGGTTTCTTCAAGGCTCATGGGCCTAAGCTTGAATTCATAGTGAAGCCTCATAAAGAACGCCGGGAAAATTTTGGAGTACTCCTCGTACGCTTCCGGCACGCACGCAAATCCAAATATGCATCCCGGAGGCATGTTGCTTATAAAATGCCTGAGCATCTCAAAAAATAGAATCTTACTCTCCTCACTTGCCGTTTGCATGTTTTCCAGCTCGTCAAGAAGGAGGGCAGAATAGGGATATTTGCTAAGTTCCTTTGTGAGCATTTCCGCAATATCTCTGGACTTGTACTCCTTCGTTGAGGAGAGCATCTTTTCAAGCCTGTCTATAAAGCCGAGCTTCTTTGAGAGGTTCTCAAAAAAGATGTTGGTTCTTGTCTTCGGGGGCTTCAGACCGTTAAACATATCCCCTGTGAGTTTTAGAATGTCGTTTGTGTCAACTTTAATGTAGATTGACTTTCCGCCTTGTTCTGATATCGCTTTATGAATGCTTTTAAGCCTCTGCGTTTTTCCCATCCCAAGGGGGCCGATCAGGGAGAAGGCTATTGAGCTCTTGTTCCCAATAACTTCCGAAATTATCATTGAAAGCCTCATGTCCACTTCCTGATAAACGTGTATGCTCTCCACGTCCTCTATGCCCTCACTTGCCAACTGCTCAAAAGGGTTTTTTGCCAAACCGTAGACTTCATAAGAGGGAGGTGAATAAACTTTAAGTGTACTCTGCCTTTCCATTTTACCCACCAAGTCTAAGTTTTAGGTGGGGGAATATATAAGTTTGTCCATAGAGGTGAAGAAAATGGCAACGTTGCTTGTAACCGTACCGGGTGGAAGAGAAGGAGATGCCGCCCTTGAACTGGAATGGGCACTTGGGGATGCAAGGGTAAGGAGAACAAAGTGGAGAGGAGTGCTGATAGTTCGGACTTCCTCAAGCAAAGATGAGGCACTCGAGAGAATCAAGGAATTTGAGACGACGGCTATATTCAAGGTACTTCCCATAGAAAAGTTCGTGGAGAGCAAAAAAGAGAAAATTATTGAGGAAGCTTTTCGGCTTGCAAAGGAGTATATCAAAGAGGGAGACAGCTTTGCAGTCAGATGCAAAAGAAGGGGCAACTGGATTTCATCCGGAAAGGAGATAGAGATAGAGCTCGGAGCAAAAATAAAAGAGGAGCTAAAGGCTAAAGTAGACCTCACAAATCCGGATTGGTATGTCTGGATTGAGGTTCTCGGAAAAAAGACTGGTCTAAGCGTAATCAAGCCAGAAGAAATCGTAAAAAAGAGGGTGGAGTTTTAAGCTCTCACTTTTAACTTCTGAGATATAAGTAATAAGTGATAAGTTATACCTCAGGCTTGACCTTATAGACGGTTTTGTCTTCTCCGATGGCTTCAATGAGCCCCCTATGCCTCCTAACACAGCTCTCGCATTCGCCACAGTGAATGGGCTTCCCATCTTCCGTAAAACCCTGGGGCATGTAGCATGAATTGGAATACTCGTATTTTGCATTGAACTCTTTCAACAGCTTTGCTATGTCCTTTTTATCCAGATTTATGAGGGGAGCGACCACTTTTACCTCCGCCATGGTTCCATATTTTAGCATCTCGTTCGTTTTCTCCACAAATGCGGGGGTATTGTCGGGAAAAGTGGCACCTTCCTCGGCATTAAAGCCCACTATAATATCTCCTCCTCCAAGGGCATCCAAAAGTGAAGCGGCAACAGATATTAGCACTACATTCCTTGCTGGAACCCAAACGCTCTTTGCCGTTTCTTGAGCAATTTCCATGCTTTCTAAATCTTTTGCAGTAACTTTTGGAGTTTCCCCTCCAACTAAAGTTGTTCCTCTAAGCTTGGAGAATTCCTCCAAAAACTCAAGTTTGATGACTTTCAGCGGAACATTGAGCTCTTTTGAAAAAAACTCCGCTACTTTATTGGTTACCTTCTCCTCATTGCTGCCGTAGTTTATGGTTAGCATGATAACTTCATCATAATTTTTCTCTGCCCAGTATAAGCAAGCCGTACTGTCAAGCCCACCGCTAAACAAAACAACTGCTCTTTTCATTTTTATCCCTCCAAAGCTATTTCTACTATCTCATCTATGCTATTAAACCCTTCCTCATTTAAAAATCTCTCTATCCCCTCGTTAATTTCCTTAAATTGCGATAGCTTTGATAGTATTTATTGCAGAGACAGCATCAGCACCGGCTTTTTCTGCTGCCAGTCCAATTTTTGTTATATCATCAATGTTCGGAGTCAGCTTTGCTATTACCGGTTTCTCCATTGCATCTTTAACGGCTTTGACGACCTTATACACCCTCTCCGGATTTTGCCCAATTTCCATGCCATAACCTTTAGCGTAAGGACAGTTTAAATTAAGCTCAAAGGCATCTGCAACTTCGTTCAGGCTTTTCAGCTAAGAATGCGAACCCCTTCTCATCTTTTCCAAAGGAGAAAATGTCCAATACCGCAAAAACAGTCAGAAATGTACAATCGAATAAAATCATGTATGATACCATTTCAACAATGCCATATCCAAGTAGCCAGCGGGAAGAAAATAATGTTTGCGCTATGGGAAGTAGAAGGAGAACTGTAACCCCTAGCTTAGCCCTCTTTTTATTGATATTTTTGTCAACCGTATCAAAGTAACTCCAAGAAGAAGCATTAACGTTGCCCAAAATATGTGATATCTGGTTCATATATTCCACATCTCGCTATAAAAATTTTAGGGAAGTCATTTAATGCACTGGGGGTACCAGATGGGGGTATAGCTTTGCTACCAGTGGAAATACACTTCATATGTTGTCTTATCATTGTTCTTGTACCAGTATTTGGCTCCAATGGCGTTATATACTTTCACATAGGGAGGTTTAGCTGTTGTGCTTCCTGCTACTCTATAGAGGGTTACTGTCACATCTGCTGTGATTGTCTTATAGTCAATTCCAAATGTGAATGTAACTGACTGAACCATCCATCCAGGTCCATCCTCATTTGTTTCAAAGTTTATCCATTGTGGGGAATTATGGATTGTCCCGGCATAGCTGGGCAGGGTTAATGGAACAGAGTTGTCAGTACTGGTAGAACCCCCCACCAAGTCCAGTATATACTGAGGTGTAATTACATATTCTATGACTGGCCAATCTGGAGGCCCAATATAGTAGGCGTCTATCCTATATTGGACATGTGCCAGAACTTTTCTTTGATTGTAAAATGACGAATATGTGTTGTCCAGAGTGACATGATCATCAGTATTTGCTATTGCGATTTTTTTGTATCCCCTCTCCCATCCATCTGGATCAGGCTCATCTCCCCATAGCACATATTGATAGAAGCTGTCGTACCACAAGCCTGTTGGTCCTGGTAATTCTGCTCCAGATGAGATGTGCCATTCAACCTTTGTTCCGGGAGCTGCGTGAATTATTCCTGCAGGGAGGAGCGCAGTGTCTGTGTCTGACGAAAGAGGAGTAACGCTGTATATTATCTGAGTTAATGGCTTTTTGGGTTCAAATACAATGAATTTTCCTCCGGAGTACATCTTGTCCCCTTGAATTCCTACAATAGAAACGAAATATTTTCTCTCCATAAAGGTAGTCCTCTTAACAGTAGTGGGTTTCCCATTAATTAATTCTACCACTTCTTTTGTAATGCGATGATAAGAGCCAGCAGAGGTTTCCACTTCACTTAACAACACCTCAAACAGTTTTTGCGTATGAATTTAACATCTTGGTGTTTATAACTTTTTCTTTTACTAGTGTTAATTTTTTACGCTTTTTTCCATACGTTCTTACTTTCTAACCATAGCTTTATGAGCTCCTTTAGTCAAAAGAAAGCCGAGTAGTGGAGTGAACGTTTCTGATCATTTAGCTAAACATTCAAAAATTTTGCCAAAGTTTGCTATATTGTTTTACTCTAAAATAACAAACCTTGTTTGAGTGCTTCCACATATTAAAAGGTTTCTTACGGCGGCGGACGCGCCCGAGGGTGGGAACCCTCCTCCAGCGGCTTCCACCGAGACTTGCTCGCCCCCGCCACCCCACGAGCGCCGAACGTCCCGCCTACCGCTGCTCCCTTCCGGGCCTTGCGGGGTTCGGCGGGCAAAGGGAGTTAGCGGAGCCCTTCAGCTCCGCCCCTCCCACCGCCGGCCCCGTGGGACAGGGGCTCATGGCTCCTCTCGGCTTCCACCGCTGGATTCAGGAACCGCCCCTCGGGCTTCGGCCCCCGCATATCGACGGTTTCGGGTTCCAGGGGACGCCGAACCCCCCGGCCTAGTCCGCCGCCATTTAATAATATCCCCCGATGCCTATATAAAGGTTTGGTAACTATCTCTCGACAGCCTCTGTTAAGAATGAGGACAAAACCCCATGGGTCTCAGGATGTCTCTGGGTTTGATTGCGATAGGTTACTCCGGGACTGATTTCATTGAAGGCTTGGTTAGAACAAAGATACAGCAAAGCCTATTCCTTCTTAGACTCTCCGGTAATTACGGCGGAGGCTATCATATGAGCCAATCTTAAAGGTTCAGGTATGAGAGAGCTCTTTTGGGTTAGTTTTATTATTTCCTCTGCCTGCTGAGGGGGAATTCCATAAGCTTGATAGAATACTTTCCCTCGAATCAGCTCCCTTATTTCCCCGGCTTTTCTAAGAAGCGCAATTCTCTCATCGGCATCTACAAAGTGCTTTCTCAAAGCATCTTCCATGGCCCTTAAATCGGGCTTTTTCCTTATCACTGTTATCACGGGCAATCTGGTTTCTTTGCTTAATCTTTCCACGTCAACGACGTTAAAGCCCGCATAAGTTATTCCCTTGAGCATTATAACCCTCAGGTCCTTAAATCTGGAATTGTTTACCGCATCAATCATTTTTTCGGTCGAATCTTTACCATCGATTTCAATCCACCTTGTGACTACTCCCACAACATCTTGAGGACCCCTCATGACAACCCCGACTAAAATAGTGCGACCTTTTCTGAGCTTAGATTTAAAAGAAAAAGTACCGTCATCGAAGCCGATAACCCTTATCTGGGGCTTTACTTTCCGGATCATTTTGTTACCTCTAAAAGCCAGTATAGATATTCCTTATTAACGTGGTCCACATCTATCCTTATTATTGCCGGCACAGAATAGGGATGCAGTTCTCTTAGAGCTTCTTTGAGCTCGCTCCAGAGGTCAACTTTTGTCTTTAGCAATGCCCCAACTTCGTTGTCCTCTTCAATCTTTCCCTGCCACCAGTAGAAAGCTTTGTGTTCCCTCAAATTGGCGCAGGCAATTAGTTTTCTCTCCAGCAGCTCTTTTGTTATCCTTTCAGCACTTTCCCAGTCAGGAAACGTTGTATAGACAAGTATCATCTCACCCATTCCACACACCCGAGAAGAGTTGGTAAAGATAAACTTAAATTTTATGGAGGTTACTTTTAATGGGGGGAGTAGATGGAGATAGTGAGGGCACATATAAGGATATACGGCCGGGTACAGGGAGTAGGATTTAGATGGAGCATGCAAAGAGAAGCGAAAAAACTCGGTGTTAACGGATGGGTAAGGAACCTCCCAGATGGCAGCGTAGAGGCTGTAATTGAGGGAGAAAGGGAGAGGGTCGAGACATTAATAGGGTGGGCGCATCAGGGGCCACCTTGGGCAAGGGTTACAAGGGTAGAGGTGGAATGGGAAGAACCAAGGGGTGAGAAAGGATTTAGAGTGGTGGGTTAACCTTTGTAATTTAGTCCCTCAATAACGACTTTTTTGGGACAGTAATTAACTTCACAGTAGCTGCATACGACTTTTTCCTTACTCTTTTCGGGAGTGTGGAGAACCAGCTTCCTAAACCCCGGAATATCCTTTATTCTCATAAAAACCTCTACGGGCAGAGTTCCATCTATAACGATGTATGCTTTGGCGTCCTCTTGCCTAAGGTTCCTGCTGAATATCTCCACTATTGGCACACCGTTCTCGTAAAGGTACCTAAGCAATTCAGAAAGAGCATAAGAGTGTTCATCCTTCTCAAGTTCTATCTCAAGAACTTCCCAGCCCATGATGGGTGCTACGTTTATAAGGCTTGGAAGCGGGTTAAGCTTTTCAAATATCATTCGTAGAGGGTATGTTTTTTCTATGTATTCGATAGTATGGTAGATTATCTTTCTATTCACGCCTATTACGCGAGAAAGCTCGCTTATTGGAATCTCAACATTTCTCAGATAAATTTTCCCATTTTTCACACTTAGCCCGTTCTCAAAAAGAAACTCCGCCACCTTTCTCCTGGCCGGGAAGTTTTTAAAATAAGCATCCAACACAAGCATCACTTTTGACCACCTCTTATACAAGATTGTATACAGATGAATATTTAAGCTTTTCTCCGCAGTTCTGCATACCGTATGGTGAGAAGTTCTATACAGACGGCTATGTTATCCTGTCGGCCAGATACGGCTTTTTGGTTAAGGGAGCAGGCCGGACCAAAGACGTTGAATGCCATCCCACTGATAGAATACGAGAGAGTAGTGGCAATGGGGAAGTACATGCTACTGTAACTGGGTGAAAAAGACTTCAAGAGACGGAGTTAGGTGTTCAGTGGCATTGCCTATTGGAAAGATGCTGAGAAAACTCAACTCAGCTTAAAACTGAACGAAGACCTTGACAGACTTTTCCTTCTTTTTCCGACCAACTTCAACGCAAGTTTCGGGGATGATACCGTTTTTATGAGAATTATTTCAGTACCATAAACCATTTTTAAACCATAAAAGGAATTTCCATTCCGAAATCGTTAAATACTCAAGAGTTAATAAAGTTCTACAGAATTGCAGCATAGAGGTGGTATTTTATGGTCAGAGGATATTTTACGTTTGTGCTACACACCCATATTCCCTATGTAAGGAAACATGGCAAATGGCCCTTTGGCGAGGAGTGGATCTTTGAGGCTATCTCTGAGACTTACATACCTCTTTTGATGGAGTTTGAGAGGCTCAGGAAAAAAGGGGTAAAGTTTCAGCTGGTAATAGGTGTCACCCCCATTTTAGCGGAGCAGCTTGCAGATGAATACATGAAAGCTGAATTTGAGAAATACATGGAGAGGAAGCTCAACGCTATGCGTGAGGATTTGAAAAAGTTTGAAAACGATGAGAAGCTGAGAAATGCAGTCAAATACATGCTCAAGTATTTTGAAGAAGTCTTTGAATACTGGAAGAGCATAAACGGAGACATACTTGGGGTTCTCAAGCAGTTGCAAGACGAAGGATACATAGAGATAATAACATCCGGGGCTACCCACGGCTATCTACCCCTTTTAGAGAGGGATGAAGCAATTGAAGGACAGATTGTCAATGGAATTCTAACTTACGAAAAATATTTTGGGAGGAAACCAAGAGGCATATGGCTTCCGGAGTGTGCTTACAGACCAGAGGGGCTTTGGCAAAGCCCGAGTACCGGAGAAGTGTTATGGAGGAAAGGCATTGAAAAGTTCTTAGAAAAGTACGGATTAGAGTTTTTCTTTGTTGAAAGCCACCTGATAGATGAAGGTCCCGCAAGCTTCGGCTATGGGAAAATCCTCCCTGCAAAGACCAAGAAGTCCACACTGAGACCTTACTTCATAAAGGGAACGAACATAGCTGTGTTCGCAAGGAACAGGGAAACCGGGCTCCAAGTTTGGAGTGCGGACATAGGGTATCCGGGGGATTTCTGGTATAGGGAGTTCCACAAAAAAGCAGAAAAGAGTGGAGGTCAGTACTGGAGGGTTACATCCAAAGAAGTCGACCTTGGGGGGAAAGAACCCTACGTTCCAGAAAAGGCTTTAGAAAGGGTCGAGGAACATGCAAGACACTTTGTAAGCTTAGTTAAGTCTCTCCTGGAAGAATATGAAAAGGAATACGGGGAAAAGGGTATAGTTGTTGCGCCTTACGATACGGAACTCTTCGGCCACTGGTGGTTTGAGGGTGTTAAATGGCTCGGAAGGGTACTGGAACTTATGGAAGAAGAGGGCATAGAGAGCACAACGATATCAAGGTTCCTTGAGAACTATCAGGGGGAGAGGTATGAGATAGAGCTTCCAGAGGGTTCATGGGGAATGTACGGGAGTCATTACACATGGTGGAATCCAGAAGTGGAGTGGATGTGGGAGCATATACATCTTGCAGAGAGAAGGATGCTCGCCCTTGCAAGTAAATACCTCCATGAGGATGAATTTGGGGATAGAGTTTTAGAACAGCTTGGAAGAGAGCTTTTGCTTATTGAGAGCAGTGATTGGCCCTTCCTCATAACCACGGGTCAAGCAAAGGAATATGGCAAAAAACGTCTTTTGGAGCACACAAATTACTTCCACCGCTTGGCAAACGCCCTGGAAGAGTACTTCAAAGGCAGAGAATTTAAAGAAAGGGGATTCTTAAAAGAGGTGGAGGAGATTGACAATCCATTTCACCCAATAAACATCGAGGTTTACGTGAGTGAAGAGCCTCCGAGTGTTCCCGATTACATTGAACCACCAGAAATTCCCTTAGAGGAAGAAGAGAAAGGAAAAAGCATAAGTGTTGCAAGTGCCCAGAACTTTGAGGAAAAGTGGGAGAGCAGTAAAGCCAGACGTCAGCTTGAGCTTGAGGAGATAACGAGAGAAGAGAAGGAGTTTGAGGAGAAGCTTCTGGCTATAAAGGGTATAGGGCCAAAGACAGTTGAGAAACTAAAGAGAGCTGGAATTAAAAGCATTGAAGACCTTAAAAATGCCGATTTAGTGAAACTGGCAAAAGAAACAAGAATTCCAAAGAAGAGACTTGAAAAGGCTTTGAAGTGCCTTGGTTAGAAAAGTTTATCTTCTTTTCTGCCCTATTATATTTGGTGGAACTTATGAGAAAAATCGAAGCTGTTGTTAGGGAAGAGGATTTTGATAGAGTTCAAAAGGCTTTGAAGCAGATGGGAATAATTCCAATGACTGCTTATCCTGTCAAGGGCAGGGGTGTGCAGGGAGGAGTACCACCTTATGAGCTCATGCCGAAGATGAAGATTGAGATAGTTGTTAAAGATGAGGATGTGGAAAAAGTAGTAGACACAATAATCCAGAATGCAAGGCGGGGCATACCCGGGGATGGCAAGATATTTATCCTTCCCGTTTATGAAGCGATAAGAATAAGGACGGGAGAAAAAGGAAACGAAGCTCTCTATTGAGGGCTAAATTCTAATCTTCTTTATCAGAGGAATGCGTGCCTGTGCTTGTAAAACATGTAGATAGCGTAGCTCAACAGCAACAGCTCGGCAATTCCAAAGAGCACCATTACTCCGGCGACGATTTGAGCAGTAGTTGGAGATACTCCCAATCCTTGGGCGGCTTCTTGAAGTCCACTGGGGCTTATGAACACATCTAAATAAGCCCTCACTGCAAGGGCACCCGTTATTAGTGGAATTGGGGTTGCCGCAAAGGCCAGCATAAGTCCCGTATATCCCCTCTTCCTTAAACTCAGGAGAGAAAGCAATATTGGGATTAGCAATATGAGGGAAGTTATTTTAAATTCCACCGGCAAGAACGCGGTTACAACAAAAAAGCTTATCATACCCCACACGTATGCTTTGTAAGCTCTGTTTACATATTTCATATACCCGGCAAAATCATACAGTGCGGCCTTGGAATATCTAAACATTGCCTCGACGTCTTTCATGTACTCTTTCTCCCCTAACCGTTCTATGGTCTTGTCGTTTGTAGAGTTCTTTAGCTTAACAGCTCTCTTCAAGAAAAAGTTAGCAAGCTCTTCGTTATCAATAACAACTTCATCAGCCATTTTTCTAAAATTCTCTTTTGCCTCCCTTATTTTGTTTAGAGCACTTTGCTTCTTCCTTGGTGAGAGGGAAGTTAAACTTTTAATTCTCTCCTCGGTCTCTTCCAAAACCTTCGCAGTTTCCCTAAGAAGCTCTGGACTTTTCACAAAGAACACCTCCTCTTAATAAAAGAAAAGAAAAGGGCTTTAAGATTTTTGCCCTGCCTTGAGCAACTTGCTTACTGCCAAGTACATCCAGATTAGTATTACGCCCCATGCAAGGGCCATAAATGCCAAAGCACTTGCCTTCATTTTTCATCACCTCAGAGCTTTACTATTACCTCGTTCTTTGCTAATTCCTCGCCGTACTTCTTCTTAATGGCCATGTATGCCTCAATGGCACCGATGATGAGGATAAGCAGTATTATGCCTCTTGCATACCAAACCCAATTGGCGAACTCTGGATTAGCTACGTAGCTTGGAACTGCTTTGAAGTAGCCTTCCTTGTAATAATCCCACGTACTTCCTAGCAGGAGTATTATTGTGTAAATTGGGGCAATGTACATTATAACAGGCTTAACCCACTCTGGAACCTTGATGTATGCTCCCTTGTGGAGCTCCTCCCAGAAGTTGTCTGGCTTGAAGAGCCATACTGCAACTATAATGTCAAAGAGACCGAGCACGACGAGGAGATAGCTTCCAACCCAGTTGTCAAGCTCGGTTAGGTAGTACAAGTCCACGCTTGCTGCTGTTGGGTCTAATGCAACTGGAAGTCCGAGGATCAGGTAGAGTATGAACACAAATACTGCACCGGTCTTTCTGCTTATCTTGAGGTCCTCTTCAAGCAATGCAACCAGATAGTTGTACATTGCTATAGCGGATGTGAATCCAGCAAACCAAAGCAATAAGAACCATATTGCACCAAAGAGTTGACCGGCGGGCATCCTCATAAAGACATTAGGTAATGCAATGTATGCCAGTCCCACACTTTGTTTTATGCCCTCTTCTCCAAGGTAAGCGAAGGCTATTGGGATAGCAATTGAACCACCGAGGATAACCTCCGCAAACTCGTTGAGTGAAACTGTTGCCAAACCTGAAAGTGCAACGTCATCCTCTGGGCCGAGGTAAGAGGCATAGTTCTGTATGATACCCATACCAAGGGAGAGCGTGAAGAATATCTGTCCTGCAGCTGCAAGAGCTGATTTCCATGTTACTTCACTAAATCTTGGCTCCCAGAGGAACTCAAAACCTTTGATTGAACTCCACTCTGGCTTTACTGGAGAACCAAGAGTTAATGATCTGAGCACCAATAAGATAGCTGCCACATACAAAGCTGGCATCATTACTTTAACCCATCTCTCGATACCTTTGCTGACACCTTGCCCTACTGCAATACCAAGGAGTGCAACTGAGATACCCCAGAAGATGAACACTTGAGTATTGTTGGTTAGATAGCCAATAAGGAACTCCACAGAGTCTTTTCCAAAGTACGCTCCGGTTGCGCTGAAGTAAGTATAAGCAGCTGACCATCCTACGATGTGGAGATAATAGCTGTTGAGCAATGTTGTGACTGAGAACGCCAACATACCACCAAGGATACCAAGTATCAACGCCCTCTTTGGCCTCAGACTTTCTCTGGCCATTAAGTAGAACGTTGGGCCCAGTGTACCGTGGCCGTACTTACCCCCATACCTACCTGTGACCCACTCTATCCACATGATGGGTATTCCAAGGAGGAACAATGCAACAAAGTAGGGAATCATGAACGCACCGCCACCGTTCTTGGCGGCCTGATAGGGGAATCTCCAGAAGTTTCCGAGACCTATTGCGTTTCCTGCCATAGCTAAGATCAAACCAATTTTGGTTGCCCACCTATCCCTTTGCTCCATACTAATCCACCCCGTATATTGTTGTATCTGAAGGGGATGCCGATGTACAAATATCGGCAAATATGTCTATGTTTTCTTCTATTAATAAACTTTTCTCTTGGCTTATTTCGACAAAAGACGATTTACAAACACTTAAAACTCAGAATCTGGATATTTGTCAAGACGACAATACTTGAAAATAGCGTAATTATGGTTTTTGGATAATTGTTTAAGATTTCATAATTGAAAAATATTATATAATTAAAAAATTTTGGTTGTGGGTTTAGTTTTTAAAAGGATTTTGGGATAATTAAGTATGTCCCGATGATTGGAACAAGAGTGAGCTGAAGGGTGATGACCGACTTCTCGCTGAGGGCATTTTATTTTTTTGAAATATTTTGACATAATTAAAACTTTCCATACGTCAATATACTTTTTTAGACATTGATGTATGCTAAAAAAAGCATCTGGGGGCTCTCCCATCAGAAAACTTTTTTGGATGTTTTTTATTTGTGGGAAAATGTATGTATATAACCTTTTGTTTAAAAATATCGGTTCTCTAACCACTTTCAGCGAAAAGTTTATATAGGCTATTGCTCAAATTTGTATCGCCAATCACCTAAATTGGAGGGATGAACATGGTTGAGCAAGACCCATTTGAAATTGCCGTTAAGCAGCTTGAAAGAGCTGCCCAATATATGGACATAAGTGAAGAGGCCCTTGAGTTTTTAAAGAGGCCACAAAGAATTGTTGAGGTCAGCATTCCAGTCGAGATGGATGACGGTTCTGTAAAAGTTTTCACAGGATTTAGAGTCCAATACAACTGGGCTCGCGGTCCAACAAAGGGTGGTATTAGATGGCACCCCGAAGAAACACTCAGCACCGTTAAGGCTTTGGCTGCTTGGATGACATGGAAGACTGCCGTTATGGACCTCCCATACGGTGGAGGTAAGGGTGGTATCATCTGTAATCCAAAGGAAATGAGCGACAGAGAGAAGGAAAGACTTGCCAGAGGATATGTGAGGGCTATTTACGATGTCATAAGCCCATACACCGATATCCCAGCTCCAGACGTTTACACCAACCCACAGATCATGGCATGGATGATGGATGAATATGAAACAATCTCAAGAAGAAAGGACCCATCCTTTGGTGTTATCACAGGTAAGCCACCAAGCGTTGGTGGTATCGTAGCAAGGATGGATGCTACAGCAAGAGGTGCAAGCTACACAGTCAGGGAAGCCGCAAAGGCTCTTGGGATGGACTTGAAGGGCAAGACAATAGCCATACAAGGTTACGGTAACGCTGGATACTACATGGCCAAGATCATGAGCGAAGAGTACGGAATGAAGGTTGTTGCAGTCAGCGACAGCAAGGGTGGTATATACAACCCAGATGGTCTTAACGCTGATGAAGTCCTCGAATGGAAGAAGAAGACCGGTAGCGTTAAGGATTTCCCAGGGGCTACAAACATAACAAACGAGGAGCTCCTTGAGCTTGAGGTAGATGTTCTTGCACCATCAGCTATCGAAGAGGTCATCACAAAGAAGAACGCCGACAACATCAAGGCCAAGATTGTTGCCGAGCTTGCAAACGGTCCAACCACACCAGAGGCAGATGAAATCCTCTACGAGAAGGGCATACTCATCATCCCAGACTTCCTCTGTAACGCAGGTGGTGTTACGGTAAGCTACTTCGAGTGGGTACAGAACATAACCGGTGACTACTGGACAGTTGAGGAGACAAGGGCAAAGCTTGACAAGAAGATGACCAAGGCCTTCTGGGACGTATACAACACCCACAAGGAGAAGAACATCAACATGAGAGACGCTGCTTACGTAGTTGCAGTCAGCAGAGTCTACCAGGCAATGAAGGACCGCGGATGGGTCAAGAAGTGATTTCCTTTCCTCTTTTTTCTCTTGGTTTCGTGGTTTATTAATAGTTCTGAAGGTTTGTATTTTCTATAAAGTTTAAATTCAATTCTGCTTGATTTTAATAGTGAGGATAAGGTGTTACTTTTTTAATTGTTTGGATTAGATTAATCAAAAAATTTATAAATAACGTTTTTTGTAGATCCTGCAAATGTTAAAGAAGGGATTATAATTGGCCGGTGGGGGAATTACACCCTTTCAATTGACAAAATTGAAACTGTAACCAATATTACGTATTTGACCCATGCCCGTGCATTTAAACCCCCCATTTTAGTTGTGAAGACCAATAGCATTAGTTATGATGGAGCTATGGGAAGAGACTTACTCTATTATGATCTTTCAACTGGAATTCTTATTGGTGGAGTTATTTCATTTGTTCCAGAGTTTAGAGCTCTTGGAATAACTCATGGAGCACTGGTTGATCAAGTTGCAATGAAAAACCAGAGAAAGCTTTTAGAGGGTCCTTCACCGGTAGAGGCTTTGAAATTAGATAAAAAATGGGTTGCAGGATTAGTTTTATACGACACGAACATAGAATTTGAACCGAAAACAGAGGTTGGGAAAGAAGAAACCTCTATAAAATATCTGTTTTTAATATCTCTAAGTATTTTGCTTGTAGTATTTTTCCTAAGGAGGAGGTGACATTGAAAATCCAGCATCTTGTTAAGTGGGAAGCTAGTGATCCAATAAGAAGTCTTATTTTCTTAGTGGGATTTGTTTTATTCTTAATTTCTTTTAAATCGAGCACTTATAACGCACCTTTTGGTGCTTCAACTTCTATGGATTATGTATCTCAAAATCTTTGGACTATCTATTTCTTTATGTTCTCTTCGGATTCTTATCTCATACTTGTTTCAACCTCTATTTTAATCTCAACTATTGGGGTAAGATATGAAAGAGACACAAAGTTTGCACTATCTGTGGTTACACTTCCCCTCAAAAAGTGGAAGATCTTGTTGGTAAAATTCCTTATGGGAGTTGCTTTCTCTTATACAGCACTTTTTGGCTCTTACTTGTTAGTGTTAGTTTATTCGTTTTCAGATATTCCGAGGTTATTTAAAGAAAGTCTGATGATGAATCACACCCTACTCTATGTTGCTGTATTCTTTCTTTTTGTTTCTTTATATGTCTCATCAATTTCTTATCTTGTTTCTATAATTGCTCCAAACACTTTCGCTGCTTTCCTCCTTGGAATAGTTTTTCTGTATCTCCCTCAATTCATGGGCCTTCTTAGTCTCCCCCCTATCTGTTTATACGGGCATTTATTCATATGCAAAATCCTTTTATCAGACTGCAAATTATAAAAACCCTTACTCCATGGGTTCTGTTGAATCTTAGGGTGTTGCATTCAGGGTGTTGCAAGTGTGGTGGTTATGACTCTAAATATTTACCAGATTTTATAAACTCTATCATCTCGCAAACGTTTCGTTGCCTTCTTTTTTTGATTCTACCTCTCTTGTCCAATATCCTTTCTTCCTTCACCTTCTCAAGGTCAATACTTCTCCCAGAAATTCTCTCATCATTACCTTCTACAACTACTACTTTGAAAAAGTCTTGGAGGTGATAAAAATCACGAATCTCTGGGCGATTTTTTACGTATTCGAAAAAATCAGGATCTATAACATATACGAGCTCGTAAAATTTTCTCCATACTCTGATTATCGTTTCCTTTGGAATGTCGGATATATTAAGGTAGTGTGTTTCTTCGTTTCTTAAATCCTTCAGAGAGTAGGAGATTTGTTGAAAAGAAAATTCGGGCGATATAAAGAATTCGTTAATTTCCTTTAGATTACTTTTAGTTTCATCAGAAACATCTTGGTGATTATATATGTCATTCAAAATATCATTAAACCTTTTCCACCTATTTCCAGAATGTAGAGATATCCCGAGACTTTTGGCAAACGCTTTTATCACAGCTTCACGCATGTCTACAAGCTCTTTTATGATAAGTTTACCAAAATCATTAGCTCCATTAAAGAAGTCAAGTAGGCCTAAAATAAGAAGTCTTCGCCATCTTATTGCCAATGCCTCTCTATCACTCTCTGGGAGAGGCATTTTCAATCGCCTCTTCAACTTCTCTGATCGCTCTTTGGACAAGTTGTCTTGATTCTTTCCTTAGTTTGAAGTATTCTCTCACTAGCTCGGCTATTTCCTGTTGTTCGTCTTTTGGTACTTTTGGAATTAAGATTTTTCCAACATCCTCATCTTTTATTGTTGGGTAAGTACTACCACTCATGTTTCTTAGTACTGGCAGATTTCCAATGTCACTTCTCAGATAAACGAACAAGAATTCTGGAATTATGCTTTCATCTTTGCATCGAACCACGGTGAAGCCTTGTGTAACTAAACTTCCTTTAAATTCATCTGTCACAAAACCTATACCTTTTCTATAGGGTCTAACTTTAGAGTAGAGTATATCTTTCTCTTTAACGAGATATTTATCACCAGATGGTAATTTCCATCCATAATCCTCTTTATATTTTATGATTTCTCCAAAAGCAGTATCTATTCCACCTATCTCTATATACTTGACTTTTTTCGTTCTATATAGCTTATCTTCCGGATTAACTTTCTTATGTTTAATCTTAGCAATTTCTTTAAGTGGCTTAACCTCAAATGGTACCTTTTTCAGTAATTCAATAACTCCAAGATATTTTGGATGATAATATTCTGCGTCAAACCTGAAAGCCTGTCTAACTTCTTTGAAATTCACCTCATAAGCCTTTTCCGCCTCTAACTTTTCTATCTCTTCTTTGCTAATTCCTAAAAGCTCGTAGAGCTTCTCTTCCGCTTGCTGGTATTTTTGGTCTGCTATCTGTATTTTTTTAAATGCATCCCGTGTAATGTCTCCTATTTTTTGTTGAAAATCTTTGGGAAATATTGGGACTCTTATATTAAGTATATCTGCTGGGTTTGCACGAGGCCTTGTTGAACCAATTCCTATAAATCTTACTTGGTTATACGTATACTTGCTTATTAGGTAAATCCAAAGTGCATAAGGATCGTATTCGCTTTTGAAAATATTTAATACAACAAATTCTGTTGAACAAATTCCTTCTTCTATATATTCGGGGATCAAAACAACCTTATTTAGGTATGTTCTAATCTTGGAAAAAAGAATATCCGTCTTTTTAAAGCGTAATTTGGTGCTATCCAACTCTTTCCCAAGCACTTTAGTAAAAATAGTTCCAAAACCTCCGAAAGGTACATTTTTTAATTCAACATAAATAAATCTCTTACTGTAGTAATCCTGTGGGTCTATAAGTTCTCTTCTTATATTTGCTATCTTCCCCAATAATGTAAGTTCAAAACCTGAATTCCTTAACGCTTCTATTGTTTTCATTCTAATTGGATGATAATACTCTGCTTCAAATCTCCTATCAATGAGAATGTCTGAAAATCTAATTTCAGAGACAGGCATTTTCTTTCACCTCAAAAGAAAGGTTAGATTATGCCTTTTTCTAAACTCATGAAACTTTGTAATAACTTCTGGCACTTCCGTATCTATTGCTGCCTTTTCTTTTGAATCTACAACTTCTCCTTTTTCATTAATATATTCACCTTTTTCGTTTCTCTTGAATAATGTTCGTCCTCTTACATCATAGCCGATCTTTTCTAAAGAAGCCATAAAAATAGGGTAATCTTCTTTTTTCAATTCTTCTAGTTTTTCCTCAGGCATCTTTTGGATGAATAAAATAGATGCTTTAACACCAGCACCATAAGGTATAAATGTTTCTGGCGGTAAGGAAACTACAGCCAGTATTCTTGCGTGATCCATTATCCACTGCCTAACATAACCTAAAGTTGAATTGGTCAGTATTCCATCAGGTAAAACGATAGCCATCCTTCCATAGGGCTTCAATAATTGCCAGCATCTTTCAATGAACAATATTTCTGGCGTTTGCTCCCTGAGAAGCTGGCTCGTCTTAATCCACTTTTTCTGCTTTTTGTCATACTTCCACTTATGGGCTAAATCAAACTGAGCCAAAATTCTATGATCCTTTATTTTTCCTTTTGTTCCAAATGGTGGATTTGTTAAGACTATATCGAACTTGTTAGGTTCTGGGGTAGCTGGCTTAGGAACTCTCATTTTCTCTGCTATTTCCTCCAACTTATCAAACGGCAATAAGCTGTTAGCTGAGAAAATATTAGACCACCCATCTTCAAACAAAACCATATACATTTTTGCAACCTTAACCAAATCTGGATTTATATCAATTCCAGCGATGTGTGCTCTTGCGTAATCCGCTACTCCCCTTGCATCCAAGTTGTAATTTTTCTTGACATGTTCCATAGCCCAGATAAGAAATCTTCCAGTTCCGCAGGCTGGGTCAATAACGGATTCGTGATATTGTGGATTCAGCATCCCAACAGCAAGCTCGATGGCTGGCTGTGGTGTGAAGAACTCTCCTCTATCACCCCTCATGTTCTCGTGTATGAACGTTTGGAACGCTGTTCCCTTTACATCGTCCCTTGTTTTCATGAAGGATATCTCCTGCAACCTTCTAACGATCTCAGCAATTGAAAGAGGTTTTAGTAGCAAATCACCATCAATCTCTGGATAGAAACTCTTAGTCTCTTCCCAAAGTCTTTGAATCCTCTGCATGAAAGATGTAGAAGTTCCTCTCTCTAACATCTCTTCATATTCTCTCTCTGAAATCCAGAACCACACCTCTTTTCTTGGCGATTTCTCATCTACAATCTTCATGAAAATGAGTTTAATTATCTCCCCGAACAACTTCTCCTTCAAAAAGCCTTCATTTGCGTAGAGGTAGTTATGAATCTCGTCAAATCTTGCTGTCAAATTAAACGCTGGTTTTAGGTCGTCTTTTGTTAGCTGTCTCTCTAAATCCTCGAACCTCTCGCCGTATCTGGGTATCCTACTTATTTCTTGGAATTGATGAGGTTTTCTTAATCTTCTAATAAAGGCTATGTCCCTACCGTTATACCAAATTCCAAACTCAGCAGTTGTAGCGTTGATATAGCTCTCCAACTGCTCTATTCCATCCTTTCTACTTTCCCTTTTAACCTCAACAATGATGTAGGCATTTTTGTTTGGATCTTTTGATTTTGTATCTCTAAATACCACTATATCCGCTCTACCGAGTTTTCGGCTACCAAATTGAATCTCTACTTCGATATCAATTAGCTCTTTTGGATATCCCCATTCCTCAACAAGTCTCCTCTCTACCTCCTGCCTCCTTCTCTCTTCTGGAGTATCCTTCAAAAGTTTGCCTGTAATGTAGTCTCTTATGTATCCTTCTCTCACTTGCTCCTCTTCAACTATTTCCCCAAACAGCGTTACCTGTTTTTTATCCATGTCTACCACCTTTCTTTTCTTTTAATGGTCTTACGACAATTATAAGCTCTCCACCCTCTGCTCTAATTTCCCAGTTTAGCTTATCCCCTTCTGAAAGATTAAATTGCTTGACAATGCCCATAGGAATAGTGGTTCTTAAGGATTTGCTTTTCGATGTAGCTTTGGTAAGCATAGTGATTTCTCCCATTGCCAATCACCTATCATAAATATTAGGTAAAATTATTTACAAAGTTTTTGGTGTAAAATTTGGATCTGTCCACTTTGTGCGAAAGGCTTAAATATCCCATATATAAGCTTTATCCCCCTACGTGGACAGATCTTAAAATTTTGCAGAAAATTTTAAATAGGTAAGATTTTGGCTAGCATTAAACTAGATTTCAACTTGCAAGTATAATTTCAAAGGAAAGGAAAATTGAAGATGCTAGAAGAGGATTCAGAATTGCTAAGCAAATTGGGAAGAAAAAGCCAAAGTTTGTAGTAACAGATGGTTTAGGCGTTTATCATAAAGCATTTAACAAAGAATTTTGGAATCATCACAGAAGTTGCAAGCACATTAGCGGTGTTAGATGGAAAGGTCAGCTAAACAACAACTTGGTTGAAAGATTACATGGTACGATAAGGGATAGAGAGAAAGTTATGAGAGGTTTGAAGGTTGAAAATACACCAATAATTGCGGTACACATGATCTACTACAACTTCATCAGACCTCACATGAGCTTAAATGGTAAAACTCCAGCAGAAGAAGCAGGAATCGACTTAAACTTAGGCAACAACAAATGGTTAGATCTGCTTAAGAAAAGCTTGGAGTTCCATAAGAATCAACTTTAATTTTTACCACCACACATGCAACACCTTATTTGCAACACCCAATGTTTCAACAGAACCACTCCATGGGGAGTTTTTATACCGCTCTTGGCTCTTTCTGCTTATCTTATTTTAGGTGAATGGAGGGATGTGAGATGAGAATGGGCAATGTCCTACTTCTCACCTTCCTTGTTTCTACCCTTGCCATTATGGGTGTACAGCATCTTAACAAGGAGAAACCGCTGGGGGGACAGTTGATGTTTTTTGAAAATGGGTACGCTTATTTTGTAGCCCCTTCTTCTATGCTTGTTGAGATCACTTGTTTTTCCCAAAACAATGCCTTTTTTGAAGTAAAAGTAATAGACCCCGAGACAGAGGAAGAGCTAAATAGCATCCGAAGCTATGGAACTGCAAAAGAAGTTCTCTTCATCCCCCATTCTGGGCCTTATTACTTTTCTTATGAAGGGTCTATGCCAAGCTGTACATTAAAGAGTATCAAAATTTTGCCATCGAGAGAAATTTTAAAATTAGAGTATTCTCTTGGAACCCTCTTTGCGTTGCTTCTTTCATTACTAATCTGGAGGGAAAAGAATGGCAATAATAACTGCTGAAAAATTAACAAAAAGATTTGGAAAAATAACTGCCCTTGAAAATGTTAGTGTAAGAATTCCTAAAGGGTTTACTCTCATAATTGGCCCAAATGGTGGGGGCAAAAGCACATTTTTGAAGATAGCCGTGGGAGTTTACAGACCAACAGCAGGAAAAGTAGAAGTGCTTGGAAAAGACCCATGGAGTGATGAAGAAGTCAAAAGGAGAATAGGGGTCTCTTTTGACCCTCCAGCACTTCCACCATTTCGTTCTGCAAGAGAATGGTTAGAGACTATTGCGGAGATTAAAGAGCTTGAAAAAAGGGAAATTCAAAGAATTTGCAATGAGTTTGAACTTGGAAGTTTCATAAATCGATTAACTAGGGAGTATTCTGCAGGAATGCTGAAAAGAGTGGGTTTGGCTCAAGCTTTTCTCGGAGATCCGGATCTTATTTTTCTTGATGAACCTCTTGTGAATATTGATGTGGATGGCATGAAGCAAGTCATAGAACTTTTATCATCAAAAGCCGAAGAGAGTAACTTTGTTGTAATCTCTCACATATGGCGTCCTTTACTCCCCCTTGCTGATTTTGTTATCTTTTTCTCCGGAGGAAAAATAAAGGCAAATGGGACTCCTGAGGAAATTTCAGAGATTCTTAGAGAATATGGATTGCTCTAAGCTTTCGTCCAGTACTCCTTCTCTTCAACCATGGCTTGGATCATCTCGTCCTCGTCCTTGAACATAGTCCTCCTTGAGGGATTCTGCATGCCGTAAAACTCCATGAACGGACTTGGCCTCTTTTTAAACGGGTAGTAGAGGTAAATTGCTCCCAGAGTTCTATAAGCCTCTGCCATCTCACTTATAACTCCAGCGGAAACTCCCTGAGCATAGTGATAAACCGCTATGGCCTTGCTCACATCCACCAAGTTGAAATCCCTCTCAACAAGCTGTCTCCTTAAAATATCGGTGGCTTGTTCTATATCCTCTCTGTCGAGCTCTTCTATTTCTTCACCATCCCAGATGTTCTTGATTTTTATCCTCTGCACTTCTGGGTTTTTCTCTACTTGGGCGTCATACTCTGCAACAATCCACCAGTCGTCAAGCGCTCCCGGATCTAAGACGGTAAAGTGTCTGCTGAGCTTCTCGTAAAATCCCCTAACCCTATGGTAGTATTCCTCCTCGTGCCCTGTCATGGGATAGCTTAGGTACACCAAGGGTTTTTCTTTTTCGTGGAAAATTAAGTCTATAAACGTCTGGGGTGGGTGTCTAATTCCAAAATGAAGGACATACCTAACCTGAACCCCCTCCTTGTTGAGTTCATGCACGAGGGTTTTCACGTGGTTTATGGCATCTTCACGCCACATTACAAGGGTTGTGAGCTTAATGTTCTCTTTGTCTTCTCCAAAGCGCTCAAACCATTCTTTATCGTGGATTATTCTTCTCCTGACGCTCAAAATGTCGTCCAGCATGATTATAACTCTGCTCGGCCTTAGGAGTTTTAAGTTGCTTAGGGTAAAACCTAAAACGCTCCCACTTCCCCATCTAAATAGGGCTGGAGTTGAGACTAAGTGAAAGGTCTTTTCACTCTCCTCTATTTCTTCCTTTATCCTCTTGAACGCCTCGTCGCGAATGCTGTTCATCAAATCCGGATGGCTTATCGCAAAGTCTAAAACGTTTTTTCTTGTAATTTTGACGCCCTTTTCTCTTCCGACTTCCTTCAGATAGTCAAACACGTGATAATACTGAAAGCTCTCACTTTTTGCAAGCTTTAATGCCTTTTCAGCATATTCATCCCGTCCGTTAAGAGGAGGGCCCGTGAGGAGTATTGTTTCTTTCATATCTCATCCCCCTCTTTCCGTAACTGGAGTTTAGGCTCTTCCCCTTTTCAACTTTATGGATGTTTAAATGAGTTCATGCAAAAATTTTAAAAACATCCCAATTAATTGATAGTGGAAAATATTTGCAAAAAGCTTAGGCTTATAAGGTTATCAAATAAACTATGGGGGGTGATGTTTATGCCAAGAAACGATAAAAATAGAACTGTTGAGGGGGAGGAAGTTATCAGAGTTCCTCTCCCAAAGGATAACCAGGTGTTCGGGATAGTGGAGCAAGCTCTAGGCTCAGGATGGATGGACGTTAGATGCTCGGACGGAAAGGTTAGAAGGTGCAGGATACCGGGGAAGCTGAGAAAGAAGATGTGGATTAGAGTTGGGGATGTGGTTATAGTTCACCCCTGGGAAGTGCAAAGCGACGAAAGGGGAGACATAGTTTACCGCTATACGAAGACTCAGGTTGACTGGCTTATCAGAAAGAACAAGATCACCCAGGATTTCCTTACCGGCGGCTTAACTCTGTGATGGCTTATGAAGATCCCAGACATAGATAAGGAGATATCGCAGATTCTGGGATTAGAAGAGCGTAGAGAAAAGGATAGTGAACTCTATAAAGTGTTTAGTGAGGTATTTGATAGAACCACCATCAGCACACTTTCCTACTTCCATCGAAGGGGAAACATAGAAAAACTGCTTGGTGTGATTTCAACGGGAAAGGAGGCGAATGTGTTTAGGGGTATCGATGCCGATGGCAATCCTATTGCTGTTAAAATCTATCGTACCTATACAACCGAATTTAGGAGAATATGGGAGTATTTGGCAGCGGATCCAAGAATTGGCTATCTACCAAAAGACATCAGAAAGCTGGTCTTTGTATGGACTAGGAGGGAATTTAAAAATCTCCAGAGGGCAATGAAATACGCTGTTAGGGCTCCAGAACCAATAGCGTTCGGCAATAACGTCCTCATAATGGAGTTCATCGGGGATGAACACCCCGCTCCAAGATTAAAAGACGCGGAAAAAGAACTCACTAAAGAAGAATTTGAGGAGCTCTATAACTTTGCCATGGATTCAATTGAAAAACTCTGGAAGAGAGGGGATATGGTCCATGGAGATTTGAGTGAGTACAACATCCTAATCTGGGATAAGCCGGTAATAATTGACTGGTCTCAGGCGACGGTGAAGAGGAACAGAATGGCGCTCTCACTGCTCTATCGTGATTTGAGAAATGTCATCAATTACTTCGCCAAAAAGGGAGTGGCAGTTGATAATCTTGAGGAAAAGTTTAGAGAGCTAGCGGGTGATTGAAATGGATGGGTTTGAAGAGAAGCTGAAAAAGTATGAGTATGTAGACAAAGAGGGAGAAAAAAAGGAGTCCTTTGAAATTGAAGAGTTTGAGGCCTTAGGCGAGCAGGAAGAGTTTGTGAGAATTCCTAAAGAGAGAATTGGAGTGGTTATAGGGAAAAAGGGCGAGACAAAGAAAAAGATTGAAGAGGCAACAAAGACCAAGATAGAGGTAGACAGTCAAACAGGGGAGGTATTTATCACTTCCACAGAAAAAACTGACGATCCTCTGGCGGTATGGAAGGCGAGAGATATTGTGTTGGCTATTGGAAGGGGCTTCTCTCCAGAGAAGGCATTCAGACTGCTTAATGAAGGTGAGGTTCTTGAAGTCGTTGACCTGACAGATGTTGTTGTAGGGAATGAGAAGAATGCCCTTCCAAGGGTTAGAGGGAGAATAATTGGTAGGAAGGGCAGGACGAGGGAGATAATCGAAGAAATGAGCGGAGCGGATATAAGTGTCTATGGAAAGACCGTCGCTATCATTGGAAATCCAATTCAAGTCCAAATAGCCAAAACTGCTATTGAAAAGCTCGCCAAAGGTTCCCCCCACGGAACTGTTTATAAATATCTTGAAAGAAGAAAAAAGGATTTAGAGCTTGAGGGGGGCATGTATTATGGCGAATTCTGAAGCAGAAAAGCTGTTTAAAGAGTTTAAAATCCAGAGTGTCAGTGAATTCTTTAGAAGAAATGCCGCAATGCTTGGCTATACTGGAAAACTGCGCTCCTTTACGACTCTTATCCACGAAGCGGTAACGAACTCTTTGGACGCTTGCGAGGAAGCTGGTATCCCGCCTTACGTTAGAGTCGAGATAGAAGAACTTGGAAATGAGCACTATAAAATAATCGTTGAAGACAACGGCCCTGGAATTCCAGAAAAGTTCATAGCACACGTCTTTGGTAAAATGCTCGCTGGTACAAAGGCTCATAGAAACATTCAAAGCAGGGGTCAGCAGGGTATCGGTATTAGCGGTGCCGTGATGTTTGCCCAAATCACCAGTGGAAAAGCCACCAGAGTTATAACTTCTACTGGTGGTGATGAGATAATAGAAGCTTGGGTCGGCATAGATGTGGAAAAAAATGAAGGAAAAATTTTCAAAAAGATAAAACACCCAAACCCTACGGGATGGAGGGGAACGAGGATAGAAATGGAAGTTAAGGAAGTTCGTTACATCCGCTCCAAGCAGGGTCCTTACTGGTATCTTAAGCTTACCGCGATAGCCAATCCTCACGCCCATATCGAACTTATAGAGCCCGATGGAAAGTTGATAGTCTTTCCGAGAAGCAGTGAAGAAGTTCCAGAGCCTCCGGAGGAAATGAAACCTCACCCAAAGGGAGTAATGACAGATGACGTTTACAGAATGGCCAGAAGAACGACAAAAACAACAGTGAGGACTTTTCTTATAGGAGAGTTTTCAAGAATAAGCGACAAAAAAATAGACGAGCTTGTAAAATATATAACTGCATTGAGACTTATAAAGGAAGAAGAGGATCAGAATGTCAGGGAACAACTCCTAAAGAGGCTCGCTGATGGAGAAGTTGATGGAATAATTGCAAGTTTTGGAGGAAAAGGTAAAAAAGTTCTCAGAGAAGTCAGAAAAATCATGGAAAAGTCTCCGGATAAGCTCACTTGGCACGAGGCTGAAGAGATTGTAGAGGCGTTTAAGTACATGACATTTTTAGCTCCACCAACCCATGGATTAAGACCAATCGGGGAGAAGAACATAGAAAAAGGACTTTTAGGAATTTTGAGGCCAGAGTTCGTAACCGCTGTGACAAGACCTCCCAAAGTATACCGTGGTGGAATTCCTTTCCAAGTAGAGGTGGGCTTGGCATTTGGGGGAGAGCTGGGCAGTGATTTTGACCTTCTTAGATACGCTAACAGGGTTCCCCTGCTCTTTGATGCCGGTTCATGTGTTATAACCTCTGCGGTAAGAAATATCGATTGGAAGAGATACAGAGTGGATGATCTCGAAAGAACGCCGCTGGTGCTTTTGGTTAATGTAGTCAGTGTGCACGTTCCCTACACCTCTACAGGGAAGCAAAGCGTGGCGAGTGAAGAGGAGATATACGAAGAGGTAAGACTCGCTGTAATGGAAGTTGCAAGACGACTTGCCAAGTATATTGGAGGAAAACACCGCAAGCTCTATCAGGTGAAAAGAAGAAAAACGTTTGAGAAGTACGTTCCAGAGATAAGCAGGGCTTTGAGCATTCTAACCGGAGAGCCTGAAGATACAATAAAAACTCTTCTGATAAAGATTATCGAAAAGAAATTTGAAACCATAGAAGAAAAGCCACTGGAGGCTGAGGAGAATGCTTAAACGTGAAAAACCTAAGGAACGCTTCAGTTACAATCCTAAAAAAGTCCTTGAAAAGCTTGAGGAATTTGGAAAAGAAGTTCTCGAAGAACTAAAAGTAGGCAGAAATCCCTTTATAGATGTTCCTACAAGAGGCCTCAGCAACGTTTATTTCGATGAAAAAGATCGCTTAATTAAGATGGGCAACAAAACCTCAAGGAGGTATCTCTTCCACGTTGCCCATGCCAGGAGATTTATGCAGACGCTCTTGATAGCGGCATACATAAAGAGATTGGTTGCTGAGGGCAAGCACGCAAGCTTGAGAGAAGCCTATTATGCAAACAAACACACAATCCCCGGTACGAAGGAAAACACCTTCGAAGATCAGAGCGAGAGCGATCCCATAATAGAGGACTTGGAGAGAATGTTCGGTGTTTTAAGGGAAGAGATGCACATAACTGCGGACAGAAGGGGATACGTTTACGGGGATATCGTTATTAAGGATGGGGAAGATGAGTTCAACGCCTCGAGGCTCGGCATGGGTGGATGGGCGGTTCCAGGAACGGTGGAGCACATAGAGTTTCCAGAAATTAACGTGGATTACGTCCTTGTGGTAGAGACTGCCGCTATGGCGGACAGGCTTATAGAAGAAAAGTATCCAAAGAAAGAGAAAGCCCTCATAGTTGCCACTCAAGGACAGGCTTCAAGAGGCGTTAGGAGGCTCATCCACAGGCTTCACTACGAGGAAGGTTTGCCGATAATTGTCTTTACCGATGGTGACCCTTATGGATGGTACATCTACTCTACAATCAAGCAGGGGTCAATAAACCTGGCTTACCTTAGCGAAAAGCTTGCAACGCCAGAGGCAAAGTTCGTTGGCATGACGATGGACGACATCAAGAAATACGGTCTTGAAAACGTTACAGAAAAACTCAAGGGAATTCCGCCGAACAAGAAAGGCGGCCCAACCGGGGATTACAAGCGTATTATAGAGGAGATGAACTACCCGTGGTTCCAGAACAAGGAATGGCAGAGACAGCTTAAATTGGCACTCGATTGGGGGGTTAGGATTGAACAACAGGCATTAGCAAACAAGAGTTTGGAGTTCGTTGCGAGAAAATACCTCCCCGAAAAAATTGCCAATGAGGAACTCCTGCCATGACGACAACTGAAGAGCTTATAGCACAGATAAACAGGATTTTGGACGACATAAAGATAAACATGGGCAGGTTATTTGAGAATTTCGACCCTCTTTATTTAGCTTTTAATTTAAACCGCAATCTTGCCTTCCTTAAAGATTTGGAAGAAGAGCTTTCCCGTAGAGTTAGCGAGGCTCTCTCTTATACAATGTCAAGTAAAAGGGAGCGGGATCCCCATATCAGAAGAATCCTGCTGAGAAATCACTACCGCATGTTGACCCTTGAACGGCTTAGGACAGCAATAACAGCCCATAAAATTGCCCTTGCCACAATAGAATCCAGTTACACCTTTTACAAAGGGAAGAAAATTATTGAAGTTAAAGACATAACCAACAAAGAAGAACTCGATTCAATAAGAATCTTTGAAAAGCCCATTAAGCTTGGAAGAATGGAGATATTGCCTCATTTGGCCTACTCAGGTGATGTTCTTAGAATTCTGGGACAAAAAAGCAACAAAACCAGAGATACCTTTAAGGAAATAAAGTCCAAGCTCAAGGAAAAAGGCCAAATTCAAAAAAAGGGAATGAGAATAGAGGTAGAATACTGGCAGGGAGGAAGGTTAAAGAAAGAGAGAGTTGAGCTTCCTGTAGATGCCGATATAGACGGAGAACTCAAAAAGCGCTTTGGCCAGAAATTTAGGTGGAGACTCTTAACCTACGTGAAAACTAAGGGGGTATTGATAAACAGTCACTATACCATAGATAATCTCTCACTCGCTTATGCTTCACTGTATCCGGAAGACGGGGCCAGAATTCTTGCCTTAGACTTATTCAGATATTATTACCTAACCTCTGAAAAGGAGAGGGAAACTATTGGCCTCTATCCTCAGATGAGGCCTTGTATAGACTGCCATTACTCAATTTTCGATCTGCCGTTTATGGATGAACCAGAGTTCCGTACCGGGTTTGGTAGCATGCTTATTATCAAGAAATGTGAAGTTGAGACCCTCTTAAGCGGGAAGAGGAGCGAGATTTCGAATATTCCCAACTACCTATTGGGCGGAGTTGTTCTGTATGGGGTTAGCCCCTTTGATGAAGAAAAAGTGAGCAAGCTACTTGGGATAGATGAAGAAGAACTCAAAGAAGCTATAGAGAAGTTCGTACTCTCTGGCTTACACATGGTGCTATTTGAAGATACAAACAAATTTGAGAAGTTTATGCCAAAGAGTGATAAGGCAAAACAATTTTTGGAGCTCCTCCAAGGGTGAGAAGAATGAGGGTTGAGATAAAGGCGAGAAATAATGATGAGCTTTTAAGAAAAATAGAGGAGAAGCTTAATAGGGATGCTTCTGAGGTTTACATAAATCTCAGGCCGACCAAGATAGTCCTTGTGAAGATACTTGAGAGGGCTCCAAATGTGAAAGTCATTGGCTGCCCTCCGAGCTTGTACCCAAAGGTCTCCAAAAAAATCATCAAAGCACTTAACCAAATGGGAATTAAGCTTGTTCCTATGAACCACGCCCGAGGAAGACCTAAAAAGTATGATCCGGCTACATTAAAGCTTATTGAAGAACTCATTAAAAGCGGAAAAACGCCCAGGGAGATAAGTGAAGAACTTAACATTCCTCTGAGAACTGTCTACTACATAATAAACGGGCGGTAAGGATGAAGGGATTGCTCCCATTTTTGCTTATGTTGTTGCTCTTTGCCGTGCTCTTTAGGGCTACTGTGGAACATGGACAAAGCACCTTCAACATCGAGGTGGTTTACATCCTCTGGGCAGTCCTTTTCTTTGGACTTCTTGCCTATTCAGTGTGGTTTCTTTTCGAGAAGGGCATTCCATTGCAGTCAGTTAAAAAAAGAAAGCGAACAAAAGGAGATTATCTCCGAGAGCTTGTACTTATTCTGGCGATTGTGATAGCCCTAAGGGCTCTTTTCAGCAGAAGGGTTGAGCCTTATAGGGGCGTTCAAGCGCCTATAATAAAATATCCAAAGTTGGGCTTTTTTAACGATACTTTCAAAATAACCTATGAACCCCTTCCAAGCTATGCTTATCTTGCCCCAATTTTTGTTTTTGTCCTTATCCTTGTTCTTCTTTTCGTAACTAGAGGAAGGAAACCGGAAAAACTTGAGGTTGCCAAATTTGATCCTGAGGTAACCTTTGACTCTATTGAGGGAAGCCCAGAGGAAAGAATAATCAAAATGTACAAAAACGTCGTTGCGGGGTTAATAAGGAAAGGTTATCCCTACCAAAAAAGCTGGACTCACTGGGAGCATGAGGACAAGCTGAGGGATATTTTTGAGGACTTGGAGGATTTGGATAAACTTACCCGCGTGTTTGAAAAAGCAAAATACGGTTATCGACTCAACGGGGAAGATATTACTGTGGCAAAGGAAAGTTACGAGAAGCTTATGAGATTTTTGAGATAAGTTTAAAAGAACCGATTAGGTTCTCCTAATGGAGGTGAGAAAATGTTCGAGACTCAAGAAGAGATTCCAGAGATCAAAGAGAGACTTCACAGAGTTGGCATAACAAACTTGAGAACAATAGCGAGAATAAACTGGAAAGGCAAGCTTTACACCTTTATCCCGACATTTGAGGTAACGATAGACGTTCCTGAGGAAAAGAAGGGCATCCACATGAGCAGGCTTGTTGAAAGCATCACCGAAACGATGAGTGAGGCCGTTGAGGAGGAGGTAAGAGAGGCTCACACTTCTCTTGAAGAACTTGGTCTCGCGGTGATAAAGAGGTTGGAAGGAAAGCATCCCCATAAGAGGGCTGAAGTGTGGATTAAAACACAGCTTATCATGGAGAGGGAAACACCTGCCAGCAAAAAAATCAGCCTTGAGACATATGACGTTGAGGTTGGGGTAATAAAAGAGCCCGGGCAAATTGAGAAGGTTTTAAGGGTGAAGGTAATTGGAAACACAGCATGTCCACACGCGATGGCCAACAATCAAGGGAAAACCCACATCCAGAGAGCGGTTGCGACACTCGAAATAAGAACAGACTACAATGAGGAGATAGCCCTGGAAGATATGATAGATGTGGTGGAGAGCTCTTTTAGCTCCCCGACATATACCTTATTGAAGACCGTTGATGAAAATGCTGTTGTTCAGAAAATGTACTCAAATCCCAAATTCGTGGAGGATGTTGCGAGGGAGATAATATTTAAGGCAAAGCAGAAATTTAAGGGCAGAATTCACGTAAGAGTTGTGAGCCATGAGAGCATACACAAGCATGATGTTATAGCTGAAACCTGGTATTAACCTTTTCCCTTTTTTAGGTTATTTAAAAAGAAGAGAAATCAAAGGAGCATTCTGGCATCAACTGCAACTGCACTGTCTTCGTAAGCGAAGATGGGGTTTATGTCAAGTTCCTTGATCTCTGGAAGCTCCAAGGCTAATTCTCCAACTTTGACAATTATATCGGCAAGGGCTTCAATGTCAACTGGCTTCTCTCCTCTTGCTCCGGCAAGGATTGGGTAAGCCTTTATTTCTTTGATCATCTCAAGGGCTTCATCTTTGCTTATTGGAGCAACCCTAAAGCTCACATCCTTGAGAATCTCGACGAATATTCCACCGAGACCAAACATCACCGCGGGTCCAAACTGTGGGTCTCTTATCATACCAACGATAACTTCCTTGCCAAGGGGGAGCATCTTGTACACTATAACTCCCCAAAGATCTGCATCGGGCTTGTAGTTTTTGGCGTTCTCCATAATAGTTCTGAAGGCTTCTCTAGCCTCTTCGTCGTTCTTAATGTTGATCTTAACACCACCAGCGTCGCTCTTGTGGATAATCTGTGGAGAAACTATCTTCATAACAACTGGATAGCCTATTTCTCTTGCGAATTGAACAGCCTCTTCCTCATTTCTTGCAACCTTAAAATCCGGAACTGGAATGCCGTAAAGCTTGAGGATTTCCTTTGCCTCCGGTTCCACAAGTGGTCTGTTCTCAGCTTTTGCCTTTTCGATTATTTCCCTAGCTTTTGCAACTCTATCCATCTCTACCACCTCGATTATAGGGATGACAGTTTCAGTTATGTTGACAATGTTAAAAGTCTTTCCATTTCGAATGTGATTGAAGCTGTCGATTCCTATAAATAGAGTGAGGTTGATATCTCCTTGGGTGATTGAAATGAAGCGAAAAATTGTTGGAGGAGTTTTGGTGATTTTTGTTCTTCTAGCCATGATTGTATTCCATCAAACGAAAGCTGAAGAGGGCCACACTGCACTTGCACTTTATGATTCAGCCAGCATTGGAGTTGTGGAAAAGACCATTCAACTTGAGCTGAAGAAAGGCATAAATGAAGTTCCGCTGGAGATGCTTAAAGGACTTCAAATTAATGAGGTTACGCTGAAGCCTCTTGATGGGAAGGCGAAAGTGCTTGGATTGGTAAGTAAAGAGCTCAAAGGAAAAGATCTGATCGAAGCCAATATTGGAAAGGAGATAACAATAAAACTGAAAAGCGGAGAAACAATAGGTGGAAAATTCCTGGGATACAAAGACGGAAAGATAGCAATGCAAGGAGACGGTTATTATTTGATAAGTCCAGAGGAAATAGCCTATATGAAGATGGCCTCAATCGGTGAAGAAAGTACCGCGGATGTTTATGCCATAGTAAACGCTGAGGAGGATGGAAAGTACTTCTTTAAGCTCATCTACCGGGTTGGAGGAATAGGCTGGAGCTCAAGGTACAAGCTCTACCTAAGTGACAAGGCAGAGTTTTACGGCTACATCATACTCGACAATCCCACAAACAAGAGCTTTGAAAACGCTGACGTCCTTCTTGTTTCTGGAGATGTGCAGTTTTATCAGCCTCCCCAAGCGGTTATTGAGAGGTACTATACGTTAGAGGTTGCCAAAGAGGTACCTCAGCAACCGATTCAGGAGACAAAACTGGAAGCCTTTTACCTCTACAAACTCGGGACTATTGACATAGAGGCATTTGAGAAAAAGCTCATCCCTTACATCTACCAGGAGAGCGAGTTTACGCGGGAGTACCTCTATGAAAGCCATCCCTACGGTGGAAGTCAAGATGTTTATGAGATTATCTCCCTAAAGACGGGTGAAGTTCTTCCCAGAGGTGTTGTGGAAATCTACAAAGAAATGGAGGACAAGAACGTTTTAATTGGAGAGCAGATGATAGATCACACTGCAAAAGGCGACATTTTGAGGCTTAAATTAGGCAGAGATGTGGACCTAAAAGGAAAAACGGAAGTGCTGGAAGAAAAGCACGGGGAAAGATATTCCTACTATAAAATCAAAGTCACGATAGAAAACTTCGGCAAAGAGAGTAGGGAAGTAATTGTCAGACACTACAAGTGGCGTGGAAAAATCTTGGAAAGCTCGGTGAGTCCAATAGTAGAGACGGCCAACTACGTGGAATTCAAAGTAACGGTTAATCCTGGAGAAAAGGAAGAAGTAACCTTTGACTATGAAGTGAGCTATTAAAGCTTTCTCAAGAGGATTTCGTAGCTCTTTTTTTCTTTTACTATTTCCAATACGAGGCTCTTCTCATAGTCCAGGAACCTTGTGCTCTTTAAAGTGTATCCTTCCTCTTTCAAATGGTTCATTATGCTCAATCCAAGATCTCCGAAAAGCTCCGCTGCCATCGTGGCAAAACTCGGTTCCTTTATGCCCAGTTCAACATGATATTTTTTAGCCAGCTCAAAAACATCCATGCTATCACCCGTTAAGATAATTGGTATTCAAAACTTTAAGCTCTTTCGATTCTTAGAAAAGTTGTTAAGTGGCGGGCCGGACGGGATTTGAACCCGCGACCACCGGGTTAAAAGCCCGGTGCTCTAACCAGGCTGAGCTACCGGCCCTCGATAAGTTAGGGATTACAATGCTCTTATAAATTTTTTGGTTTTAAGTCCCTGACGGTCCACCAGTTTCCAAGGGTTGCAATCCAGACTGCTAAAACCTCCTTGCTCTCAACGTCAATTGCAGCCCAGAGAACTCTTCTCTCCCGTTGATTTTTGTTATTGTTTCCTCAACTGCGATGAAGTTTCTCTGTTTTTTCACTCCAAGGATTTTTTGGCCGGTAGATTGCTTCCGCTATTTTTTGAACTGTTTCGGCTCTTGTGTGGCTTATTTCGAGTATTCTGGAGACTTGCGGTAGCTAAGGCCTTGCAATAATTCTACTGCTTTGATTTTCTTTTCTACTGGAATTTTGTTGGGGTGAAGGGGTTTTAAGGGAGTAACATAGTAAATAATGGTTTCAGCCTTCATGTCCCCTTCTTTTTAAACCCGACACTCCAATGCTTATCCTGACAGTGTCGAAAGCCTTATTTTGTCTAACTAACAAAAGAATGTCGGTGAGAGACATGTATAAGATAAAAGATGAGTGGGGAGAATTTCTGGTAAAGCTCGCCAGAAAAGCCATAGAGGAGTACCTGAAGTCTGGTAAGGAAATAGAACCTCCTAAGGACACTCCTCCCGAATTGTGGGAAAAAATGGGGGTTTTTGTAACTCTCAACAGATCGAAAGTTCCCCCTACGCAGGCATTAAGAGGATGCATAGGTTTTCCATATCCAATATATCCCCTGGTAAAGGCGACCATAAAGGCCGCAATCTACGCAGCCGTCGACGATCCACGATTTCCCCCGGTGGAATTGGAGGAACTGAAGGATTTAAGGATAGAGGTTAGCGTTCTAACCCCTCCGGAGCCCATAGAGGGGTCTCCCCATGAGAGGCCCAAGAAAATAAAGGTAGGAAGAGATGGGCTCATAGTTAAAAAGGGAATTTACAGTGGGCTTTTGCTTCCTCAAGTTCCCGTCGAATGGGGATGGGATGAAGAGGAATTCTTGAGTGAAACATGCTGGAAGGCAGGCCTTCCACCGGACTGCTGGTTGGATGAAGACACAGAAGTTTACCGTTTTACAGCGGAGATTTTTGAGGAGGAGTATCCCAACGGGCCTGTGAAGAGGAAACCACTTCTATAACATTGTCTATTTTACTGTATCCTCTTTTTGGGATTTTTGTTGAATTTAAAAAGGGCTGTTTCGTAGATAGTTAAAAGTGGAAAGTCTGTTGAAGTTCGTAGGGCGATTTTTTTAAATAGTTTTGAGTTGTAATTTTAATGATGTGGTAGTCTCCGATATGTGGGGTTGTTAAGCCCGAATGGAGACTGCCGAAAGCCCTGAAGATGTGGGGAGTTTCCGTTCCCCCCGAAAGCCACCCGATGAAACCAGAGGGTGGAAGCCTACCCGTTACGAAATTAACACCCTACACACACTTTACGGGTAGGCAGAACGGTAATGACCAATTACCTATATAGTATTCTTGCCCAAACACCATAGTGATAAGTCGGGGGTCTTAAGTTATGAAAAAAGTTTTAGGGCTTTTAGTCGTTTTCTTGTTTGTTTTGAGTAGCCTTGGCTTTTCTGCAGCCCAAGGACCCACAGGAAAGAAAGTGCTAATACTGAAGAACGTAGATGCATGGAATTCTAATGCAAATGAAGTGGTATTGACTGAACTTGGAGTCCCATATGATGTTATGACCGCTGCTCAGTTAAATTCCTTAACTGCTTCTGATTTAATAAATACCTACGACATGATCTTAATTGCAAGTGATCAGAACCAGCAGTTTTACGATGATCTTGGTCCGCAGATGCCAAAGCTTGAAGAGTTTGTAAAGGCAGGAAAAGTGCTCCACGTTCATGCGGCTAACTGGGGGTGGCATGGAGGGCTTTGGACAACTTCACTTCCAGGTGGGGTTTCAATTACAAGAAGCTACTCTAATTACGATTACATTATCAAGAACGGAACCTGGCTCTACAGCACCTACGCAAGCCATGGTTATTTAATCAACGTGCCAGCAGGTGCGGAAATAGTTACCGTTCAGGGAGATGGTACTACTCCAGATTACAACAGACCAAGCACAATAATATATCCCCTCGGACGTGGTAGTGTTTTAGCTACTGGGCTTACATTCGAATACAGTGTTAGGTATAGAGGGATGGAGTGGAGGGACTTTCTTAAGAAGCTCATAACAGAGAATTTGGAGTATACCTCCAAAAAAGAGGGACCAAAAGTGGTTGAGAAGCAATTTAACTATATAATATGGAACTTCTTCTACTACAGACAATACCAGAAAACCACAGAAGAGTTTAACTTACTCCATGGCAGTCCCGAGGCAGGTGAACTAGATAATGAAACTTTAGAAATGGCTCTCCACTGTAAAGCACTTGCTGAAGAATATTTTGCAAAAGCCGAAGAAAATGGACCAATACTTCAGAATTTAAACAGTATTAAGGTGTTCATAAACCTGAGGAAAGCATATTTCCACGTAAGAGATGTGGTTGGTGTTCTTGAGGAAGGAATTGGTTAGTTCCTTTATTTTTTCAATTTTGCGATGAAAAAGCTGTTACAGTCGTGTAAATGGGTAAAACTCCTAAAAACCTTATCCCCAATCTCAGTGAACCCCTTCTCTCCCCATGAGAATGGATAATCGAGGAGTTCAAATCCTACCTTATTTATGGCGTACTTTATGTTCTCCTCGTTTTCATCGACTCTTATTGAGCACGTGGAGTACGTCATTTCCCCGCCTTCTCTTAGATTTTTGTAAGCGTTTCTTATCATAGCTTTTTGGACTTGAATGACTTTTTTTATCTTTTTTTCATCAAAGCGCCATTTGACCTCTGGGAACTGCCTGTATGTTCCGGAAGAAGAGCAGGGAGCGTCGAGAATTATCTTGTCAAATGGCTCTTTATCTTTAAATTTCATCCCATCTGCGTGCACAAGTTTGACGTTTTTGACGCCAAGAACTTTCATTTTTGCCTTCATTTTTTGGAGCCTTTCAAGAGAATAATCAACGGCAATTATCTCTCCGGTGTTTTCCATTAAGTGAGCTGCGTGGAAGGTCTTGCTTCCAGGTGCAGCGGCAAGATCAAGAATACGCTCCCCTCTCTCGGGAGCAAGGACATGGGCAACATAAGCACTCGCAAGGTCTTGAATAACAAAATGGCCCTCCTTATACCAATCCAAGCGGGTTATAGGTGTTTCGTACTCTAAGACCTTTAGGACATCATCAACTGGAGTTCTTGCAGTTCTAACACCATGTTCTTCCAAATACTCCTCAAGCCTATCTATGTCCGTCTTTAGCGGGTTGACCCTTACATAGTACCTCTGTGGTCTGTTGTTGCTCAGCAAAAGTCTAACTGCACTTTCATAGCCGAGAAGGTCAATTACGTATTCAACATACCAACGTGGATGGGAAAATTTTACGCTTAGATACTCTACCCTATCCTTCTCTTTAAGCTTTTTTAGAGCTTTTTCCAGATCGAATTTTTCTGCCTCTCTGAGAACAGCATTTACAAATTTTGCTCTGTTTAAGTCGTATTTTTCCTTTACGACTCTAACCACCGAATCCGTGGCTATTGCTGGATTAACACCCTTAAACTTCATTTCAAATATTCCAATCCTGAGAAGATTGGCAAGATAAAGGTCGAGATCCTCGATTCTGGTTCCTTTGAGGAGGGAGTTTGCAATAAAATCTATTTTCTTCCTCCATTTTTCAATTTCAAAAACGTAAGCATGAGCTAAACCTCTCGCCCTTTCTCTGTCCTTCCCGCTAACTCTCTTGAAAACTCTCTCCAAAGCATTTTTTGATGAAAGCTCACGCTCCTCTATGAGGGTCAGTACATCTGCAATGAGTTCGTGAAGGGTTATTCTGTAGAACAACTCCATGACTTTCGATTTGGGGGGAGGTTTAAAAATTTGGCGGAACTTTTATTTAATTTGAATTCCACTCTATATCTGGTGGTATCTATGATACTGGACACTGATTACATAACAAAAGATGGTAAACCTATAATCCGAATTTTTAAGAAAGAGAACGGGGAGTTTAAAATAGAACTTGATCCCCATTTTCAGCCCTATATATATGCTCTTCTCAAAGATGACTCCGCTATTGAGGAGATAAAGGCAATAAAGGGCGAGAGACATGGAAAAACCGTGAGAGTGCTCGATGCAGTGAAAGTCAGAAAAAAATTTTTGGGAAGGGAAGTTGAGGTCTGGAAGCTCATTTTCGAGCATCCCCAAGACGTTCCGGCTATGAGGGACAAGATAAAAGAGCATCCAGCTGTTATCGACATTTACGAATATGACATACCATTTGCCAAGCGTTATCTCATAGACAAGGGCTTGATTCCTATGGAGGGAGACGAGGAGCTTAAGCTCCTCGCCTTTGACATTGAAACGTTTTATCATGAGGGAGATGAATTTGGAAAAGGCGAGATAATAATGATTAGTTATGCCGATGAAGAAGAGGCCAGAGTAATTACGTGGAAGAACATTGATTTACCGTATGTCGATGTTGTATCCAATGAAAGGGAGATGATAAAGCGCTTTGTTCAGGTTGTTAAAGAAAAAGACCCGGATGTGATAATAACCTACAATGGGGACAATTTTGATTTGCCGTATCTCATAAAACGGGCAGAAAAGCTGGGGGTTCGGCTTGTCTTAGGAAGGGACAAAGAAAATCCCGAACCCAAGATCCAGAGAATGGGGGATAGCTTCGCTGTAGAAATCAAGGGCAGAATACATTTTGATCTTTTCCCAGTTGTGCGAAGGACTATAAACCTTCCGACGTATACGCTTGAGGCAGTTTATGAAGCAGTTTTGGGAAAAACCAAAAGCAAATTAGGAGCGGAGGAGATAGCCGCTATCTGGGAAACAGAAGAAAGCATGAAAAAACTGGCCCAGTACTCAATGGAAGATGCAAGGGCGACTTATGAGCTCGGAAAGGAATTCTTCCCCATGGAAGCTGAGCTGGCGAAGCTGATAGGTCAAAGCGTGTGGGACGTCTCGAGATCAAGCACCGGCAACCTCGTGGAGTGGTATTTGTTAAGGGTGGCATACGCAAGGAATGAACTTGCGCCAAACAAACCTGATGAAGAGGAATACAAGAGACGTTTAAGAACAACTTACCTGGGAGGATATGTAAAAGAGCCAGAAAAGGGTTTATGGGAGAACATCATTTATTTGGATTTCCGTAGCTTGTATCCCTCAATAATAGTTACCCATAACGTATCGCCGGACACTCTCGAAAAAGAGGGTTGCGAAAATTATGATATTGCTCCGATAGTAAGCTATAGGTTCTGCAAGGACTTTCCGGGCTTTATTCCCTCCATACTCGGGGACTTAATTGCAATGAGGCAAGAGATAAAGAAGAAAATGAAAGCTACAATTGACCCAATCGAAAAGAAAATGCTTGATTATAGACAACGGGCCGTTAAATTGCTTGCAAATAGTTATTACGGCTACATGGGGTATCCTAAAGCGAGATGGTACTCGAAGGAATGTGCCGAAAGTGTTACCGCGTGGGGGAGGCACTACATAGAGATGACGATAAAAGAAATAGAGGAAAAATTTGGCTTTAAAGTTCTTTATGCAGACACCGACGGGTTTTATGCCACAATACCCGGAGAAAAGCCTGAAATCATTAAAAAGAAAGCCAGAGAGTTCCTAAATTACATAAACTCCAAACTTCCAGGTCTGCTTGAGCTTGAGTATGAGGGCTTTTACTTGAGGGGGTTCTTTGTTACAAAAAAGCGCTATGCAGTCATAGATGAAGAGGGCAGAATAACAACAAGGGGCTTGGAAGTAGTAAGGAGGGACTGGAGTGAGATAGCTAAAGAGACTCAGGCAAAGGTTTTAGAGGCTATACTTAAAGATGGAAGTGTTGAAAAAGCTGTAGAAATTGTTAGAGATGTTGTAGAGAAAATAGCAAAATACAGGGTTCCACTTGAAAAGCTTGTTATCCATGAGCAGATTACCAGGGATTTAAAGGACTACAAAGCCATTGGCCCCCATGTGTCGATAGCAAAAAGACTTGCCACAAGAGGGATAAAAGTGAAACCAGGGACAATAATAAGCTATCTCGTTCTCAAAGGAAGCGGAAAGATAAGCGATAGGGTAATTTTACTTACAGAATACGATCCTGAAAAGCACAAGTACGATCCAGACTACTACATAGAAAACCAAGTTTTGCCGGCAGTACTTAGAATCCTTGAAGCATTTGGATACAGGAAAGAGGATTTAAGGTATCAAAGCTCAAAACAAACCGGCTTAGATACATGGCTCAAAAGGTAGCTCTGCTGCTTTTTAGTCCAAGTTTCTCCGCGAGTTCCTCTATTTCTCTTTTGTATTCTGCTATGTGGTTTTCGTTAACTATCAAGTAATCCGCTAAAGCTATGACATTCCCAATTCCAAACTTGAGCTCTTTCCAGTCTCTGGCCTCAAACTCACTCCATGTTTTTGGATCGTCGCTTCTCCCTCTTCTGCTAAGCCTCTCAAATCTTTTTCTTGGCGAAGAGTGTACGGCTATTATGATTATCTCTTCTTCTGGAAAAGCATCTTTAAACGTCTGGATTTCCTCCAGAGACCTTACTCCATCAATTATGACTGCCCTGTGCTTCTTTAGTAGTTCTTTTACCTTTGGGATTGTTAATTTTGCCACGGCATTGTCCCCAAGCTCCTGCCTAAGTTGAATGCTCACACTGTTCATTCCCTCTGGAGTCCTGGGGATTCCCCTTTTATCAGCTTCTTCCCTTACAATATCTCCCATAGAAACGTGAGGCACTCCATACTTACCAAAAATTTTCACTATCTGGCCTTTTCCAGAACCGGGCATTCCTACTATACAGATTATCATTGCCCACACCCATCTAAAGCTAATTGATTTAAAAAGGTTGCTCATTTGAAAAACTCATCTAACGTTCCTCCTCTTGCTTTTTTCTTTGCCTTGACTTTTGGGAGTTCCACTCCAAAGTGTTGGTATAGCTTTTCCAAGATTCCAACTCCAATTCCCTCCACCTTTAAGAGTTCACTGGGCTTTGCTTTTACGATGTCTTCTATGCTCTTAAATCCTGCATTGTATAGAGCTCTTGCTCTCTTCCTGCCTATCATTGGAAGGCTTGTAAGCTCAAGAAGCTCCTCTCTAACTCCATATTTCACTCTTAAATGAAGCTTCTTTAAGAAGTCTAAAATCTCTTTTTTGGGGCTGGAAAGCTTGTATAACTCAATTAGGGAATACATGAGCCAATCCGCCAACTCCAGTATTCTGTAAAGATCTCCGGTGTCTATGTCATAGGTTTCCAAGATTCTCGCTTCGGGGACTTCATTAATCCAGTCAAGGAGAAGTTTTGCCGTTTTTACCTCTCCAAGGAACTTCTCAAATTTGTAGTCTTCCCAATAGGGGATGTTTTGGTAAAGATAGCCCTCCATCTCATAGGCATAGTCGAGGATATCCTCCTGTTCTCTGTGCCTTATCCTTAGAGAAACCATATCCGGGGTGGAAGCCAAAAGCTGGAAAATACCCAGTGCATTTGGGTTTTCTTCAAGCTTCTCAAAGGCATCTTTGAACTTTTTAGCCGTTAACGGGTCGAGATACAGCTGAGAAGTTCTTATTCCAAATGGGAGCGGCATGAACTGGTCGTTTAGATCAATATCGATGAACTCGTTCTCAAGCAGAAAGTAGACTATGTCCCTGGCCTTTCCTTCAAGGGTTTCAAGGTTCTTCCGCTGGTGATAGTAGAAGGTCTTCTCCAAGAATTCTATTAGCTCTCTGAAGTTTTTAACTCCGAAGTTTGTTATTAGGGCAAGGATTTGGCTCCTGAAGGAGGCCTCATTTGAGAGCATTGAAAAGAGATTTTCCGGCTTTCCAAAGATGTATCTCTTCATCAGGTCCTCTGGCCTTTCGGTCTTTGCAATTATTATTGCCTGCCCCTCTTTGTCGTATTTAGGTCTCCCTGCCCTTCCCATCATCTGCTGTACCTCCAAAACGGGAATGTCACTCCATCCGAAGTTTGAATAGCGCTTTGTGTCCCTAATTATGACACGGTACGCGGGCAAATTTACGCCAGCGGACAGGGTCGGGGTGGCTGTAATCACCTTTATAAGCCCTTCTCTAAAGGCTTCTTCCACAATGGAGCGCTCTTCTCTTCCCAAGCCTGCATGGTGAAATGCTACCCCTTTCTTCAGAGCCTCTTTAAGTTTCTCATTTGTTGGAGTGCTCTCAAGTTCATCCGCTATTTGCCTTAGCTTCCTCTCTTCAGGCTTGCTTAAAAATCTCTGAACTTTTCCCCCTAATAGAAGGGCTTCTTTTTCGGCACTTCTTCGGGTATTGACAAAGACGAGCACCTGTTTGTCTTTTTTTAAAGCGTCAATAACGAGAGAATCCCACTGGCTTGGGAATTTTTCAATACTCCCATCTTCCCAGAAAAGCTGTCCATGGTGAAAAACACCCCTTTTTAGGCTTACGGGGCGCCATTCACTCACCACCAGCTCAGCATTTAACCACTCCGCAAGCTCTTCGGCATTTCCAATTGTTGCACTCAGTCCTAAAATCTGGGCTTTATCCCTTAAGTGAGCGAGAATCATCTCCAAGGTAGCCCCTCTGTCATATGAGCCGAGAAGATGAATTTCATCCGCAACTATAAGCTTGACATCCCTTATCCATGGAGACTTGTGGCGAAGCAGAGAGTCAAATTTTTCTGATGTTGCTATTATAATGTCATATCTCCCAAGCCACTCCTCTGCACTGTCGTAATCCCCAGTTGTCACTGCTATCCTAATTCCAAGCTTTTCCCAGAACTTGAATTCCTTGTACTTTTCCTCGGCAAGTGCCTTTAGGGGGACAAGATATACTGCCTTTCCCCCCTCACAGAGAATCTTGTTTATCATCACTATTTCCGCAACAAGGGTCTTTCCAGAGGCAGTAGGGATGGCTAAAATCAAGTTACCTCCGCTGAGCACCTTAGTTTTCAATGCCTCTGCTTGAGGGGGATACAGCTCTTCTATACCTCTCTCGCGTATCAGCCCTATAACTCTCTCATCGACTCCCAGTGATTTAAGTTCCTCTACCTTCATACCCATCAGCCCAAATAAAAGAAAAGCGTTTATATAGCTTTTTGAAATATTAAGCCTCATGAGGATTGAGGTGCCGTATCTCGTTTTCGAAGTAAAGGGAAGACGCTTTATGCTAGACGCCTACTTTTCCAGAAAAGTTGAGAAAGCAGAACACATCAGTGTCCTTATAAGGAAATTTGAGGGCAATCTCCCAAAAGATGCAGAAAATCCACTTCCAAAGCTGATTGATGAAGAAACTATTGAGGAACTCCTTAAGACAACCTTTGAGAGAATATACGAACTTTCAGGAAGAAGGCTTGACGAGAGACTCAGACATATACGGAAGTGGAATGTTCTCAGGATTCTTGGAATTCCTAGCGGATTTCGAAGACATAAGGAAAAAGATGAAGCACTTGCAAAAGAAAATCGAGAAGCATTATTGGCACTCTCTCTTCTTCAAGAGGTTTTAGGGGTTAAAAATCCGATTGAGCTTAGGGATATAAAATTGCGACCAGTAGAATGGAGGTACTACACAATTGAGCTTAGAGGGGATGAAATATATAACGAAAAAGGGGAAAAAGACCCCATTTATACAGAGCTTTTAAAGCGAGATAATGGGTTTAGGCAAGCACTCTATGCCTTAGAGTACAGCCAGCAGGCCACGTAGTGATCTTGCTCCACTTCCACTAATGGTGGTTCTTCCTTCTTACAAATCTCCTTTGCATATGGGCATCTCGGATGGAATCTGCATCCTGATGGTGGATTTATTGGACTTGGCGGCTCGCCAGTAATCTTTTGTCTCTTTGCTTTTAGTTCCCTAGCAAGCTCAGGGTCGGGAACCGGGATTGAGGAGAGCAAAAACTGGGTATACGGATGCAAGGGGTTTTCAAATATTCTTTCTGCTGGACCAACTTCCACGAGCTTTCCAAGGTACATCACTCCCATTCTGTGGCTCATATACTTGACTACACCAAGATCGTGGGAGATGAAGAGATACGTAAAGCCGAACTCCTGCTGAAGGTCTTTTAAGGTGTTTAGGATATTTGCTTGTACTGATACATCAAGTGCTGAAGTGGGCTCATCCAACACGATGAATTCTGGTCTTAGAGCGAGCAACCTTGCTAATGCAATTCTCTGTCTCTGCCCACCGCTAAACTCGTGGGGATAACGATAGAGATGCATCTCGTTAAGACCTACGCTTTCAAGCAACCTTATTACGAACTCTTCCGGGTCATCTACATGAATCCCATGAAATCTCACTGGTTCCATTATAATCTCGAATACCGTTTGTCTCGGATTTAGGGAAGAATAGGGATCTTGGAACATTATTTGGGCTTCTCTGCGGAATTGCTGGAGTTCATCCCCTTTAAGTTCTATCACGTTTTTCCCCTTGAAGATTATTTCACCACTTGTTGGTTCTATAAGGCGGAGGATCGTTCTTCCGGTGGTTGTTTTCCCACATCCGCTTTCCCCAACTAAACCGAAGGTTTCTCCCCTGTATATCTCAAAGCTTATGTCGTCAACCGCTTTAACGTACCCTTTGGTGAAGAATAACCCTTTAACTGGGAAGTATTTCTTCAGATGTTTAACCTCAAGTACTTTCTCCATGTTCTCACCTCAGTAAAGGTGGCATGCAACAAAGTGCCCATCTTCTATTTCAACCAGCTCGGGAACCTTCTGCTTACACACTTCCATAGCATACGGGCATCTCGGATGGAATCTGCAGCCTCCTGGGGGAATTATCAAGTTAGGCACTGTACCGGGAATAGCTTCTAGGCGTTCAATCTTTGTCATTGGGTTTGGAACGGCTTTTAATAGTCCTTTGGTGTAGGGATGGAGGGGATTTTTGAAAATTTGCTCTACGCTCCCTATCTCCACTATTTTACCCGCATACATCACTGCTACTCTGTCGGCAGTTTCAGCAACAACACCCAAGTTGTGGGTAATTAGTATAACCGTCGCGTGATACTTCTCTTTTAGACTGTCTATTAAATCCAGAATTTGGGCTTGAACCGTAACGTCTAAGGCTGTTGTAGGCTCATCTGCAATGAGGATCTTTGGATTGTTTGCAATTCCGGTCCCAATAACAACTCTCTGCTTCATTCCTCCACTTAATTCGTGCGGATAGTTGTGCACTCTTTTTTCTGGATCCGGGATTAAAACTGCTCTTAACATGTCTACAGCTCTTTTAATTCCCTCTTTTATGTTTTTAACTTTCCCGTGAACCTCCATAGCTTCTGCTATTTGGTAGCCCACGGTGTATAGCGGGTCAAGAGAAGCGTGAGGGTCTTGGAAGATGTATGCTATTTCATTTCCTCTTATTTCCCTTATTTCTTCTTCACTGAGCTTTAGCAGATCAATGGGTCCTTTTTCTGAGTGATAAATAACCTCACCATTTACTATTCTTCCAGGGGGTTCTATCAATTGAGTTAAAGCTCTTGATGTGACGCTTTTCCCACATCCGGTTTCCCCTACGAGTGCAAAAGTTTCCCCCTTATAGACATCAAAGGATACGTTTTCAATGGCCTTTACAATTCCGGCGTAGGTGTAAAAGTGAACGGTTAAATTTCTAACTTGGAATATTGGTTCAGGCATTTTCCTCTCCCCCCTTCTTGCTCTTCTTAACTTTGAACTCTATGCTTCTTCTTGTCTTTGGATCTAGGACATCTCTGAGACCGTCTCCGAGGAGGTTCCATCCAAGGGCAACGAGCATGACTATGAGACCTGGGTAGAATACCAACCACCAGGCTTTTGGGAAGTACTGTGCCCCATCATAGACTATTCTACCCCAATCGGCAATTGGGGGTGTCGCACCCAGCCCTAAAGTTGAAACTCCAATTAAGGCAAAAATTCTAACTATCGTATCCACAATACTATTCCTCTTTAGGGCGGAAATCAGCCCAAGAGGAATTCCAATGATGAGTGTGAATAAAAACGCTATTATAGCCAGTTGAAAAGTGACAGGGAACCTATCTCTAATATCTTTGGAATGCTTTTTTAAACTTATGAAAACATCACATTTTGAGGGGATACCGGTTAGGATAATAAGCTGGATGGGCAATTAAGAACTTTCTCCTGACAGTATCAACCCCAAAAAGCTTAGCTTTTTAAACCCCACCTTCGATTATTACTTAGCTCGGCCTTATGCTCGTGAGAGCTTAGAGGTCAAACAAGGAGGAACTAAAATGATAAAAGTTTACACACTGGGCGGTTACGAGGAAGTAGGAAAAAACATGACTGCCGTTGAATATGAAGGAGAAGTTGTGATTATTGACATGGGAATCAGGCTTGATAGGGTTCTCATCCATGAGGACGTTAATTTTCAGCAGATGAGTTCGAGGGATTTAAGAAAGTTGGGTGCAATCCCCGATGATTCCCCCCTCAAAAACAAAAAAGTCGTTGCCGTTGCACTTTCTCATGGCCACTTAGACCACATAGGAGCTATAGCAAAGCTTGCTCCTCACTATCCAGATGTTCCAATCTACGGAACCCCTTACACAATAAAGCTCGCAAAGGGAGAGGTGAGGAGCGAGCAGTATTTTGAGGTTACAAATCCAATGTATGAGACCCAGTACGGGGAGATTGTTCAGGTTAGCGAAAATTTGGCTATAGAGTTTGTTCAAATTACCCACTCAATCCCGCACTCCTCGATGGTGGTTATCCATACGCCCGAAGGTGCAGTGGTTTATGCGTGTGATTATAAGTTCGACAACCACAACCCCCTTGGAGAGAAGCCGGATTACAAGAGACTCAAGGAAATAGGCCAGGAAGGAGTAAAAATTTTGATACCAGAATCCACAAGGGTTGCTGAGGAAACAAAAACACCAAGTGAAGCCTCTGCAAAGCTTCTCTTGGAGGACTTTTTTTACTATGAGGGTATGGAGGAGAAAGGGCTAATCGCCACAACCTTTGCTTCCCACATAGCCCGTCTGCAAGAGCTGATAGAGATAGCGAACAACATGGGCAGGCAGGCGGTTTTGGTAGGTAGATCGCTTGCAAAATACACAGGCATAGCAAAACAGCTTGGTCTAATAAAGATGAAAGGGGCAAAAGCTGTGAGAAGCCCAAATGCTGTTCAAAAAACACTCAGAGAGGTTTCTCAGGCCAAGGAGAACTATCTCCTAATAGTCACAGGGCACCAGGGTGAACCGGGGGCAGTGCTTACAAGGATGGCTAATGGGGAACTCTATGACATCGGAAAAGATGACACCGTTGTGTTTTCGGCTGGAGTTATCCCGAATCCGCTAAACATAGCCCAACGCTATGCCCTTGAAACAAAGCTCAGAATGAGAGGAGTGAGAATGGTTAAAGATTTACACGTCTCAGGTCATGCGAGCAGGGAAGATCACAGATATTTGATTAAGCTTTTAAATCCAGAGAATATAATCCCCGCCCATGGAGAGTTTAGGATGCTCACCCATTATGCTGAGCTTGCCGAAGAGGAAGGGTATCTCATCGGAAGGGACGTTTTTGTGTCAAGAAACGGTTACAAAGTCGATGTGAGGTGATAGAATGAAGTTTGACCCACTATTTAAAGCACTAAAAGAAAAGGCCAAGGTCGTCGATGAGGCTATTTTCGAGCTTATACCCGAAAAGGAGCCCAAAGTTCTTTATGACGCTGCAAGACATTATCCTCTCGCGGGAGGAAAGAGGGTTAGGCCGTTCATAGTCTTAACCTCTACTGAAGCTGTTGGTGGAAACCCAGAGAAGGCCGTTTACGCGGCAGCGGCTGTAGAGCTACTCCATAACTATTCCCTCGTTCATGATGACATAATGGACATGGACGAAAAAAGAAGGGGCAGACCAACAGTTCATAAAATTTGGGGAATAAACATGGCAATTTTAGCTGGAGATTTGCTATTTTCGAAGGTTTTTGAGGCTGTGGCAAAGATACCTGTCAAGGCTGAGAAGGCTGTAAGGGTTCTGGATGTCATTGCAAAAACATCAAACGAACTATGCGAAGGCCAGGCAATGGACTTGGAGTTTGAGAACAGGGAAGCAGTCACTATAGATGAGTACATGAAAATGATAAGCCGAAAAACTGGAGCACTTATAGATGCCTCAGCCACGATAGGAGGTATTATTGGGACAGAAAGCGAGGAATACATTAAGGCGTTGTCAAAATATGGAAGGAACATAGGCATAGCGTTCCAGATATGGGATGACGTTCTCGATTTGATAGCAGACGAAGAGAAACTCGGGAAGCCAGTGGGGAGTGACATAAGAAAGGGTAAAAAAACTCTCATAGTTGCACACTTCCTTGAAAACGCAAGTGAAGAAGACAAAGCAGCGTTTTTCAAGATATTTGGGAAATACGCCGGTGATGTAAAGGGAGAGGGGATAATAGAGGAGGACGTTCAAGAGGAAATCAAAGAAGCAATTGAACTCCTCAAAAATTATGGAAGCATAGACTACGCTGCAAAAGTTGCAAGAGAACTGGCAGATGAGGCAAAGAAAGCACTAAAAATACTCCCAGAAAGCGAGGCAAGGAAACAGCTTGAGCTGTTGGCAGACTTCATAGTGGAGAGGGAATATTAGCCTTCCATCTATGTCTTTTTAATTTGAGAACTGATTGAGCGAAAAGTTTATATATGCAATTTTGGCTTCTTTCTTTCGGTGCCCCGGTGGCTCAGCCTGGTGGAGCGGCCGCTTGGTAAGCGGCAGGTCGCGGGTTCAAACCCCGCCCGGGGCTCCAATAAAATACTCTTTTGAGAAACGTACCACAAAGAGTTAAAACACTCGAATTATATTTTGGTTTGATATTCATGAGCACCAGAGAAAGAATTTTGGACTATGTCACAAAGAATCCGGGAATAACCTTTCGCAAATTGGCCCAAGAACTCAACATAGGGATAGGAAACCTACAATATCACCTACGGCATCTTGAAAAAGAGGGAAATTTCAAACGAAAGCCAAAGAAAGATACTCCTTTTACTTGCGGAAGGGGACAAAAACCAGAGCGAAATTGCAGAAAAGCTCAACTTGACCCCCTCTACTATAGTTTCTCATACAAAACGGCTCGAGAGATTGGGGATTATTGATGAGGTGCATGTGGTTACAGGCCCGTTCGATATAATCGGGAAGGTTCACATACCCCTCACCAGAATGGCGCTACTTAGCTTAAAAGAAGAAGTTGGATGGCATCATAGAGGTTAAATATCTCGAAGCTAAAGACTAGCGCACTATCAAGAGTGGAGGCTTCACGTTGCCAGCTATCTCTTCCAGCAAACTCCCTATCCTCGTTTTTCCACTCTTCCCGTAAGCCCCCATTATTACAAGTGAATACTCCCCGCTGTTTGCTTCTTCAAGGATTTTATCCTTCGCAATCCCTTCGACAATCTTTATGGAACAGTTCACTCCCTCTTCTCGGCAGAACTTTAGCATTTCGCTCATAACATCTTGAATGTCTCTTTTCATGTTGTTCCAGATTTCCTCTTCAAAACTGCGCACTTTCTCAAAGTCTCCTTGTCTTGCTCCCAGGTTGAATGCAACTGCCTTGGCTTCTCTCCTATCCAAAACAGAAAACAGCACCAATTTTGCGTTCTTTTTCTTGGCAACCGCAACTCCATGAAGAGCTGCCTTTTGACTCCACTTCGAGCCGTCTACCAACACGAGTATTTTCATGTTCATCACCACACATACCTAAGCCATAATATCCCAACGCCGGCACCTACAGTTAAGACCATTATGAGCATGCCTATTTTGAGGAAGTCCATAAAGGTTATCCTTATGTTCTCTCTTGCGGCAATCCCTATAACAACAACGTTTGCCGAAGCACCAATTGCTGTTCCGTTTCCACCCAAGCACGCCCCTAAACTTAAAGCCCACCAAAGAGGATATGTATTAAGAGAGCTTCCCATTGCCTTTATTAGGGGTATCATAGTGGCCGTGAAGGGGATGTTGTCTATAACAGCCGAAGCAAGTGCTGAGAACCACGCTATAACTAGCATAGCTTCTCCCTCGGCATGGACATGGGACGTTATCCACTGAGCCATCTGCCCTATAAACCCAGTTTCAACTAAACTCCCCACAATGAGGAACAACCCCCCGAAAAAGAACAGAGTTGCCCATTCAACTTTCTCTAGAATCCCCTCAGGATTTTCCCTACTCCAGAAAAGGAGCAAAGATGCTCCAAATAATGCAACCACAGCGGGCTCTATCCCAAGCTTGTCGTGAACGAAAAAGAATAGCACCACAATGACGATTGTTACAATAGACTTCCTAAAAAGAGGTAAATCCCTAATCGCAGCTCTTTCATCCAGACCGCCAAGTGTCCTTAAGATTTTCTCCTTTTTTTCAGGGCTGACCCTAAGGGTTTCTCTATAAGCTAAGTATACAACAAAAACCATGAGTATCAAATCAAGAAACGCTATCGGGCCCATATTGATGAGAAACTCGTTAAAGCTAAGTCCCGCAGCGGAGCCTATCATTATGTTAGGTGGGTCACCTATGAGCGTTGCTGTTCCACCGATGTTGGAGGCAAAGACCTCGGAGAGAAGAAAGGGGAGAGGGTTAACTTCCATGAGCTTTGAAATGTAGATAAGCATTGGAGTGAGCAGAAGAACCGTGGTCACGTTATCAAGAAAGGCACTTATAAGAGCAGTCACAAATGAGAAAAGGAGCAAAACTCTAAGAGGTTCTCCTTTTGCAAGTTTGGCAGTTTTTATTGCGATGTATTCGAAAAGACCGCTTAATCTTGTTGTATTAACGATTATCATCATCCCAGCAAGGAGAAGTATAGTGTCAAGGTCAAGGTAAAGGGGAACTTTTTCCCAAGGGACTATATTGGTGAGAAGTACCAAAGAACCTCCGGCCATCGCGGCAACGGTTCTGTGTATTCGTTCGCTAATTATGAGAGCGTAGGTAAGGATGAACACTGCAAGGGCAAATATCTCCAATGGGGCCATCTGAGCACCTCCTAATAGACTATCACCGGAATCTCCAAATGCTGGATTATCTTAAGAACCAAAGGACTTAGGGAAGAGGTTTTTGTTATTTCCGAGCCATAGTTCTTCGAGATTGCGAGCATGTCGTAGTTCTCGGCCATTCTTATAACATCATCGCTCTTGTTCCCAAAGAACATGCGCCTCTGAACTTTCAAGCCATAGCTCTCAAGCTTCTTCGCCACATTGTTGAGCAGTTCTTCCCCCATCACCTCCTCTTTTCGCCTGAATTCCTCACTTGCTTCCGGGCTGAGTGTTTGACGTACAAGCTCAAATACCTGTGCATCAAGAATGTAGACAAGTAAAACACTTGCCTCATAGGCACTTATCGTTTCGTACAACTCTAAGGGGATGTTCTTAACGTATCTGTCAAGCGGCATTAAAATAGAGCGAATTTCGGGGATTTGTTTTTCCTCCTCAGTTAGAAGAAACTCCCTGTAGTGCTTCATTATGTCCTCATATTTCTTCCCAGCTATGTGTTTAAACTTTCGACCGATGAGAGAGGAATACAATCCCATATTACTTCCCCTAACCGTTTTGATAGAACGTTTAAAAAGACTTTGGTTCATCCATTCAATTTTGGAGTTATGAACCACAAGAGATATTAAAGGACACGAGGAACTAATCACTGGGGGTGAGAAGGTGAAGAAAATATTATCAATGCTGGCGCTGATTCTTTTGCTCTTACCCTTAGCGAATGCCCAATGTCCAGAAAAAGGAAACACCGTTGTATTAAAAGCCCCAGCAGTTTCGAGAACATCAAGTGGTGAGCTAATAGGAGTGGCAACGGACTTTGTAATCACAGTTGCTCCTGGAAATGGGCACGTTTACGTTGAGACTTGGCCATTGGCAGAGGTTGACATGCAGGCATCGGCAAGGTTGGCCGCCCAAGTGGCTGGAAAGGTTCTTGGAGTTGATATGAGCAAGTACGACGTTTTTATTCAGGTGAAATCGGATGCCCCGATTATTGGAGGTCCTTCTGCCGGAGGAACCATGACCGTCGGTATAATAGCGGCTTTAGAGGGATGGGAAGTAAGGAAGGACGTGATGATGACGGGTATGATAAACCCCGATGGAAGCATCGGGCCAGTAGGGGGGATTTTAGAGAAAGTCTCAGCCGCCCACAGCGTAGGGGCAAAGCTCTTCTTAATTCCAGAGGGACAGAGGATACAAATAGTCCAAAAGACGGAGCAAAAGCAAATCGGTCCAATAGTGCAGATAACGAGCAAGTCCGAAAAAGTTGACGTGGTTGAATACGCAAAAGAGAGATGGGGTCTTGAGGTTAAGGAAATTAGGGATATATATGAGGCAGTTTACTATTTCACCGGAAAGAAGATAGAAAAACCATCTGTGCCAGCGGAGTTGAGGGTTGACACCTCCTTCCTAAAGGACGATGCGCTGAAGGACTACGATGAGACCTTGAATTATTACAAGCAGGTTGAAAATAAGCTCAAAAACAGTGACGTCAGCTACACCACCTACTCCTACCTCAAAAATGCACTGGATGATGCCAAAGCTAAGTTAGACGAGGCCAAGAGGAACTTGGACGAAGGTATGTACTACACAGCTCTAAGCCTTGATTTTCAGGCGAGGATTGCTGTAAGGCACGTGGATTGGTATTTGGATGTGAAAACTGAGGGTGACATAGAGGATCTGCTGAAAAAGGTTGACAACGAGATAAAGAGCACCGAAAGCTATGTCTCAAATCTCACAATAAGGGGAATAACAATGCTTCAGGCGGTTGCCGCGAGTGAAGAGAGAGTTGAAGAGGCAAAATCCCTCTTAAAAGATGCTTGGTCGTCTTATTACGATGGGAACTACTGGGATGCAATAAGCAATGCCGCCTTTGCGTACGAGAGGATACAGACCGCAAAGTTCTGGGCATCCCTGGGAGAGAGATACGCAAAGGGAGAGGTAATTGAAAGGGATGCCATAAAAGATACCGCAAGGGAATACTTGGACAATTCGAGGCTTATAATAACTTACATAACCTCAATGTTTGGGGAAACAAACCTTCAGGATTTGGTGAACTTAATGAACGAAGGCGAGAAATATTACCAAGATGGCAAATATTCAGCGGCCATCTTTTCCGCAATGGAGGCAAGGATAAGGGCCGAGATAATCTTAGATACCCTTGGAATCGATAACGAGACCGTACTTATGGACAAGCTTCAGAAAATGAAGGAAGATGCTAAAGTAGCTATCGCAATAGCTCAGAAAGAAGGCACGTATCCGGTCTTGAGTCTTGCATACTATGAGTTTGCCCAGAGCTATGAAAAGCAGGAAGGGTTAGAGAATATTCGGACCGCAATGGTGTTCTATCAATACGCAAAGGAAACTTCCACCGTTTTCTTAGGCACGATAACTCCGCCAAAGATAACAGAAGAGCCCCTCATTCCCCTCACCACGCCGCTTACAAACCAGACGGCACCTCAAAACACCACTTCCCCAGCTCAAAAGGAAACTAGTGGATACTCAATACCCCTAATAGCTGGCACCCTTGTAATTGGCCTCCTTCTTGGCTTTATAGCCGGAAGGAAGGCTTAAACATTCTCTCTTTTTTCTTGGAAAAAGTTAAAATATCATGAAAACCCAGAAACACATATGAACTATCAAAAGGTTGCAGCCCTTGTTGTGGTTCTTGTGGTAGTGTCTTCAATAGCTTTATTCTTAAAACCCTATTTTCCGCGAGGAAGGGAGACTAAATACTCAGGAGAAAAAATACTTCTGCCAGAGCCGAGGTTAAAGGGAGATATGGGCTTGGAAGAGGCAATTGCCAAGAGAAAAAGCATCAGAACATACAAAAATCAACCTATCAGCATAGAAGAGCTTGCTCAACTCTTATGGGCCTGTCAGGGGATAACCCACGAGGACAAAAGAGCCGCTCCAAGTGCTGGGGCAACTTACCCCTTTGAGATTTTTGTTGTAGTTGGGAACGTGGAGAGCCTAAGGCCGGGAATATATCACTATGACCCCTTTGAACACAGCTTAACAATGATTAAGGAGGGAGACTTTAGAAAGGAGCTCCAGAAAGCAGCATTGAACCAGAAGTGGGTAGGAGATGCTGCAGTGGACATTGTGCTTGTGGCTTTCTATGAAAGAACCACAAGGATTTATGGAGAGAGGGGAATCAGGTACGTACATATGGAAGCTGGGCATATAGGACAGAACATATACCTCCAGGCAACAGCTTTAGGGCTAGGCACAGTTGCCGTTGGAGCTTTTTATGACGAGGAGGTTGCAAAGATAATAGGTACTGAGGGTGCCCCGTTATACATATTCCCCGTTGGGAGGGTCTAAGATGGTGGTTTTAGACCATTACACGCTCGGATATATAGCCTTTGGACTCATGAGTCTCTCAATGCTCAGCGGTGCTTTCATACTTCTCTCCAAGAAGAGGCAGTTCTGGATAAAGGTACACATCCTTGTGAGTGTGCTCGCTTACATCTTTATGGTGTGGACAATATGGGTGGTCAGATAAGCTTATTAATGTGCCTCCCCTACATTTTACGGTGATAAAAATGTTCGTTGGACACTACAAAGACGTGGAGGAAAAGGAAGTTACAATGGAGGGAGTTGAGAATACAACGATAAGATGGCTCATCTCCCCAAAGATAGGGGCCAAAAACTTTGCAATGAGGTATTTTGTTATTAGGAAAGGAGGAAAAATACCAATCCACCAGCATGACTGGGAGCACGAGATATTCGTTGTAAAGGGAGAGGGCTATATAACAAACGGAAGAAAAACTGTGAAAGTTATACCGGGCAGCTTTTTGTATATCCCCCCGAATGAGCCGCACGGATACGAAAATCCCGACTCAGAAACCCTCGAATTCCTATGCTTAATCCCGGTAAAAGAAGGTAGCATACCCCCTGAGGAAAGAGGCGAGTGATTTTTCATTTTTATGACCAATTTTTGTTATCTCTTTTTCAATGTTGCCATAAAACTATCACTTAAACCGAAAATTTTTTAAATTACTCACGACATATCTCGAGCGGGCTTTAATGGCAAACGGAATTAAAGTTGGAATAGAAGAAAAAGTTGAATTAAAGCAAGCTGTTCTTTTGGGCTTTCAGCACGTTCTTGCAATGTTCGGAGCAACGGTTACAGTGCCCCTTGTAGTGGGGACGGCAATTGGACTTGAGCAGAGGGAGATAGCACTCCTAATCCAGGTGGTTCTCCTAGCAATGGGAATAGCGACCCTTCTTCAAACCACGATAGGGTCAAGATACCCAATCGTTCAGGGCTCAAGCTTCGCCTTTATTCCGGGGCTTATCAGCATAGGGAAAAGCTTGGGATTGGCTGCTGTAGAAGGAGCTCTAATCGTAGGCGGGTTAATCGAAGCGGCAATAGGAGCGTTTGGAATTGTCGGAAAGGTCAAGAGGCTCTTTTCTCCAGTAGTTACGGGGGTCACGATAATGCTCATAGGCTTCTCTCTAGCCCATGTGGCGGTCAAGTACACCTTCAACTTCTTTGCCGATCCGAGCGGCTCAACAATACCGAAGGCTTTCTTTATCGCACTTGTGACATTCTCAACGACCGTCTACGTCGCACTTAAAGGAAAAGGAGCCTTAAGGGCAATGCCCGTAATAGTGGGAGCGTTGGTGGGTTACATCCTCAGCATTCCCCTTGGAATGGCTGATCTCGGATTGGTTAAAGAGTTACCATTGGTAAATGTTCCAAGACCTCTACCATGGGGCACGCCAGTATTTGAAGCCTCTGCAATAATAACCCTTCTCTTCGCATTCATCGTGAGCATAATAGAGAGCGTTGGAGATTACCACGCAATTTCCGCTATATCTGAAGCTCCGATAACAAACACAAACATCAATAGGGGAATAATGAGCGAAGGGCTTGCATGTTCAATTGCTGGAGTTTTTGGAGCCTGCGGGACAACAAGCTATTCTGAGAACATAGGATTGGTGGCTCTAACTAAGGTTGCAAGCAGACAAGTGGTGCAGGTAGGAGGGGCGATACTAATCCTCTTAGCCATGATCCCAAAGTTTTCAGGTGTTTTGGCTTCTCTCCCTCAACCCGTACTTGGGGGACTCACGATAGCGCTCTACGGCATGATAAGTGTTACCGGGCTTAGGTTAATAAAGGAGAAGGTAGAGCTAAACGATAGAAACATGGTCATAATCGCAAGTGCTCTGATTGTGGGACTTGGAGCTCCCCAATTGCCGCCGGAATTCCTTGAGCACTTTCCAAGAATTGTGGGGAGCATTTTAGAATCAGGCATGGCTGTAGGAGCCTTAACGGCCATTTTGCTTGATCAACTGTTGAGGTGATCGAGATGATAGAGGATAAGAGGTGGAAAGGTGTTTACTCCTTTGATGACTCCCCATATCTGATGGAAGTACTAACAGAGCTTAGAGATAAAGAGACAGACTCCATAGCCTTTAGAAAAGGGCTTGTAAAGCTTGGAAGGTTTATGGGTTATGAGATAATCAAGACAATGGAGACAGAGAAAGTAAAAGTCGAGACACCTTTGGAAGAAACTGAGGGAATAATAGTCAAGGACAGGAGAAACGTGGTCATAGTAACAGTCCTTAGAGCCGCTGTTCCCCTAATGGAAGGCCTTGTAAAGGTCTTTGAACATGCGAGGATTGGTATAGTCTCGGCATCAAGAGGAAAAGCTCCAAAGTTTGAGATAGAGATGAACTACATAAAAATCCCCCAGATAACGCCCGAAGACACTGTCATCATAGCCGATCCCATGATAGCCACCGGCTCAACCCTGCTGAGGGTAATAGAAGAGGTCAAGAAATACGGTACTCCAAAGAGGATAATTGTATTGGGTGTTCTTGCGGCTCCTGAAGGAATAAGCAGGATAAAGGAAAAATTCCCAGAAGTTGAGATATTCGTAACAAAGATAGACAGGGAGCTCAACGATAAAGGCTATATACTCCCCGGCCTTGGGGATGCGGGGGATAGGGCATTTGGAGCGCCGATAAAGCTTTCAACCCTCCCTCAGGTGCACCCGGTAGAGTAGCGAAAACTTAAATATCTTCTCTTCAATATTTTTGATTGATATGGTGGACATAGACGAAATCGACAAAAAAATTCTGTTGGAGCTTAGAAAGAACGGTAGGATTACCTTCACAGACCTCAGTAAAAAACTTGGGTTATCTGTAGCGAGCATAAAGAATAGGGTGGATAAACTCGAGCGACTCGGCGCGATAAGGGGTTATTCAGCTCTTGTGGAGCCTGCTTTTCTTGAGGAGTATTTGCTGGCTTTAATCGAGCTTGAACTCCTCGCCGATGATCCCCAAGCTGAGATGGTTTTGCAAGAGATAGGAACTCTCGAAAACGTCTTGGGCATCTATAAAAAAACCGGGGAGTTTCAGGTGATGATAAGGGCTAACTTCAGGAACACGGACGAGCTGAAAAGCTTTTTAAGACTTCTCTCTCAAAGATATTTTCGCAAAAACCTCCGACGATGGAGGGTTACCATAATCCTCGATGTCATAAAAGACAATGGAGTTCAGATTTCCAAGGGCTCCCAAAGGAGATGATAGGGATGCTCTTTGTAATCAGAAAAGGAAAAAAGAGCGGTGAGCTTGAAGCATTCTACATTGAGGATGAACTCGAAAAGCTTTCTCAGATTCAAAACCTAAAGGCGGAGAGGGTTTTTAGATTGATAATGAGAGCTGGAAAACTTTTCAAGGTTCTGGAAGGGAGCAACTATCAAAATCCAAAAGAGATTGAAAAAATGCTGAAAGCTGCGAGAATCGTCTTAACCTCCGATGCCGCAGAATGGGAAGAGTATTTCAGGGTGAGGCTTCAAAACAAGAGGGTTGAGAAAGCAGAGCTTTGCAGACTCTGTCTTTTAAATGGGAAAATAACCGTGCTGACGGAAGGGAATAGGATAAGATATCACCATGAATTTATCTGTGAGAGCTGTGCCGAGGAAGAACTCAAAAACGAGCTCCGCTATAGGTTTAGAAGCCTTGGAATGCTTGACCAAGCAAAAAAACTTCTTGAGAGATTTAAAGATCTAAATAAAGTTCTGGCTGTCTTTGATCCCCGTTTTGACCCGACAAAAAATCCAGAGGTTACGAAGTGGGACGAACTGGAGCCAAAACATGTTAATGTTAAAGAGCTGTCCATAGATGAGGTAAGCATCCCGGAAGAGTTTAAGGAGGTTCTAAAAGAAGAAGGCGTAGAAAAACTCCTTCCAGTTCAGGTTTTAGCTCTGCAGAATGGACTTCTCGAAGGAGAAAACCTGCTGATAGTTTCCGCAACGGCGAGTGGGAAAACTCTCATTGGGGAACTCGCTGGCATTCCAAAAGCCCTCAAAGGGAAAAAGTTTCTTTTCTTGGTGCCGCTTGTGGCTCTGGCAAACCAAAAGTACGAGGACTTCAAGAGGAGGTACTCAAAGCTCGGCCTTAGGGTCGCTATAAGGGTTGGAATGAGCAGGATAAAGACCAAAGATGAGCTCGTTGTTGTCGATACAGGTATAGATGCCGAAATAATAGTTGGAACTTACGAGGGCATTGATTACCTCCTAAGGGCTGGGAGGGAAATAGGGAACGTCGGAACAATAGTCATAGATGAGATTCACATGCTGGACGACGAAGAAAGGGGAGCAAGGCTTGATGGCCTTATTGCAAGACTCAGAAAGCTCTATCCAAATGCCCAGTTCATAGGTTTGAGCGCAACGATTGGAAATCCTCAAGATCTTGCAAAAGAACTTGGGTTGAAGCTTGTTCTTTACGATGAGAGACCAGTTGCACTTGAGAGGCACGTGATAATAGCGAGAAACGAAAACGAGAAGTGGCGTCATATTGCTCAGCTGTGCAAAGCTGAAACAATGAGAAAGTCTCCCCAGGGTTTTAAGGGACAGAGCATAGTGTTTACATTCTCAAGAAAGAGGTGTCACGAACTTGCGGCATTTTTAACGAGCAGGGGTTTGAAGGCAAAGCCCTATCACAGCGGTTTGCCCTATCCCCAGAGGAAGCTCACTGAAATGGAGTTTCAAGCCCAAATGCTTGACGTCGTTGTAACAACCGCTGCCCTAGGGGCGGGAGTTGACTTTCCGGCCTCTCAGGTAATCTTCGAAAGCCTCGCAATGGGGAACAAATGGCTCACTGTTAGGGAATTCCACCAAATGCTTGGAAGGGCTGGCAGGCCTTTGTATCACGAAAAGGGCAAGGTTTATCTCATAGTGGAGCCCGGTAGAAAGTATTCTGCTCAGATGGACGGAAGTGAAGATGAAGTGGCGTTTAAACTTTTGACGGCATCAATTGAACCTGTTCACGTTGAATGGAGTGATGAGCTTGAGCTAGATCAAGTTCTGGCTCACTCTTGTGTTTTCTCTTACCTTGACGATATCGAAAAGGTACAGTCCCTCTGCCTCGGAGCAAATCAAAATGCCGAAAAAGTTCTTGAAAAGCTTGAAGAATTCGACTTTGTAAAGGTGAGGGGCAAGATTGTAGACGTTACCCCATACGGAAGGGCCGTGAGCATGAGCTTTCTCCTTCCAAAGGAGGCTCAGTTTATAAGGGAAAGCCTCTTCAAAAGACACCCAAGGGAGATGGCAATTAAGCTTTTACCATTTGAGAACGTTTATCTCACAGGAATGCTCCAGAGAGAGCTTGAAAGTGCCGTGAGAGGAAGACTGAGCAGCAACATTTTTTCCCCAAGCTTTGCCTCTATCTTAGAGGAGCTCGAAAAAGTTCTGCCGGAGGTCAGTCCAAACGTGCAGGACAAGCTGTTTCTGATTTACCAAGACTTCTTTATGTGCGAGGAAGAAGAATGTACGGAATATGCCATGGAGCGGGTTTCATCCACGATAATCGAGCTCAGAAGACAGGGGAAGCATCCAACACAGATTGCAGATTACTTCAGAAAGCAGTACTCCCTCGTGCTCTATCCTGGGGACATCTTTACATGGCTCGACGGCATAATCAGAAAGCTCGAGGCAATCGAAAGGATAGCCAAGGTATTTAGAGCAAAAGATGCAGAGTTTGAGGCAAGAACTCTGAGAAGGGAACTGGAGGAAGGAAGAAAGTTAAGAAATGAGTGATTAAAACTTGAAGAACCAATGCAATCCTGTGCCGTTGTCAAATTTTGGAAAAAATCGTTTAAACTTGGAGGTTTATTGCTCTGATTATCTTTTCTGGTGGGATTTTTTCGGAGAAAGGGTTTTAAGGGAGTAAATGGTGAATAATGGTTTCAGCTTGCATATTCCCCCTTTCTTATTCTGTGGCAGTGTCTGGGATTTAAACCTGACGCCCCACTGCTTATCCCGACAGTATCAGTAAAGGGTAAGAAAAATTTATAAGCAATGCTTGGAGAGATATGGATGACCACTTGGGCGGGCCCGTGGTCTAGCTGGTTATGACGTCGCCCTCACACGGCGAAGGTCCGGGGTTCGAATCCCCGCGGGCCCACCATAACGATTCTAAGAAATTCATAATATCGCCCTCCCCAAAAAGAACGATTCTGAGGAGGTCATTAATGAACTTAGACTTTTTAATGTAAAGCCGCTCAAACACTTCGCCGACCTCTTCATCAACTGTGATATTGAGCCTTGTCTTTCGCTTCTTTCGTGCCTTTTCTCCATTGAGAGCCCTTCTTTTATGAGTGTGTACACAGACCACTCTAAAATTGTGTATGGGGGTGAGCCGTGTCGATTATGGGAGGCTTACGAGCCCGATCCATATCATTGTAAATGTTAGCAAGTACGGTGTCGGGAAATACACAATTTATTGGGATAATACGTTCAGCTTGATTACATCTAAGTATGTCGGGGTCAGAGAAGCAGTCTATTCAAAAACCTTGGATACTACGGAAAAGGATTTCTATGAATTTGTGGGATTCGTCCTTGGTCTTATTGGATTTGTTGGCCTCTTGGGTCCTTCGGAAAAAGGGTTGTTATGGAAGTTGATGGTGATGTGGTTCAGATTGACTACAAGAGTGGAAGGCATTATATTGAACTCAAGGTTAAGGAAAAAATGAAGATAAAATATTTGAATTGGAGCCGAAGGGGTGGATGATGAGGGTATGGGTGATAAAAATCAATGGTCAGGAAGTTGGCAAGTTGCTGTGAAATGAAAATTGAAATGATAGAGGTAACAGTTGTGATGGTGTATTTCATAGCACTACAAACGTTGCAATGTTGTTGATTAGCATTAGTTGGGTGAGGTCCTCAAGGGTTTCTTCGATTAGTATTCTGTCCTCACTTTTTGGGACGCTGAAGTACAATCTTCTTAACCTGCGCACGATTGAGGTTATCAGCATTTTGTTAAGCTCTTTTTTCGGTAGCTTTCCGGGCCTGATGTCTCCAGCGTTTTTTACTCCTTCTTTTTCATCTGTTGCTTCAATGCTTTTAAGGAAGTCCTCATCTACGACTTCATGCACGCTCACGAACCCGTGAACGTGGGTGGAACTATGAGCCATGCTGGCAAAATCTGTATACAGAAACTAAGACAGAATTCCACAAAACATTTAACTTCGTTTTAGATTATTATCTATTGGTTAAGATCATCGTCTACAGTCTGGTGTTGAAGATGGAATACGTTATAGAAACCAGAGATCTCACAAAGTTTTTCGGAAAAAGGAACATAATCTATCATCTTAACCTTAAAGTTCCTAAAGGGGTTGTCTATGGCTTTTTGGGGCCCAATGGTGCTGGTAAAACCACCACTATTAAAATGCTCACGGCGGCATTGAGACCCACTTATGGAGAAATCAGAATTTTTAACCTTGAGATGCCCCAAAAGAGAGTTGAGATAATGAAAAACGTTGGCTATATGCCCGAAATACCCATAGCCTATGATGATATGACGATCTTTGACTTTCTGACTTATATGGGCAGACTTTCAGGCTTAAAAAAGGAGGAAGCTAGGGAACAGGCGAAGGAGCTTATGCGCTACGTTGGGGTTGGTAGATTAGCCTTGAACAAAATAAAGGAACTCTCCTCGGGACAAAAACAAAGGGTAGCTTTTGCCTCTGCTCTAATTGGTAATCCGGAACTTTTAATACTGGACGAACCCACAGCCAATCTTGACCCTCTAGGGAGAATAGAGTTCATAGGAAAAATCCTCTCCTTGGCAAAGGAAGGAAAGACTATTTTTGTAAGCTCACACATAGTGAGCGAAGTTGAGAAGATGTGCAACTACGTTGGCCTTATAAATCAGGGCCGTTTGATAGCCCAGGGAAAGATAAGTGAGCTGACGGAGATAGAGGAAAACGATTATGATGTTTCCACTTCGGACAACAAGATAGCAATTGAGTTCCTAAAGGAAAAGCCATACGTTAGGGAAGTCTGGGAGGAGGAGAACATAATTAGGGTTAAAGTCGATCCGAGGTTCCTTGACGAGTTTTTCCTGCAGTTCCCGAAGCATTTAGTTTCCCGGGGTATTCGCCTAAAGCTTTTCAAACCCCACACAAGCCCGCTTGAGAGAATTCTTATGGAAAAGTTCAGCATAGGTGAGGAAAGTGATTAGCGTTCTATATCAAAACGAGGTTTATAGGCTTTTAAAATCAAGGCGTCTTAAGGTAATGCTGGTTTTGATGCTTCTTCCCGTGATAGTCTACTTTTTCACCCATGAGGAGATAACCGAATACAGCGCGAAAGCCTTGGAGATTTCATTCCAGATAAACGTTTCCCAGTTTTTAATAAACTTCTGGGCGAGTGTAATCGGCCAGCTGGTCGTTATTATTGTTATGAGCGATTTGCTCGCAAGTGAAATTGACAGGGGCACGATAAGACTTCTCCTCGTAAAACCGATAAAGAAAAGCGAAATAGTATTTGGCAAGTTTCTTTCTGGGATTACTGCTGTGCTCATGATTTTTGGCATCCCCTACTTTGTGATGCAGGTTTACATGGTTCTTCTCTACAAATCGGGCTTTGAGGGATTTAGGGCAACTTTTGACGACTTCCTCTTTGCCCTTGGGGTTACAGTTCTCGTTCTTGGAAGCCTTGGGGCGGTTTCAATGCTTCTCTCAGTGGTTCTTTCGAGACCCCTCTACGCATCCCTTGCAAGCTTTGGGCTGGTGTTTACTGCTCAATTCATACTCCCACAGTTGCCCTTTTTTGATAACCCGGAGCGCTTTAACCTGAGCTATCAAATAGGGGTTTTGCTAAAGAGGGGTTTTACGCTTCACACTGGACTGGACAGCTACAAAGGAGATTCAGCTATGAGTGCTCTGTTTTTCGTTAGTGTTGTCTTGCTGAGCCTTATTTTTACTCTCTTGGGTTTATACAGGAAGGAGTATGAGGGATGAGCCATGAGGAAAGCCTTACCACTTTTCATGCTTCTCCTCTTTGCCGGGAACGCTTTTGCTCTCTCGGTTGAGCTCGGAATGGATGATATTCTGATAGTGGATAACACCACTGTAACTTTTGATGTTTCCCAGAGCAATCCTGATATCGTCTTTCTATTCTTAAATGGTGAAAACACGAGCCTGATCAAGGGGCTTCACTTTGGGGAAAGTGTTCTCTTCAATGGGGTGAACTACACAGTCGGGAGCTTATATTTGGATACGCTTACCCTCAGGCTCCATCTAAGCGGTAACTACTCTAGCGTTGAGGTTCTAAAAAAGAAGGACTTTGAGGTGTCCCTTGTGGAGTCCTTTGATGCCTACATAAAGGTAAAGGTAAAGAACACGGGTTATTACGAAATCAGCGATGCACTTATGGTTCTTGCTCAGGGAGTTGGAATAGTGGAGCAGCCTGTTGTTCTCAAACCCGGAGAAAGCTTAACTTTGAAGATCTCCCCCTCCTACAATCAGCTAACTTTTATGCTAAAAGAAGCCAAGCTGTCAAAGACCATAACGGTAACTTCTCTCAAGGAACTTGTGACGATTGAGAAGATTTGGAGGGATGAAAAGCTTCACGTCCTTCTTAAAAACCATGGGGATCCTGTTGGAGTCACGGTTAAGCTTCTGGTTAGCGGAATGACCTTAGACAAGAAAGAGGTTTACCTTAACTCAAAGGAAGAGAGAGAAGTGGTCTTTGACATAGATGTAACTCAAGGCACAGTTTTGATTGACTATGGCGTAGTAAAGCAGGAGAGCTTTTACTTCGAAATGCCAAAGATTTCTCTTGTGAAGGTTGAGAAGGAAGGTGGAAAGCTGAGGGTATGGTTAAGAAACGATGGGAAGGCAAGCTTCTTGGGAAAAGTGGCTGTCTACCGGAACTCCGCCATTGTGGGTGAGCCCTACTTTGCCGATGTTACAATAAATCCAAACGAAGAGGCATATCTCGAGTTTAAAGTTCCAGAAGATGTGCAAATTCTAACCATTGGGGTCACATCGGGCTCCTACTCTGTTACCTTCCCGCTCTTCCTAAAGGCAGAACTGACTGCAAAAGCGGTCAATTCCTACGCTAAGGGCATACTTGGAGGAAGCGTGAGCTATGTTATAACTGTTGTTGGCAACGGAAAAGCGGAGTTCGGCATTAGAGGGCTGCCGGATTCTATAAAGGCCTACTTTTACTATGGAGATACTCAAATTGAGGAGCTTGACGTGGTTCAAAATGCTCAGGTAACGCTCGTTTTAAAGCTTCCAAGCCTACCGCAGGGTTTCATGCTCAATGAACCGATAGATTTCAGCGTGACGGTTAACGACATCGAGATTCCCCTAAAACTGGAGGTCAGGGGAATAGGGATACTCCCGGTTTACGGCGACAACTGGCTCGCGAAGGTCAACTACACCAGCGAACACCACCATGTAGGCTTGCCTTATAGAGTAATGGGGAACGAGATAACCCCTCCCTTCGCCTTTGAGCCATGGGACGGGGAGAAGATTGCCGTCCTCTACGGGAGGCACATACGACAGGGAAAGGACCTTAGAATTCATCTCCTAGACCTTTCAGGAAAGATCATAGCATCTTCGACGCAAGAGAGGGGAAGAAGCGACTACATAGTGTTCACCGAGGGCGATTTTATGGTAATGGTCGAGGGAGAAGGCTACTTCGAGGGCATCTTACTGGTGTCGGATTATCTCAACGGGCTGAGAAACGTTAGTTTCGAGCTTAGGAGAAGGGAATTCGGCGAAGGACTGAGGACTTTTATAATAAATGCCACCTCTCTCAGAGGTCAGAAGCTGAAATTTTCTCTTTCCTCAGATAGGGATGTGGAGCTGAGGGTGTATTACTTCACCCTAAACAACGAAAAAGAAAACTTTGATCCCTTATCTACGAACTTCAAAGGAGCTTTTAAGGGGAAGGGAAAAGCCATTGAAGGAGAACTCGGTATAAGGAGTTACGAGGACTTCATAGCCCTGGCAGTGATTGGGGAAGGAAATGTCACAATAAACTTTGAAAAAGCGGGCAGAGGGGCGGAAGTTGGTGAACTGAAGTCACGGGGGGCATATCTTATAATTGGCGCACTTGTGATACTCCTCGCCCTTGTGGTATATTTAGAAAAGAAAATGGGGTAATCAGAAGATAAGTGGAGCCCTGTATTCACCCCATACCTCTCTTAAAACGTCCGTAACCTCACCGAGTGTTGCGAGGTGTTTGTGTGCCTCAATGATGTAGGGCATTAAGTTCTCGTCTTCATTCTCCGCAGCCTTTCTGAGTTTGTCAAGGGCCTCCTCAACCTTCTTGTTATCTCTTGTGCTCCTCAGCTTCTTTAGCCTCTCTATTTGCTTGTCCCTAATGCTTGGATCTACTTTGAGAATTTCAACATCTATTGGCTCGTCAACGACAAACTCGTTAACTCCAACTATAATGCGCTTCTTTTCCTCAATCTCTTTCTGGTACTTGTAGGCGCTCTCGGCTATCTCCTTCTGGATGTAACCCCTCTCAATGGCCTTCATCATGCCCCCCATGGCCTCGATTTTTTCGATGTACTTCATGGCCTCTTCCTCTATGTGGTCTGTAAGCCATTCGATGTAGTAGCTTCCTCCGAGGGGATCTATTGTATCAACGACGCCGCTTTCGTAAGCTATGATCTGCTGTGTCCTTAAGGCTATTCTAACGCTCTTCTCCGTTGGAAGGCTTAAAGCCTCGTCGTAGGAGTTGGTGTGTAGGCTTTGAGTTCCTCCCAATACCGCTGCAAGGGCTTGGATAGCGACTCTTACTATGTTGTTCTCAGGCTGTTGGGCGGTCAAAGTTGAACCAGCCGTTTGCGTGTGGAACCTTAGGAGCATTGACCTTGGGTCTTTTGCGCCAAATTTTTCCTTCATAATCTTTGCCCATAATCTTCTGGCAGCTCTGAATTTTGCTATCTCCTCAAGGAAGTTGTTGTGGGCACTGAAGAAGAAGCTGAGCCTTGGTGCGAACTTGTCAACGTCCATGCCCCTTGCTATCACCGCTTTGACGTACTCTATTCCATCGGCCAGTGTGAAGGCAACCTCTTGAACCGCATTTGCTCCGGCTTCTCTGATGTGGTAACCGCTTATGCTTATCGAGTTCCACTTCGGAACGTTTTCAGCACAGTAAATTATAATATCGGTTGTTAGTCTCATAGAGGGCTGAGGTGGGAAGATGTAGGTACCTCTCGCTATGTACTCCTTGAGAATATCATTCTGGACTGTACCCATAAGCTGTTTCTGGGAAACACCCTGCTTTTGACCAACTAAAATATACATGGCCAAAAGATTGGCGGCTGTGGCGTTAATTGTCATTGATGTAGAAACCTTATCGAGGGGAATGCCATCGAAAAGAATCTCCATGTCCCAGAGAGAATCGATGGCAACGCCTACTTTTCCAACTTCTCCCTCCGCCATGGGGTGATCGGAATCGTAGCCAAGTTGGGTTGGCAAATCAAAGGCAACACTCAAACCGGTCTGCCCTTGTTCGAGAAGATATTTGTAGCGCTTGTTTGACTCTTCAGCGGTTGCGTAACCGGCATATTGCCTCATCGTCCAGAACCTTCCTCTATACATTGTAGCATAAACCCCTCTGGTGAACGGATATTGACCCGGGAAGTTTAGCTTCTCCAAATAGTCCCAGTTCTCGAGGTCTGCAGGTGTGTAGACCCTTTTAATTTCAAAGCCGTCGTCTGTCATGAACTTCTCCTTTCTTTCAGGCCCTTTTTGAATGAACGGTTTTACGGTCTTTTCTTCCCATTCCTGCTCGGCCTTCTTAATCTCCTCAATTTTCTTTTTATCGAAAGTCATTAACACCACCGTAAGGGGATATGTTTTAAGCCTATAAAAATCTTTTACATATTCAAAGGTCTCATTTTCTATTGGACATTTTATCCAGCTCTCAAAAAAGAGAAAACGGGATTACATCTTCCACTTGGGATTGTCCTTGACAACAACTTTTCCGTTCTCTTCAACCACTATCTTAGAAAAGCCCTTTTCGGCGATTGTCCCATAGTCATGGCCCGCGTCTGCCGGGTACAGTGCAAGGAAGATAAACGGCTCATCCCCGGTGTTTATAGTTCTGTGAGCCCAGTATGGAGGAACGTAAACTATAGTGCCCGGCTCCATCTCGATGAACCTTGCCTCTCCCTCGGGTGTTTGAAGCAACATACCGCCCTTGCCTTTAAGGGCAAAATAAACTTCTGCCCTGTCTATTTTTGAGTGGTAGTGACCTTTGGTCATGAAGAACTCGTTTCCAACTTTGCCGGGGTAGAGAACGGTTGTTGCAAAGTTTAAGTCGCCTTCTTTTTCTTCCTGCTCTATTGCATAGACCTCGTAGACCACAGGGTCCTCTTCCACCATTTTCTTCCAGGCTTCCTCATCAATGAAGTAGCCTTTCATGTCGCTGAGCCTTCTGACGCTTTTCTTTGCGTTCTCAATTATCCCGGTTTCAAAATCGAGCTTAACACCAAAGGGCTCTTTATACTTCATTTTTTCACCTCCCTTAGATGATTGGACTTGTTGTATTTTAACCTTTCCCTCCTGTATCACCAAGAGTGAAACTAAAGGAGGGACTGGAGGAGAAAGGCTATCCCTATAGCCACTCCCCAGTAGCCGGGATTCCACCTTAAAACCTTATAGCCATCCAAAGGAGGAATCGGTAGAAGGTTAAAGAATGCCAGCCAGAGGTTTATGAAGGCCGTATAGTACAGGGAAGCCCACAAAATACCGGAAAATTTTCCAAATAGCAGTAAAACGAGTGCAAACACTCCCACCAATATGTTCGTTACAGGTCCGGCAAGGCTTATCTTTCCATAAATCTCCCTATCCTTCCAGCCTGCATAGAGAGAGTAAACTTGAACGGCCCCAACCGCTGCGAAAATGAACCTAAGGCCTAGAAGCTTGTTCAGTATCCCCAAGAGCAGAGCGAGCATTATTCCAGTGTCCCATCTTCTATAAACCGCGTAGTATCCATACTTCCTTGCAACCTGTCGATGGGCAAGCTCGTGGAACACAAACGCCGTAAATATTCCAAGGGCAACATAGGGGATTAGCCTGAGCTCAAATCGGGAAAAAACAAGGGTAAGAACAATGAAGGATATGGCTAAGTCCTCAAGCTCCTGTTTCCTAAAGCCAAGCACCATTGCTCATCTACCTCTAATCTCGATTTTCTTGCCAAGTACAAGCTCTGCTGCCTTTACAGCGCTTCCTCCACTCCCAACGGCTATCCTAACCTGATCCTTGGGAACATAAACAATCACTTTGTCTCCCTCGTATTCAATGTCGAGAATATCAACTTTAAGCATGCGCTTCAGTTTTTCCCTCATTTCCAACCCCAAGAAAAATTGGATGGATAGAATATAAAGTTTAGGACTAATCGAAGTCCCATATCGTTCTTCCTTTGTAGAACATCATAACATAACCACAGTTTTCGCAGATGACTATCTTCACCTTATGCGCCGTAAAGCCCCACTTGCTGTCCAGCTTTCCTTCTTCAACCTTAAAGCTTGTTCCTCCGCATAGAGGGCATTTTAAGTGTTGCCTTTCCATGGTATCACCCATACAATCTTGTCGTTATTGTATAAAAGTTCTTCTATTCTCTGTAAGAATTCAAAAGCTTTTCTATGCCTTTTTTGTGTCCAAGGCCAACAACCGCCACCACTTTTGGCTTTTTGACCCCTCTCCCCTTGAGCTCATCAACGATTGCTTTTAGGTTCCTTGCCATTATCTCATTTCTCTCCTCCACGAGAATCCTGAAAAGATATGGATAGCGGAGCTTAAATCTGTGCATCATTAGTTTATAGCCTTCCATTATATCCTCCGGGTTTTCTGATTCGGGAGCAATCGGAAGAAAAACCAAGGAGCTCTCAAGTAGGAGGAGTATCTTCTCCCTCAAAGGTGCTCTGAGAAGCCTTTCCATTATACTTTGTATGTCTTCATCGATTAAATACAGCGGAACTCCGAGAAGAGATGCTGTCTGGATTGCTTCCATCATTTCTCTTCCGGGCTTCATGCCAAATTCTTCTCCAATCCTCTCCTCAACCTTCATAAGGATGTATCCCAAGAGGGCCTTCTTTCCGAGCTTTACTGCTTCCTTAAACGTTATCCTCTCCGAGGACTGGAGGGAGTAAAACCTCTGTCTATCAAGCTCGACGGCAACTGCGTCTGGTTTTTCCTTTAATATGGTCTCTCTAACATCCCTTCTGCTTTTTGGAGATACGTGCATTGTCCCTATGACCTTAACGTAGCGAAGATAGCTCATAGCCTTCACCAATTCTAAGCACATCGAAGTCTTTGGGTATTATAAATCTATGCCCGCAGAGTTTTTCCGCCCCCTGCTTATACTCTTCATACGTGTATCTGGGAGCTCTGTGGAAGAGAACAAGGAGTTTAACTTTTGCTTTTTTTGCAGCTTCGCAGGCCTCTGGAACCGTTGAGTGATAGCTCTCTCCCCTATCCTCTTCACTAAGATAAGTTGCTTCGTGAATTAAAACATCTGCCTTTTCAGAAAAGAGCTTCACCCTCTCGCAGGGCTCGGTATCGCCGGTATAAACGACTTTCACACCCCTCTTGGGACTTCCAGTCACATCTTCGAGGTGAATAAACTTGCCATTAATCTCAATCTTTCCCTTGGTTTCAAGCTCTTTCATCCAGGGACCGGGCTTTAGGCCGAGTTCTTTAATTTTATCAAGATCAAAACTTCCCCTTTTGTCCTTCTCCTTGAAAACATAGCCTAATGCTGGAACGCCGTGCTCCACCTTGAAGCTCCATATTTCATAGTCTCCAAACTTTAACCTTGCCTCTCCGAGCTCGTGGACATGTATATCAAAGCTTGGCCTGAAAAATCCACTTTTTAGGTAGTTTTGAATGAACTCGAAGGTGTACTTTGGACCGTAAACGTGGAGGGGCTTTTCCCTGTTCCAGAGGGTCATTGTTTGAACAAGGCTCATCAGACCAAGGTAGTGGTCGCCGTGGAAGTGGGTTATGAAAATCTTCTCAATCTTCATGGGGCTCAGCTTGGCTATGTTCAGCTGTCTTAGAGTTCCCTCTCCAATGTCCCAGAGGATAATCTCCCCGTTGTATCTTAACGCTATGGAGGGCACGTTTCTTTCTTTGCTGGGCATTATACCTCCGGTTCCGAGGAAAATCACTTCAAGCATGATTTGTGATCGACGGGAGAGTTTAAAAGGTATTCTCATGACGCTTGCTTCCTTTTCTCACGTATCCACAATGCTATGGCAAATACCAGTGCCAATGTTGAAATCCCAAGGGCAATATCCGTTTTTCTTTCATCAGGTGGCACTACATAGTAGTCCGGGTTTCTGTGCAAAGATGCATCAAGACTTATCAGGGAGATATTATCTCCAAAATACCAGAATCTAATTGGGGGAATTTACCATTTCGCTGAAGACAACCTTATCAACCTTAATCCGCAGGAGCCGCCTTCCGTCGGGGATTCTAATCAAAGATACCTTTAAATTGTGTATTTTCTTCATTGGGAGCAGAGAGCAATGCTTCTTTTTGCCATAATATAGGGTGTAGAGCTCAGCACAGACTTCGTTGCGTTTTATTGATACTCTGGATATTTTTTCGTTGCCGAAGTCAAAGACCAGGACATCTCCTTCACCTTTTGCTTCAAACTATGCCTCGATACCTCCTCTGTCCCACAACATAGCTCCGAAGGGGTAATTAAAATCTGTGTGGTTTTCTTTGTCTTTAATCAAGAGGTCTCCGTTAATTTGCTCCCTCTCCCGAGCATGATAAGCGGTTGCACTTACTCCAGTTCCGGGTGGGAGGTTTAAGGTTAGTGTTACCTCCCCACGTATATCTTCGCCAGGTATCCATGTCCAGCCATCCTTTACTATTTCCCCATTCTAATATCCCCGAAACCTCCTTTCCCCTGTAATTGTAGAGCTTTACATCAATTCCTAAAAGCCTCCCTGAGGCATTGAATCTTAGCTTTGAGGAAGAGTTCTTGGATACAGTGCCATTCCATTGCAACTCAATCGCTTTCCCAACCTTAACGCTGATGTCTCTAAGCTTGTTGAGGTTCAGTCCGGCAATCACCCTATATTCTACAGGCTTTACCTCACAGGAGAAGTTCGGAGAGAGATAAACGATAAACTCATCGTAGAGCTCCAGAGGGACTGTTATGTAGAGAGTTCCTTTAAGCCATTTGATTTTTGCGGTTCCCTCCTTTACGACCTCTCCATATTGGTAGACCCTATAGCTCGCCGAGGCGTTGCAGCTTTCACAGAGCTTCAACCCCCATAAGCCTTTTTATGTTTTGTTCTCTTCCCCGCCGTTAACTCCCTCGCCATTGACAGAGAGGTTTACGGGCTCACCACCTACTCCCGTCGCCGGTTTCGGCTCAGCCCGAGGGCCCGGTCTCGTGCCCATTACCCCTACCGGCAAAGCCAGCTCGGGGTTATCACCCAAAAGGGCCACTCAACAGATTTCAACCGCTCAAGGGCGAGGCTTTCAAAAGAAAAATGTTAAAGGTTAAAAGGTTCCATTGCCTAATTTTCTTGGGGTGCGATAAAATGGAAGAAATACTCGAGGCAATTCAGGAGAAAGACTGTAAAAAGCTGGCAAGTTTGCTATATTACAAGGCCGATGAGCTTAGTGAAGAAGAGCTGAAAGAGGTTCTTGGAAAGGCTGAAAAGCTCGCCTTAGAGTGCAAGGATTATGAGCTTTACAAGCTTGTGGTTTATTATTTCCTTGAATTTCTGGATGTTGACAAGGTTGAGGAGTTTGAGAGGCTCGCTGAGGAAGAGAATACCTTTGAGGCTAAATATCACCTCGCCGATTTATATTACCTCTTGGGAGAATTAGAAAAGGCACTTGACCTCTACAGAGGACTGCTTGAAGAGGAGACCGAGAAGGGAAATCTGGAAAACATTGCAAAAATCTACTACAACATGGGGCTCATTCATGAGGAGCTTTTAGAGTACGAAAAAGCATTAGAGCTAATGGACAGGGCAGAAAAAGCCCTCCAAGAGCTTGGGAAGGAGGAGGATGTTAAGCAGATAAGGATTTACAAAGCTTACATAACCTTCGAGATGGGGAAGATAGCAGAGGCAAAGGCAGAGCTTGCTGAGCTTCTTTCACAAGAGCTGAACAACAGGTTGAAATCCCAGATACACCTTGTCTTTGAGGAGATATTTGAGGATGAAGACAACTACGAGGCGGCCCTGCATGAATGCCTCTATGCAATGCTCTATGGAAGAGACAGCGAGTACTTTGACGTTGCATTTGATGCCCTAATAGATGTAGTGTGGCAGCTCATGATCGAAGACAGGTTTGATGAGATTTACAACAACATAGACATGTTTGCCAGGGCATTTCCAGAGATGAGAGAGTTCTTTGAAGGAGTAAAGGCTGTCGCCCTGTACAAGGACGGCAAGATCGGAAGGGAAGGGGTTAGTGACTACATAACGAAGATAAAGGACAGAAGGCTCTTGGACCTTCTTGAGTTCTTAAGCGAGGCGGAGCTTTAATTTTCTTCTTTTTTGGTGGTTTTTATGAGAGTTAGGATTGCAAGGCTTGATGACTGCAAAGCCATAGTTGATGTCCACTGCTCCGGAGTTGAGAGATGGATAAAGAAAAGTGGAGGTGGAGAAGCCAGCTATGAAGAACTCAGCATTGAGGAGCGCTATCTCCATGGCGGCCCTTGGATGAGCGTTGAAACCTGTGCAATTCATATAAACAACCTCCTTTTAGAGGGGCAGTTTCCCATAGTTGCGGAAGAAAATGGCGGTATAATGGGGAACGGGGAGGTCTTAGTCAGTGAAGAGCCCATGGGGGGCAAAATTAGAAAAATCGCCCACATAGATGTACTTGAGGTGCATAAAAGCTTCAGAGGCAAAGGTGTGGGCAGGGCTATTGTTGAATTTGTCGAAGGGTTGGCCCGTGAGAAAGGCTGTGAGCTGGTTACAGTTACGCCTGAAAAATCGGCAATCGGCTTCTATGAAAAGCTCGGCATAAGGGATGTTCTCTACAATGCCAGCTTTGTGGAGTTTGACTTAAGTTCTTTTTCTACTATTGAGTTAGAGCCTGAGGTGTTTGAATTCTCGTGGAAAGAAGTTAAGGGCCTAGAAATGGTCGCGGGAAAGTTCCAAAGCTCCTACCACCACTGGTTCTTGGCTTTTAGGGATAAGATAGCGGGGATAGATGATAGGGTTTATTTCGAGAGCGGAAGGCTGGGGAAGTCTTATTATGTTCTTGAAGGGGTTTATTATGATAGTTCTGTTGTTACGGGCTACTTGTGGGGGAGAGAGGGAGACATCCCTCTTCTACTCGCCAGAGCGAAGGGGCTTGGATTCAAAGAGCTCCGCACGATAATCGGAAAAGAATTTGTGGAAGAATTTAAACCCAAAGTGCTTGATAACGTTATTATACTCTCAAAGAACCTTTAATCTTCCTTAAATCGCTTTTAGTGTTTACGTTAAAAAAGCTCTCCTGCCATTCTTTGGGGAGGGGCTCTATTTCTATGTAGCATGGGTTAGAGAGTCTTATTGCTTCGTTAAGCATGTACCTTCCTTCTGCTATCTGCTCCTCCAATATTTTAGAGAAGTTTTTTGAATATGCAGCATGGAGGGGTTCAAGATACCCGTTTTCCCATTTTGGAACGCACACAATGGGGTTAAGCTCATGGAACCTCTCTATGATATAGTCGACGAATTCGGGTTTTATCGAGGGCATGTCTCCTGCTATTACAAAAACATCGCCCAGCTCTCTTAAAGCTGTGTAAACACCCCCTATGGGCCCTATTTCAAGTTCGTCGACTATGGCTCTAAAGCCAAGTCTTTCAAACGTTTCTTTTTTCTCCCTTGAGGTTATTATCACTACCCCTTCTATTTTCTCTGCCTTCGAGACCCTCTCTATGGCGTGGGCTATCAGAGGCTTCCCACTAACCTTGTAAAGTAGTTTCTCTTCCCCAAAACGCTTTGCTTTTCCTCCGGCAAGCACAGCGGCAATCATCTTGGATTCCTTGTGAGGAATAAGGGCTGAGGTATATTAAGTTTTTGCATTTTCTTGTCAATTTTTATCTCATCGCTTAATCGAAACTGTTTTAAGGGTGTCATTCTCTTAACTATGGGTAAGGAGCCATGCCAAGCTACATTGTCGTTGGTGGTCAATGGGGAGATGAAGGGAAAGGGTCGATAATCGCTTATCTCGCTATGCGCGATAAACCAGAGGTCATAGCAAGGGGCGGAGTGGGAACAAACGCAGGGCATAGCGTTTTTATAAACGGAAAGAAGTATGCGGTAAGACAGCTTCCCACGGGTTTTATGAACAGAGATGCAAGGCTTCTGGTCGGGGCTGGAGTTCTGGTTGATCCGGAAGTTTTCTTCCACGAACTTGAGCATCTAAAAGACTTCAACGTTAAGGATAGGGTGGGCATTGATTATCGCTGCACTTTAATAGAGCCGAAGCACAAAGAGCTCGACAGGACAAACGGCTATCTCCACGGAAAGATAGGAACCACTGGCTCTGGCTGCGGTCCAGCTAACGCTGATAGGGCATTGAGAAAGGCTAGGCAGGTAAAGGACCTCAAGGAACTTGAGCCCTACTTAACCGATGTGGCTCAAGAGGTCAACGATGCCCTCGACGATGGAAAGCTCGTTTTGGTGGAGGGAACGCAGGGGTTTGGCTTAAGCCTCTATTTCGGCACTTATCCCTACGTTACATCCAAGGATACCTCCGCATCAGCCATAGCAAGTGACGTCGGAATAGGCCCAACAAGGGTTGATGACGTCATAGTGGTCTTCAAGAGCTTTCCAACGAGGGTCGGTGCGGGTCCATTTCCAACGGAGATGAGCGAAGAGGAGGCCGATAGACTGGGATTGGTCGAGTACGGCACAGTTACCGGAAGAAGGAGAAGAGTTGGATGGTTTGACTTTGAGTTCGCAAGGTACTCCGCAAGGGTTAACGGTGCGACAATTTTGGCGGTAACTATGCTCGATAAGTACGATAAGGAGGCATTTGGAGTGACCGACTTTGACAAGCTTCCGAAGAGGGCTAAAGAGTTCATTGAGGAGATAGAGGAAAGGGTTGGAGTGCCAGTGGGCCTTATAAAAACTGGGCCGGAATTAGAGCACATCATCGACTTAAGGGAGAACATTTAGCGTAGAAACTGTAGGATTTTGATCTTTTCTTTTTCAAGCTTTGCAATTTCTTCAAGAGAATACTCCCTTTCAAGCCATCGGATAAATTTATAGCCGAGATAGTAGCCCAAGAACTGCTTCCTCTGTATAAAGCCAGATTTACTCGTCTTCAAGTTTCTCTATATCCTCTCCCCTTAAAAGCCAGTGGATTGAGTGGCCGAACTCGTGGGCAATTAATCCTCAAGCGTAATAGGTTTAGGCATTTTTCCCTTGGAAGCGGAGAGTATCTAAACTCTCGAACGGAGGAATCATCTATTTTCACAGCAATTTCAGGGCTTTCAGGAGCACTTATGACAGTTTTTCATTTACATCATCTTCCAGCCTTCCATTAGTCACTCTCTACAGTTAAATGGGAGTTTACCTCATTTTCAAGCCCAATTCTTTTTATCGGAATGGGCAATGAGCCATTCCACTATAGTCCTGTGGAATTCTTCTCCCCACTCTGGGTCTTCAAAAATCTCATGGTAGGCTCCTTCGAATTCTTTCAGTGCTTTGTCCTCCACTTTAAGCTCCGAAAAAAGCTTTCTTGCTCCTTCTGGAGGGGTTATTAAGTCTCCAGTGCCAGCAAGCAAAAGCACGGGCACCTTTATCCTGTGGGCCTCTTTATGTGCGAGCTCCATGTTGTCAAAGATACTCATGCCAAGCTTTGCCGAAATCCTGTCGTGGACTAGGGGATCTTCGATGTAGCGTCTAACTGCTTCGGGATTCCTAGAGAGAAGCTTCGGGTCAAGGCCGTTGGAAAGCGTTAAGCCGGGAGCTATTTTTCCGAGAACTTTTGCAAGGGCAACCATGAAGCTTGGAGTTTTGGGACTTTTTGCAAGAGCGGGAGACGAAGCTATGACCCCTCTTATCCTCTCAGGCCTTGTCTCGGCGTATCTTATCACCGTTAATCCTCCAAGGCTGTGACCGAAGAGGAAAGGTTTCTCGTTTAGCTCTTCAATTATGGAATCAATTATCCCCATTGCCTCCTCTATGCTCGCGTGGCCCCTCTTTCCTTCACTTTTTCCGTGGCCAGGCCAGTCGAAGGTGTAAACGGCAAAACCTTCTTCAGTCAGCATTTTTATTAACTTGCCATATCTTCCGCTGTGCTCTCCAAGGCCGTGAACTAGGATTACCCACCCTTTTTCGGGGGTTCCGAACTTTGCCTTGTATATCAAGCTGAACACCCAAAAAAAGAGATAACAAAAAACTTAAATCCCTTTTGGACAGTCAAGCCCTTTTACGAAGGGCTTTATATCCACTATAGGAGTACTATCAAAGGCATCTATCTCATTGATAAATATCTTTGTCCCTTTTATTTTAACAATCTTCACGGTGTAAATGGCAATGGGATTTGGTCTAACTGGCGAGCGAGTTGCAAAAACTCCTCTTAGCGGGTTTTTTTGGATTCCCACGAGGATGGACTTTCAACGTTTTCCCTTTCTCTGGGGTGTCGCTCTCATGGAACCATAAGATAAGCTTTATCCAGTCCCTTCGTTAAGGCCTTCAAGAGCCTCAGCGAACTCTGGGTAGATTTCGAGGAAGGACTCACTGTCTTTATGAACATGGCCGATTGGGATTAGTTTGAATTTTTTCATCTCCAAACCTCGGTTTCTTTTTTAAGGAACAACTTCTATGGAGAAAAATGGAAACCAGAGGCAACAAAATAGTGGAGTTAAGTCCCGTGTTCCCAGCTCTCAAGGTACTTCCTTTGCTCTTCAGTTAGCTTCTCGATTTCAATGCCCATTGCCTTAAGCTTAATCCTTGCAACCATCTCGTCGATCTCCCTTGGAAGGACGTAGACCTTAGGTTCAAGCTTTCCACGGTTGTCCTTGATGTACTCTGCTGCTTTCGCCTGCAAAGCAAAGCTCATGTCCATAATCTCGGCTGGATGCCCATCTGCTGCAGCCAAATTAACGAGCCTACCTTCTGCCAGGAGGTATAACCTTCTTCCATCCTTCATTTTGTACTCTGTTATGTTTGGCCTTGGTTTGCTTATTTCCACGGCCAGGCTCTCTAAATCGGGCTTTGATATCTCCACGTCAAAGTGTCCGGCATTTGCCATTATTGCCCCGTCCTTCATAACTTCAAAGTGCTCCCTGCGTATGCAGTTTATGTTTCCGGTTGAGGTAACAAAGATATCTCCAACTTTAGCCGCTTCCTTCATTGACATAACCAAAAACCCGTCCATTCTTGCCTCTAATGCCCTAATAGGATCTACCTCAACAACTATAACCGTCGCTCCCAGCCCCTTTGCACGCATGGCAATTCCTCTTCCGCACCAGCCGTAGCCAACGACCACGACGTTTTTGCCTGCAACAAGGAGGTTTGTGCTTCTGATTATGCCGTCCCACGTTGATTGACCTGTCCCGTAGCGGTTATCGAAGAGATATTTTGTATATGAATCGTTAACAGCTATGACCGGGAACTTGAGCACTCCCTCTTTTTCCATCGCCCTTAGCCTTATCACGCCTGTGGTAGTTTCTTCACTGGCACCCCATATTTCGGGGATTAGCTCTTGTCTCTCCTTTAAGACCGTTGAAACCATGTCCGCTCCGTCGTCTATAATGATGTTTGGGTTAATGTCGAGGGCTTTGTGCATGAACTCGTAGTACTCCTCCCTGCTTTCTCCCCTTATGGCGTAGACCTTCACCCCATTCTTTGCCAAAGCTGCAACAACATCGTCTTGTGTGCTCAACGGATTGCTGGCAGTTGCCGAAACCTCCGCTCCTGCAGCTTTTAAAGTCAAGAGCAAGAAGGCTGTTTTCATTTCGAGATGAAGAGTTGCAGCAATTCTAACCCCTTTAAAGGGTTTTTCCTTTTCAAATTCCCTTCTTATATGCTGGAGGACGGGCATAAACCTTGAAACCCAGTCTATCTTTTTCTCCCCCTCTGGTGCAAGTTTAAGGTCCTTTACGCAATAATCTTTTGTGCACTCCATACAATCACCTTTTGGGGATAAGGTCAAAGAGTTAAAAAGGTGATTATTGAGGCAACGGTGGTTGCTTGTAAGAATTTATTAAGAGAGAGGGGGCTTAGGGAGTGCTTAACTGACTCTGAAGAAGATCCAAAAGAAAATTTTGATGTTCATCTTCTAATTAGGCTGAATGGCATCGGGAAAACAGCAAAAAGACGAGCTCATAGCGAAGAGCGATGGGAGCGTTCAGGAGGTTTTTTCGTGATTGATAAAAGGAGGAGTGGAAGAAAGCTTAAATCTCCTCGATACTGGGGATCACCTCGTCGGGAGTTCCTTCCAGCATCACTCTCCCTGCAGCAATGACAACCACCCTGTCCGCGAACTCAAGGAGGGGGCGCCATATGTGGGAGACTACCACCATGTTGGTGCCCTTCTCCGCCAGTTCCTTCAGAATTCCCGCCACCTCCTTAATCCCCTTGAGATCGAGGTTTGCAAGGGGCTCGTCAAGAAGCACCAGCTCTGGCATTCCTAAGAAAGCCTGGGCCAGGCTGATCCTTTTCAACATTCCTGCGGAGTACTCACCTATCTTTCTATCAAGATAGCCGTTAGCGGAGAATAGTCTCGCCACCCTGTTGACCTCACCATCGTCGAGTCCCTTGAACTCTGCCAGATATTTGAGCCATTCCTCTCCGCTCCTGTGTCGGGGAAGCGCGGGTGGATCAAAGGACACGCCTATTCTCTTCCTCAGGCGATCGTTGCTCCATGGGTTAGCCCCCAGCACCCTGATCTCTCCCCTGCTTGGCCGGTATAACCCGGCACAGAGGTTCAGAAAGGTGCTCTTTCCGCCACCGTTGGGGCCGAGTATCAGCGTTACCCCTTTATCAATCTTTAAGTTCACCGAGTCCAGGGCCACGAGCTTTCCGAACCTCTTTGTGAGGTTCTTCGCGGTTATCATCTTCTCCTCCCCTCCAGCAGCAGGATAACAGACAGAAGAAGGGCGCTTATTCCCCCCACCCCATACCTGATGTTGAGCACCGCTACCGAGGGGTGCCTGTTGATGACCCTCAACGCCATCGTTACGGGGGTCATTGTCTGAACCGAGAAGTAGTACGGCCCTGAATGCTCCAGCATAACCCTGCCCCTGAAACTTCCGGTCACGTTTCTTTCAAGAATAGCATTACTGTTTTCGGGGTCAAAGACCCTAACGGTATAGCTGGTTTCCCCGTCGGCGCTGGCACTGAGCACTGCCATTCCGGCGGACGGCACTACAATCCCCTGCCCCAAGAGCACGACCTCAGAAATCGGCCGGGTCAACGCGTTCTTCTCTATCGGAAATACAAGGAGCGTCAAGATGACCACCGACAGCAGTACCGCCTTCAGGAGCCTCATGAGACATCCCTCCACTCGCTAAGTATGAGGGCCGCCCCCAGCATCACCGCCGGAAGGAGGATACCCATATAGAATGAACCATCAATGAACGCCGCTATCCTGTCGGAGGGGTAAAACTGGGTTGTGTAGGCCTTGAAGAACGCGTCCTCAATCACCGCCGGAGGGAGACTCCTCAGTTTGAGCACGAGGGGGGAGTATAGGAGGGTAATGCTTCCCAGGAGAGAGGCAAAGGTGTTGGGGGAGAGCATTGCCACAAGGGCCGACACCGAGACAACGTAGAGCACCATCATCGCCCAGTAGAGTAGGTAACCCGTCAGGAAGCCCTCGTCAAAGAGCGCCCTCTCAATTAGATTTGAAACGTCCCAGTGAATGTAGATAAACGCTAAAAACGCCGGAAGGAGCGAGGCAATGAAGAGCAAGACCATGGCCGATAGTGCCTTTGAGAGCACCACGGAATGGTTTCTTACCGGCAGGCTGTAGACGCTTTTGGCGACTCTCGTGTCCCTGTCGTATCTCATCATCAGTGAAACCAGTAGGGCCCCGGTAAGGGCGAATATTGTGTACTCTTCGGTTCCAAGCCTCGGAAGCATGAGGCCCAAGGTTTTGGCTGCTTCTGAAACGATGATCCCGTCAGGCCCACTTATCATGAAGGTCACGTCGCTACCCGTCAGGCCGGAAAAGAAGGTGATGCCCAGCATAACGAAACCAAACATGAATACTATGAGGTTGTAGGGGTCCTCAAGCTCCCATTTCATCTGTGTCCGCATTGCCTCACCTCCTCACTCTCAGGACCAGGTAAACCGCCACAACAACCCCAGCTAGGATAGCCAGCTTGGCCCACAGGGAGCCGTTTTTCTTTCCTCCCGGGCTTTGGACGTTATCCATTGGGGGCAGCGGATTGGTTTGGGTTTTACCGGAAGCGTCGTTCTTGTCGGTCTCTGTTACCTCCCCCGGTTTCATATCGTCAGACCCACCAGAAGAGGGCGAGATGACGATTTCCGAGTTCTCCCCCGCGGGCTTCTTTTCCAGGTTTACTTCAACCGTCTTTGACTCATTTGGGGCCAGGATTATATCCAAGCTCTTCGTGAGGTAGCCGGGAGCCTTCACTGTGATGTTGTAGCGCCCGGGGCTGAGGGTGAGGTTTTTAGCTTTGACCTCCTCGCCGTTAAGGAGCACTGTTGCGTTGTCCGGAGACGTCACGACGTTGAGGGTCGCGTTGGCAGGGGAGAGCTTCAGGAAGAGGTTCGAGCCTTCCATCAGGGCCACAGATTTCCCGGCCGAGAGGTTGCCCTTAGAGGCGATGACGGTGTAGTTTCCAGGCGGGAGGAAGAGGGTCGCCGGCGTGACGGCGAAGGCCCGTAGAACGCCGTCGGTAACCACTATGGAAGCGTTGTCCGGCTCTGAATCTACCTTGAGAGGAATTGCTCTCACAGTCTCCCTCTCCACCGTCAGCGAGGACTTCACCTTTTCCATGTCCACGTTGATGTGGCGGTTTTCGTTGGGGACAACCTTCAAGACGCTCTCAACGAGGTAGTGGTTCTCCGCGATTCCAACGACGTGGATGTCGAGCTTATGGATGACGGGAATCTGTATCGTCCCGTAGTAGCCGACGGCGGTTGCGTTGTAGACGTCTTGGGGAATGGCCGGAACGTAGAGGCTCAGAGGGGTGTAGAAGATGTAGCGGTTGTGACCGCCGTTGAGGTATATCGTCAGACCCTCGGGAACAGAGGTTATCTCCAGCCGCGCCCAAGGGACGAGATAGGTGGCATTTTTAACACTTTCTTGGCGTTCGCTTCCCCCGGGATACACTTCGACATAGAAAATACAGGGTTTCCCGTCATCGTCCCCAATGTGCATGAAGGTTCCATTAAGGGTTATGTACACCTCGTCCCTTCCCCGCACTGCGAGGCCCATTGGGTAGGGGTTCGATATGTTGAGATACCCGGAGTTGCTTCCACACCCACCCGGGAACGCAAACGGATTAAAAGGCGGGTTGAGCTTCTCCCAGCTGTAGTTGGCGCTCTCGTTGAAGATTGCCCATATCGACACAATCCCATCTCCAGAAACCGCCTTCGCAATCTCCTCAGGATTCACGCGGAGGATTGTGGCTTTCTCAGCCTTCACCGAAACCCCGGCGATTACGGTTGCGTTTCCGGTTATTTTGACGGTGTAGTTTCCCGGCTTGAGCACCAGACCAACGGGGGTGGTGTAAGAGCCCACCCCAACTATCTCGGCCACGTTTCCAGGTGCTTCAACGAACAGGTAGCCGGGCCTCTCCATCGTGCTTTCTCCGGCCGAATACGCGGGAGGAACGAGTAGACCGGCCATCAAAAACGTCAGAAAAATGAGCTTCCACCTCACCGTCTCCACCTCCTTTCATTCCAGACAAAGGTTATCATGAGGACGAGCAGTGCCAGGGCAAAGAAGTACTTCATTGGAGTTGAGGGCGAGTGTTTTGTTCCGTAATCCGGGAACTCAACGTTCGTAGCGTAGAGGTTGAACCCCTGAGCGTACCATTCCTTATCCGCCTTCCCCTCATCGATGAGCCTATCAAGCTTCTTGGAGTTAACCCGATCCAAAGCGATCATCTTAACAATGCCTAAACTAACAAGTTCGGGGGTGATATCACAAACCCCGGTTGTTATTAAAACGCCTGTATCCATGTCGTAAACCAACTGAGTCGCGATATCGAAGCTTTCTCCTGTTTTTCGATTATACACGAGATATCGTCCTCTACCATCAACGTAGATGTATGGTGGCATGAAATCTTTGTAGTGCGTGTGAAGCACCTTGTTTTCCATCCAAGTGTATGAGACGTTCTTTATGGTTATACTGTCCGAGATAATGCCGTACTTCTTGAGGAAGGCTGGATAGACCAGATAGTCATTCTTTTTTGGCAAATGAGCTAGATCCACAAAAAACATGGGCCTGCCAATTGGTGTTCCATCTCCCTCATAGTAAACCATGTCGCTTAGGTTAAGGATGAGAGTCCTGTTCAGATTTAATTTGTGAATAGTACTTCCAGATTTCGGACTCACATTGTTTAACTCCAGCGCGATGTGAACATACGCAATGTCACCGGTTATATTCGTGATTTTAAGGGTTAGATACATGTCTCCATAAACCAGAAGGGTCACAGTTGAGCTCTCATCCCAATCCCCAATAATCTTAAGAACGTTTTGAGCAGGAATTAGCTTGGGCCACACTTCAATAACATTAACTTCCCCCTTCTTTGGATTCGTGGGCATCATCATCGCGTACGTCAAATAAATTCCATCCCGGAACCATGGGGACGTCTTCGGCTTTTCTATACTTTGTACAATGGGGGAAGGTAAAACAAGCAAAAGAAGGATTAAGAAAGATAGAACTATCCTCTTCATTTTGTTTCCCCCGATTATCCAAAGTAGGGGGGTATGTCCGCAAAGGCAGTGATTATTTTGCCATCTCTAGTGTACGTAACGTATGCGTATGAGATATCTGAGCCTTTCCTGATGCCCCTACCTATCACGGTAACCCCCTTTGCTGTGGCTGTTCCATAAACTGTGTCGGTGAGGATTCTCTGGAATTTTCCGTCGCAAACAAGGACTTGTCCGTGAATTCCAGCCCACACCAACTCATCCTGACCCCACTCTCTAACATCGCCGTTATGATCCCATAACGTCCAGCAGCTTTGGGTTGAAACACCGCTTGCGGCATTCACGAGGCCGATTAATAGTCCTCCCACCAAGAGGACTCCGAACAGTATCCCACGCCCCATAGTAGCACCCCCAAACGAGCAGTAATAATGACCGGGTCCTTAAAAGTTTTACTATGTGGAATGTGAAAAAGGATACCATCAGGATAAGCAGCGGGGCGTCAGGCTTAAATCCCTGAAATTTTCAGAAAAAGAAGGGGAAAAATGAAGCCAGAAACTATACCCTAGTTCCCATCGGATCGTTAGGATTGGTTGATTGGTGGTCGTGATGGCTTCCAGAAGGGAATCTTGATCATAAAATCCGAGATTTACCCGATAATCAGAGAACACTTCACATGTGGTGAGAACTATTGTTATTAGTTTGTAATTTACTATTAAAGAAAAAAATTTTTAAAGGCTCAGCCTTAATACTCAGGTAAAAACTATTGGAGGGAACAACGTGAAGTGGAAGCCTTTGATGGCAGTCCTCTTGGGACTGCTGATGGTTGGAGTGACAGCCGGGAGTGTTATAGCGATGCCGGTTCGAATGGAAAAGATAAGACCACAGAGTGGCATTGGCCTGGGATCATATGTTTCGATGTCAATAATGGGGTCCAACGCGGATCACTATTCGCTTCCTATATCCAGTGAACTCAGAAAACTTGATGTGTGGATGATAAGCAGAGACAGATGGTATACAGTTGAAGTAAAGTACCACAGGATACCCTTTAGCGGCCAGTATCAATTTGTAGTTATATTCCCAGAGAGTGCCGTGGTGAACCTAAATGAAGCCACAGACATAGATGGAAAAAAGATACTCTCGAATGAGTACAAAAAGGTGGAGTATCTCGGCCCGTGGATTGGGAACAAGAAGAACACGTTCCACTTCAAGAAAGAAGGCTGGTTGACTTGGAAGGTCGGAGTCAGAATCCCTGTGAAATTCACAAAGAGAGGGTGGACGATAGTTGGTACTTTGGGAACTTCCATGTCATCGTTCGGAGACACTACAAAGCTTGCGATGAGTTTTTATGGCATTAAAAAGCTCGTTGAGTCTCTTGGCACAAAGTTCACTCTAAGTGCTCTAAAGAACTTGGCGTTGAAGTCTAACCTTGCAGGTCTTGTAGTCTCGATAATTGAAACTGGGGTCAACGCGGACATAGCCTTTGTATACGTGGGGTGAGATTTATGAACCTTTTGAGGTTTTTCTATATTTACTCTTTTATCGCCATTGTCGGACTGATTGAAGCCACCTTGGGTAAATGGAACATCTGGGAGATTGGGGAAGGAATTATTTACGCTGTGGTAATTCCCTTCGTCGTTGTTTCAGTGATATTAATTCTGTCTCTTGTATATGAAAGATTTAAGACTAGAAATGGCTTCTACGAAAGAAAAAATTCAGACAGAAGCATAACAAAGAGCATGACAAAGCTTGTGGGGCTTTTGGCTCTTGGTATTATCCTCGCGTACTTCCCGGCTTTGATTGGCGGACGGATAAAACCAATCCTTGGATGGTTTTGCCTGTTCATAGTGTTACCCGTCCTCTACAGGCTTGATAAAATCGTGGAGAGTGATTAGATGTCCGAACTTGGTAGAACATTGCTGAGAATTTCCTTTTATTCTTGGATGTTTTATCTGCCCCAAATATTGTCATTTACAGTGTGGGGCTTTGGATCTGGGTGGGCTGGAGCGCTGCTGTTATTTTTAATTTCAAGTGTTGGTTATACGATTAGGGGTATGGCGTTTTTGATTGTCCCATTAGGTCTTTTGAAAATGATCCTGCGGTCGAATATCATTGTAACGGAAGATTCTGTAAAATATTTCAGACCCGCCGCGTTTTATGGGGTGATTGCATTCGCTTTAAGGCTTTTTAATATGCTTATTCCGGAATTTCTTCCACTCAGAGTTATTCTTGAACAAAGCCTTCTTGTAGTTTCTCTCGTTGTGTCTTACTATTACATGGGAATCATCGTCTCGAGGTCTTCACCTGGAAGAGTTCATTTGATCCGGATTTCCAGTCTATTGGCGGGTTTCGTAACATTTTTCCTTTTGCCACCTCCCATTTAGTGCTGTCGGATGATGCACATGGCAGAACTCGGTTAATGATTATATCCATACCATTTGATGGGTCGTGGAAAAGACAAAAACCGGAACCCTGACTTTGTATCCAAGCGGAAACCTTCCACCGTGTAAGAACGGAGTGTGTCTGACATCGTGGGGTGGTGATAGAGGCTTTACGGGGCTGAGGTTTCTCCCGTTTTATTTTTACACTGGTGGATTGCCGAGCTGGTTTTGGCACTCTGGGGGTTACGTTGGAAGCAATTGCTTCCATCCCGTGGCCCTTCTTATCACCGGTTTTTTCTGGTTGGCTTCTTCAACTTTGGAGTGGATCATATGCTCTACCTACAGAGATTCAGAGTACTGCGCAAGAGAGGGCAGAGTATGGTTCGTCTACTCGGCCGTGGCTCCGGTGTCGAATGTTTTCGTGTGGGTTTTCAGGTTTTATCCGTACTCCACAGCGGTAATTTCGTTCCTATGGACGCTAGTGTTGTTCAGAGTCTCCTCCCCATGCAACATTTTCGTGAATGAATGTCCTAAACAACCTTAGTTCCCATCGGGCTGTTAGAATTACTTAGCTTTTTTGATGGTTGTTGTTATAGACTTTCAGAAGGAAATCTTGATCATAAAAATCCAAAATCTACTCAATAATCAGAGAACACCACCCGAAAAACACTCACAACGAAATCAACCTCCACGCGTAACTTACAGAGTTCGGGGCGATTGTTGAAGAGTTCACTGGTTTTTCTTGTTTTTGGATAAGGATTTTGGGGCGATTCTGGCCGTGAAGAGGGGGATCACTTCACATGTCGTGGGAACTAGGTTAATATTCCCGTGTCAATATCGTAGACCAGCTGGGTTACGGTTTCCACTCCGTCCCCGGTGTTTAGGTCATAGATTAAGTATTCTGCTTCTCCCTTCCATGTAGAGATAAGGAGGCAGAAAATCTCTGTAATGGGTATGGAGGATTTTGTCTTCCATCTAGGTGAGGGAGACGTTCGTTACAACAATATACTCCCTTAGTAAATGGTGTTTTTTCATAAACGCCGGCGAGAGAACGTGCTCCCCTTTCGTTGGGGGATTGCTGACGTCTATGAAAAACGTGGGATATCGCTCAGGTTAAAGGTGGAGGACTCCTTTATTTTAGCGTATGTATCCTTTGGGAAGAAGCTGTGGCCACACGGGAGATACGTTTACCTCGTGCCTGTCTGGATGTTCAGGCATTTTTGTGACATATTTGATGTAGGTTCCTTCTTTGAACCAGTATGGGTTGGAGTATGCTTGGTGCGTGGTGGCTGGGATTGAGATGAGCACCGGTAGGATGGCCGCCGTTTTTCATCCTCTTCCCCACCTCCTGGTGAAAATGGCGGTGAGGAGCAGGACGACGAGGGAAACCGTGAAGAAGTACCTCATCCCCGTGTTTGGAGTTGCTGTTGACGAAGTCTCCGGGAACTCAATGTTTGTATCATAGAGATTGAAACCGGGATTCCAAAGTTCGTGCCTTATACCCTTTTTCTGCAGTTCGTCCATCTTTTTTGCGGCTAGGTAGTCATAACTGTCACCGTTTATAACCCCAAGGGCTAGGAACTCAGGCGTCACATCAAAAAGTCCTGTTATCAGCACTCCCATATCAAAGTCATAAATGTAATAATTCCAAATCGTGGCCGAGTAGTACCCGTCACTGAGTTTCCAGTAGAAAGGAACCTGTGAGCTTGAAATGTAGATGTACGGAGGTTCAAAAGTTCGGTAATATGTGTTTAACTTTGCGTCCACCCACTTGGAATAGGATACGTTGTCCACGACGAGGTCTTGGGTTACCGCACCTAATCTTCCGACATCACTCATATTTACTAACAGGCTTTTTTTAGGAGGTAGCTCCCAGGGAAAGACGAGAAAAGTTGGTCTCCCAATTGCCGAACCATTGTCATTTACGTACTCCATACGTTTAAGATCAAGGGTGAGAATGGTGGACATAACGATCTTTTTCAGGTAATGCCTGTTGTAAATCCAGACATCGTTGAGCTCAAGGGTGGTGTTTACCAGCGCGATCTCATTTTGTATGTTCAATATTCTAAATGTCAGGAATACGTCTCCCCGAACAACCAAAGACACGAGCTCATCCGTTTTTGTGTCGTTTAGTCGTTCTAGAATTAGATTCCTTGGTCGTTCCGGCATTCTGGGAAGATACACCTCAAATATGTTGACATCATGTCCCGGAGTATCGTTAGGAGCCAATAGCGCATATTTTAGGTAAAGCCCATCTATATTAAGGGTTGTATAGTTGGAAGACATCGCAGAAGATGACAGTATGACAAGCTGAGAAATAATAAAAAGGAACAGAAGAAGGCGATTTTTCATCAATTCACCCCCGGTAATTGGGTATGTCTGCTATTGCAGTGCCGGAATACGTCTCAGAGTACCTTTTGTAAACTACTTTGTAATATGCATAGGAAGAAGTAACCCTGTGTTCGGGACGATACCATTCCATTCCCTTCGCCGTGGCTGTTCCATAAACTGTGTCGGTGAGGATTCTCTGGAATTTCCCGTCGCAAACAAGGACTTGTCCGTGAATTCCAGCCCACACCCACTCGTTCTGACCCCACTGCCTGACGTCGCTGTTGTGGTCCCAGGGCGTCCAGCAGCTTTGGGTTGAAACACCGCTTGCGGCATTCACAAGGCCGATTAATAGTCCTCCCACCAAGAGGACTCCGAACAGTATCCTACGCCCCATAGTAGTACCTCCTTAGGAGGCATTAGTAATAACAAATTGAGCCATATAAGTCTTACGTTTTAAGGTTGTGTTTAACACATTCGATAGGTTTAAAAACAGTCAACGCCTGTCGTATGGAGATAAATCTCTAACGGGGTAATCGTGTGCCGTCCCGGAGAATGTCCCTGTAGAAACCCAACGAATCCGAAAGAATTTGGGGGATTCGACTTAAAGCTCCCCCTTCCCCTCGAAAAACGCCTCAAGCTCCTCGTCGCTTATCTCATCGTCCGCCCCGGTGTAACCCAGTTCCCTCTTCTGGAGTTCTATCAGGCCCGGCGTGAGCAGAAGCCTCCCCTCCAGCTTCGGCACCGCGTAGTGGAGGGTTATACTCTATCTCCCCCAGCCTCTTCCCCTCCGCGATGAGCTTTGCCACTATCGCCGAGTCGTCTATGGAGAACTGCACGCTCCCTATGTGTCTCGCTTTTGCGCCTTCGATCTTCTCGGTTATGAACTTCTTGGTTTTTCCAGTGAACTCGAAGTCGCCGAGGAGTCACAACCATGGGATTCCGGGGTACGAGCGCATAGACGGCCCCCTGGAGAGGTTCTGTCAGGCTCCTCGTGGGCAGGAAGGTGTGAGCAATGTCCGTGAGAAGAAGATGGTGCGGTGGCCGGAATTTGAACTCGGGTTACCGGCTTGGGAGGCCGGTGTCCTGGACCAGGCTAAACTACTACCCCCCTGGCCCGCCATAATTAAGCCGTTCCCCATTTAAAAGCTTTACCATCCCCTTCCGAGGATTATGCCCCCAACTATCATCGCCAGCCCAAGGACGGTGGCGGGGGCTATCCTCTCGCCCACAAGCAGGGAGATAAAAAAGAGGCTCATGAAGGGGACGAGGTAGGCAAGGTTCGAGGCGAAGGCCATATCGCTTTCAACCGCTCTGTACCAGAGGAGGAAGGTAATTCCCATTTCGAAGAGGCCCACGTAGACTGCACCGATGAGGCCCTCAAGCGGGGGAACGATGAATTCGCCCGAGATTAAGAGAACCACCGATACGTAGGCGAAGCCGAAGAGGAAGTTCCAGAACATCTTCTCAATGAGAGGCCTACCATCCCTTAGGTTCAGGAGCCAGTAGGACGCCCATATCACCGCACTCCCGAGACCGAGGGCGACGCCAAAGGGGTCTGAGAAGCTCAGCCTCGTGAGGTCTCCCTTCGTGGCCACGATTATTGCTCCAAGGAACCCTAAAAACAGGCCGGAGATTGTTTTTGGATTGGGTCTCTTTCCGAGGAGGGGGATTGAGAGGAGAACCAGCATTAGGGGCCAGGTGTAGTTTAAAGCTTGAGCCTCCTGAGCCGGAAGGAGGTCGTAGGCCGAGAAGAGGACGGCGTAATAGGTTAGAGGGTTTATGAGGCCAAGGTAAGCCGAGCGGAGGTTCTCCCTCCGAAGGGAGAACTCGCGGGCGTAAAGAACTCCAAAGAGGATCAGTGAAGTCAGAGAGGCGTAGAAGAGGAGCCCGAGAGGGGTAAGATAGCGTAGGGAGAGCTTGAAGGCGCTGGCAACGGTTGACCAGAGGGAAATAGCGAGGACGGCGTGCTTTCGGGACATGGTAGGAAAAAGGGAGGGAGGGTTTAAAATCATTCCTCCCTAAATGCTCCGTATTTCTTGGGGTCGTAGAAAGGTGGGGCAACGGTTAACGCCTTCTTCTTTTGCCCCCTTATATCGATCTCTATCTCCATTCCGGGCCTTGCGTACTCGGGCTTGACGAAGGCTATACCGATGCCCACTCCAAGGAGCGGTGAGCTTGTTCCGCTCGTAACTTCTCCAATCTCCTTGCCCTCTGCATATACCTTGTACCCTGCCCTTGGAACACCCTTATCAACCATCTTGAAGTGCACCATCTTGCTTGGGAGGCCCCTCTCCTTCTGCTTGAGGAGAGCATCTTTGCCTATGAACTCCTTGTCCCAGAAGATTGCAAACTCAAGGTTGGCCTGCAGAGGTGTCACCTCATCTATGTCCGTGCTTAGGAGCTGCTTCTCCTTGGTCTCGTTGCCGTAGAGGGTGTAGCCGGCCTCAAGTCTGAGCGTGTCCCTAGCACCAAGTCCGGCCGGCTTTATGCCGTACTTTTGCCCGGCCTCAAGTATTTTCTCCCACACGTAGAGGGCCTTCTCCGGCTTTCCGCGCCTGCTCTCGTCCGGGTGATAGGGGTTCTTATCCTCAAAGTAGACCTCAAAGCCGTTCTCTCCCGTATAACCGCTCCTTGAGAGGAGCATCTTTATGCCATCAAGCTCGACTTCCTTAGCCTGGAACCACCAGAGCTGGTTGATGTCAATTCCAAAGAGATCCATGGCGAGATCCCTTGCTTTTGGTCCTTGAACCGAGAACATGGCCATGTCATAGGTTTTGTTCTCTATCTCAAGGTCGAGCTTTGTATACTGCTCAATTGCCCCTTTAATTGAGGTGAACCAGGCGTAGAGCTTCTCAAAGGCATCGCTGTCACAGACCATCATGTAAGTGTCGTTTCCCATGTTGAAAACCAAGGTTTCATCCTTCACGGCTCCCCTCTCGTTGAGGACTAAACTGTAGGTTCCGCTTATTGCAGGAGGTTTGGAAATGTCATTTGTGGTCACGTATTGAAGGAACTTGAGCGCATCCTTCCCCCTAAAGAAGATTTCTCCCATGTGGGAAACATCAAAAACCCCTACTCCATTCCTGACGGCAAGGTGTTCCTCCTTTATGCTCGAGTACCAGATGGGCATCTCCCAGCCTGCAAACTCCTCAATCTTCTTTGCATGCTCCCTGTGCCAGTCAAAAATGTGCACCCTCTTCATAGTATCACCATCCATGAAATATGCCCCTTCAAATATAATGTTTTCCTTCCTAAAGAGCTAAATACCCTCACGACGATATATATCTGGTGGTCGCATGTTTGAAAAGGTGCTCTTTCCAACGGACTTCTCTGAGGTCTCTATGCACGCCCTTAGGGAGTGCATTCCCCAGCTGTTTGAAGTCGGTGCTAAGAAGCTCTACCTAGTTCACATAGTTGATATCACAGCTACGGATATAGAGGCAATAGAGCTTATGAAAATAGACGAGGAGGAGCTAAATAAGCTTGCCGGGGAAATAAAGGCAAAGGGAATTGACGTTGAACCAATCGTGAAAATTGGAATACCCTCATTGGAAATAGCTGAAATAGCTCAGGAGAACAATGTGGATTTGATTGTTGTGCCGTCTAAAGGTGAGAACATCCTCAGGCAGATGCTCCTGGGCAGCACTGCCTCGAACCTTGTTAGGGCGACTAAAAAACCTGTCTTGGTTGTAAAATACGAATGGGACGGGGAAGAGGAGAAAATTAAATGTCTCTCAAATTGTAAAGAGATTTTCAAGAGGCCCTTGATTGCTTTGGACTTTTCTGAATGTTCTGAAAAAGTTGTAAATGCGGCAAAGAGGTTTGAGGAGCTAATCGAAGAAGCTGTTATTATTCACGTAGTGGACTATGGAAAGCCGGAAGATCTTGAAAAGAACATTGAAAACGCAAAGGCAAAGCTGGCAGAATTTGCGAAGACGTTTAGCGTTCCGGTAAAAACTGAGGTGCTCACGGGAATAGCCTCGCATTCTATATTAGGCACCGCCCTGGCCAAGGATTCTTCGATCATAGTTATGGGCAAGAAGGGTAGGAGCGTTCTAAAAGACCTTTTGCTCGGAAGCACGGCAGAAAGGGTGGTTAGGGACTCAAAACTTCCCGTCCTGTTAGTGCCGTGTGAATAACCTCAGACTGGAACGGCTTCCACATCAAATTCGGTAGCTACCCTGTTGCCATCATCGGTCATTCTTTTCTTTTTCCCTTGAGTTTAAAAACCTTTCATTGCTCGCTCGAGCTTTCCTTGAGAAGTGTTGAGAGCAGAATTTTTAGAGGTTTGTTCTTTACGAGTGCCAATGCTTCTTGGATTTCTTCGGGGCTTACGGTATCTCTGGCAAGGTAGATGTAAAGGGCATATGCCATGGCTTTTGGATTGCCCTCGTTGAGTTCTTCAGCAGCTCTGGCGAGTTCTCCCGTGCTTATAATGTCCGCCAGCTCTTTTAGCTTGACGTTATCATTTTTTTCAAGGGCCTCTCTTAGAGGCTTGTAAAAGCGATTTATAAGCAGGCGTGCCATCCTTTCTCTTTTATTGAGATAGTCAATTGGGGTTTCTTCTTCGGGCTTTCTGGAAGAGATTGCATAGTATCCGGCGGGTAAGAGGATAAAAAACACCATCAAGAGGATATAGGGAGTTAGCGAAAATGGCAGCATCTCTGCATATCTATATTTGAGATATAGAAGGAGCATTAGCCCTATAAACCCCCAGAGCATGAGAAAGAGCACATACATCTCGCTGATTCTCTGCTTTTTTTCGAGGAGCTTATATCTGGAGCTCGCCCCTATCTTATCGAGAAATTCCAGCCTGCTCTCGGCTAGCTCTATTTCCGCTTCAAGTCTTTTTATCCTTGTATCAATCTCTTTTAAAACCTCCTTCATAACACTCCTTCCAGCATTTTTGCTATTCTCTCACTAACCACTTCCAAAATCTTTTCTCCCTTTTCTCTTGTTGCTCCTTGCGGATTATCATTGATTCCGTCTGGGAAAAGCTCAAGTCCTATATCTCTTCTTATTACTCTAACCGGAGCACTTCTCTTTTCGCCTTTCGCTTTCTCCATCTTGACGAGTTCCGGCGCTATTGCAAGCATTACCGAAGTTTCATCTTCTCCTGCGTGCCCCTGGGAAGAACATATTTCAAGTATTTCTTTTCTGAAGTCCATCCACCAGTTTATGAGGATTATCTCGACGTTGTAACTCTCTGCAACTTCTTCACCCGCCTCTATGAGCGGATAAACGTTTCCACCGTGCCCATTTAAGATGATTACCTTTTTAAAGCCCTCCTCTGCAAATTCACTCATCACATCCCTAACGTATCTCCTCAGACTATCTGCTCTCACGTTTATAGTTCCCGGATAAACGTTCAGTACAAAGCTGTGCCCATACCAGATCGGAGGCGCTATTAGGATTTCTATTCCTTTATCCTTCAGCTTTTTTTCAACTCTCCCTGCAATTTCAAGGGGGGCAAAAACATCAGTGCCCAGAGGTAGGTGCTTTCCATGAGCTTCAACACTGCCCACGGGAAGAAGAACAGCAGATACCTTGGCTTTTGCCTTTTCAAATTCTTCCCACGTCAGCTCTTCCATTTTCATGTGCTTTCCCCTTAAAGATTTGAGAGGATTTCCTCATAAATCTTTTCTATTTCCACCACAACCTTGTCCCATGAATACTTTTCCTCAACGGCTTTTCTCCCATTGTTCCCGTACCACCTTCTTAGTTCTTCATCCTTCAAAAGCTTTTGAATTGTTTTTCTCAGCTCAAGTTCGTTTCCGGGAGGCACTAAGAGGCCGGCTTCATTCTCCTTAACCACTTCGGGTATTCCACCAACGTTTGTGGCTATAACGGGAATTCCTGAGGCCATAGCTTCGAGGATAACTATACCAAATGCTTCCGAAGATACTGATGGCAACACGAAGATATCTGCCATTCTAAAAACTTCTGGGAGAATATCATCCGGCACGTATCCCATAAAGACAACCCTGTCTTCTATTCCAAGGAATTTAGCTTGGGCTTTTAGGAAAGGAAGCATCTCTCCGTTACCGACCATTACAAGAGTACCATCTTCTATTTTGGAGAATGCATTCAAAAGCACGTGAGGTCCTTTTCGGTAGCTCATTCTGCTTACATAAAGCACCACGTTACCCTCAAGTCCAAACTTGGCCTTTATCTTGTCTTTACTCTTTGCAGGGAAGAAACGCTTATCATCAACCCCATTTGGCACAACTGAAATTGGAACATCTGTAAAGTGCTCTATAAATGCCTTTGCAGCCTTGCTTACTGCTATTATCCGGTGAGGGTGCTTTAGATAGCTTGTGAAGAGGGAGATTGTAAATCCTAACGCCTCCCAGAGCCTTGATTCGTGGGCAAAGGAGATGCTGTGGGTTGTAAGCAGAGTGGCTTTTCCCATTGTCCTTCCAGCCTTAACGGCTTTTAAAGCGAGGGGTGTAAAGGCATGATGGGAATGAATCACATCAAAGTCCTTTAGAAATTCATTGAGCTCATCTGAGGATTTTATTCCATATGTCAGGTTTACATCCAGAATAGGGCTTACAATACCGGGAATTTTTATAAGTTCTATTCCATATTTCTCAAGCTCCTTTTCCTTTCCGGTGGTTCTGTTATTTGTGACTATCGCCACCTCGTGTCCTCTTTCTCTGAGCTTTATGGCTAAGTTGTGCATATGGCTTGCAACTCCCCCTATTTTTGGATAATACCAGTCACTGACCAGCGCTACCTTCATATCCACCACCGAGAAGTTTATAGAACACAAATGCGCCGAGTATTGAGTACTCGTACTGGAAAATAAATTTGTAGAGAAATGCCGTCAAAGCCCCTTTTGTTGATGGGCCGATTCCTATAAGAATGCCAAACTCATTGGCTCCGATTCCCGAGGGTATTCCACTAAGAGAAGCAAAGAGAACGCTCATAAGAAAGGCGTAAAATGCCCCTTTGACTGAGATTTCCAGCGAGAAAGCTTTTCCCACAAAGACTAAACCAAAAACCTGAAGGGCTATTACTGCGAGTGAAATCAAAAATGCTGTGGCAAAACCGGTCTTGCTTTCTTTTGCCTTTGTCCAGCCCGAGTAGCCTCTATGCCACCATTCTTTGAGCGTCTTTGAAATTCTCTTTGCCCCTAAATCTTCCCAGAGCTTAAAGAAGGTGAGCGCAATCCTATGAAAGGCGTTATCATAAACAAAAGCGACAAGTATTATCGCTATTCCCAAAAGACCCAGCTTTGTGAAGCCAAGGAATATTAAACTGAAGGAGAGGAGGACAATTACCTCTGCGGCCATTCCAAGGGCAAGGGAAGAAAGGGCTGCAAAGTAATCCCCTCCAACAAGCTTGACCTTTGCCATATGCCCCAGCGTTGGAGGAAGAATCGCCATTAGGTAGTAACCACTTACAAATGCCTGGAGGGTTTTTCCAAAACTGGCCTTTTGAACTTTTCTCAGGAGCAGATACCACCTCAATGCACCGAGTAAAATGGTGAGAATGGACAGAAGGAAGGAGAGAAGAAGATAGGCATAGTTTGCCTCGCCTATTGCCATGGCAAGCTCGTTAAAATCAACGTTCTTGTAGAGGTAAGCCAGAGAGATTAAAAAAGCCACTGCGCTAAAGAGCTTTCTTAAAGTTGCCTTTCTCATCTCACGCACCCAATAACGTTCTTAAAGCATGCAGAATTAACAGGAAAACGACAACTGCATCAAGAGTTCTGTAATTCACCCTAACCCCCAAAAACATAACCCCGAGGACCCCAAAAGGAACATCCAGAACAGCTAAGAGAAGAGCTATTGAAAGAGCTGAAAACACTACCACGAGCTTTTCTGATAAGCTTTTACCAATAACAATTGGGGTAGTCTTTAAATTTGCTTTTAAGTCACTTTCATAGTCTTCAAGATGATTCCTGAGTTCCATCGAAAATGAATAGAACAGGAGAGCCGCTCCTATTGCAACCTCGTATTTCGTTAAAACTCCATCGAAGTATGCACCATAGAGGAAGGGCATTGCTCCAAAAAATATTCCATGTGATAGAACGTCCAGTATGGGCTGTGCCTTAAGTCTTGGGGGTGCTGAGTAAAGAGTAGCCAGCATTATCATTGAAACGTAAATTAGAAGCTCTCCATAGCTAAGGAAGGCTGCAAATAATATACCCAAAACTGCAATTGCAACTGATGATAGAATTCCCATCCTAAAGCCGAGCTCCCCGTTGGCTATTGGATTTTTATTTCTCTTTAGAGGATTTATTGAATCAGTGTCCACGTCAAAGCAATTGTTTACAGCAAAAGCGTATGCAACATATAATATCAGTGAAATCAGAACCATGAAGGCACCTTTGAAATTGGGGTTATAAGTGAGGTTCATTACCAGGCCAAGTAGTCCCATTCCTATGAACGATTTACCATCGATTATTCTGGTGTTTTTTATCACGGCCCTTAACATATCACCACCGTTGAACCTCTTTCGGAAAGGTTTATAAATATTTTCACTAAATTATGAATAGGTATGAAGAAAAATTTTCATAGTGATTAAAAATGGAGGAACTGTTGGAGGCCCTCACAAATACACTTGAAAAATTTGAGCTTACAAGCTCAGAAATTAAAATATATTCTCTCCTTCTAAAAGAGCAACTAACACCAAGGCAGATATCAAAAAAGCTTGATTTGTCTGAGAGAATTGTTAGGGAGAGGCTTAAGCACCTCCTTGAGCTGGGACTGGTTGAGAAGGAGCTGATAAACAGGGGATGGCTTGGCTATCTCTACAAAGCAAAAGCCCCAAAGGAGGCATTAAATACCCTTTTGAGCAAAATGAAAGAATTTATAAAAAGCTTTGAAAAGGAAGCGAATGAGATGCTCTAAAGCTTAAGCTTTCCTTCCAGCAGATCCCTAACGTATTTCGGCATCTGGAACAGAGTTTCGTGCCTTTCTGGGTCGTAATACTGCAAGCTAAGGTTCTTCGCCCTATCTAGATCAACCTTTGTGAAGTCTACGTCGCCCTTAACTCCAACAAGGAAGCTCCATGGAGAGGCATAGCCTATTACGGGAAAGCTGAAGTAGTAAACCCTATCAAAGACCTTCTTCATGTTTTTATAGGCATCAAGAAGTTCATCTGTAAAGAGATAAACGCTCCCGGCTTGTGTAATGTACAGGCCTTTTTCTCCTAAGGCCTCGTATGCATCTCTATAGAACTCTTCGCTGAACAGCAGCTTTGCCGGGCCGACGGGATCCGTTGAGTCCACAATTATTACGTCAAAGCGGTCTTTGTGCCCCTTCATGTATTCAACGCCATCCCCTATTATGAGCTCCGCCCTAGGCTCTTCTCCTTTGAGAGCCCTCTCCAGAAGTCCCCCGTCAATTTTCAGGTATTTCATTGAAATCTCAACAACTTTCTCGTCTATCTCCACCATAACCGCCTTTTCAACGGTCTTGTGCTCAAGCACTTCCCTTAAAGTTCCCCCATCTCCCCCTCCTATGACGAGAACTTTCCTTGGGTTTGGATGAGCGAGCATGACGGGGTGAACCAACGGCTCGTGATAACTTCTCTCGCCATGCTCAACGAGCTGGACGGTACCATCAATAACAAGAAGCTTTCCAAAGCCCTCAGTCTCATAAAGCTCTATCTTCTGATATTCGCTCTCTACTTCGGTTATTTTTGAAACAACTTTAAATCCCACGCCATATCCCCTTGGATACCACTCGATGAATTCCATTATGCTCACCTCGGTTGAAAGCTTACCAGACGTCTTTTAAACTTTTGCCTCCAGTTTGCCTTAATATTCAACAAAAATCTTGTTTTAGAAGGTAAGAAAAGAAATAGAGATCACTCCTTAAAGAGAAGCCCCCTATCGAGCTTTACAACAGTTGGTTTTTTGCATTTTAGTTCTTTGATAATATACTCGCCCGCTTTAAGGGGCATCGTATGGTCTCCACATGTGTAAACGTCAACTGCTGCGTAGCCATGTTCCGGCCATGTGTGAATTGTTATATGGCTCTCAGAAACGACAACAACACCAGAAACGCCTTGAGGAGAAAACTTGTGGAAGCGTTTATCAATAATAGTCGCATTCGCTACTTCAGCAGCTCTGGTAAGTATCTCTTCTATTCTCTCCATATCGTCCAGTATCTCGGGATCGCATTCGTAGAGGTCCAAAATAACGTGCATCCCTATTGGGGTTTCGATTACTTGAGCCATCGCCTTCACCTCCCTCCATCCACAACACCCCCCACTTTTTGGAAAATTAAAAGATCAATAGGGCAGCATAACAACGGCCGCAATGGCGGCGGCAGGTTTATCCTTAACCGTTATTTCGGCAACGGCAACTTTGAATTCCTTAAGCTTCCAGCCCCTAACTCTAAAGCCCTCTTCTACCATTTTCTTTACCATTCTTTCGGCTTCTTCTTTGGTGCAGTAGCCACTGTATTCGTAGATTAGCCCACCGGTATTGTCCTCGCTAATCCCGACGCCGAGGGCGGCGCTAATTGTTGATCCGGGTTCATCGCTCTCTATGTGAGCGTAAACTGTTGGAAGGAGCATCCCTATTGGAATGTTCTTGGGAAGTTCGTCAATCCACTCTATGTGGGCTGGAATGACACTGCTGAGCTTTACCAAGTTGACGTTTCCAATCCCTATTTTGAGTAAAGCGTTATCAAATGCGTTTAGTTTTGTTCCCCCCTCAGCACTTGCGGCGAGTAAAATGGCTTTTTTCGGAGTTGTCCAGCTCATAGCAGTTTACCTCCTCTTTTTTCATATATTTTATGGTTAATCATAATTTTAAGCCCATTTAACTAAGAATTTTGCTATCAATTTGATGTTACATGTAGGTTTGCTTATAAACCTTTCGCCTTTGCTCGGAACAATTGTAAAACAGTATAAATGGCTCCATATCCCCTTAAAACGTCTTGAAAAGACCTAAAACCAAAAATAGGCTAGAAAAAGCTAGGAATTTTCAACCGAGAGAACTTTTCCAAGTGTCGTGGAGACAAACATTCCCAAGATACTGGCCAAAGATGCCAGTGCATAGAGGTGCTGACTTAACACTCCATACTCGTATCCTAACTCGCCCACAAGCAGTCCAAGAACTCCAAAGCTCGCTATCCCGCTTGCCCTTACTATCGTTTTTCTAATATCCCTGCTCCGGGTGAAGCCCATGGTTAAAAGAATCCTGATGATATAAATTAGGATGAAGAAGTAAACCACTTCCACTGAAAATTCAGTTTCAAAGTTTATCCCTCGCCAAGCAAAGAAGATTGGGGCAAAAATCCCATAGGTCACACCGGATATTATTGTGTATACCCTCTTATACTGCTTGGTTCCCATTAAGTCACTGTGAAGCAAGAGTCCAACGATAAAGGCACCAATGCTGAAGTGAAGGCCGATCATTTCGCTGGTAAGGGCTATGGAGGTTGCGAGAATCATCACCAGACCAAAAACCGCCTCGTCACTTTTTAAATTCCTAAGTGCTCGGATAATCAAAACCTTGTGCTTGACGTTTAGGAAATAGTTTATTCCAAGGAGGACTCCCAGGAACAGTCCATCCTTTAGTAGTTCAACAAACAGGCCGAAATACGTTAAGTGATAAACCTCAAAGTTAACTAAGAGATATAGGCTAACAAGGGCTCCGATTTCACTTATCACCGCATATGAGAGGGCTATGTGCAGAAAATCTTCTCCAAAAAATCTCGATAATCTGAGAACTATGGGAGCAGAGGCAACGGAGAGTATTGAACCTACTATGAGGTTTTCGTGTGAGATTTTGTAATTTGTAAAAGGTAGTGTTACGAAGGTCATCAAGGCATAGGTTAAGATATAGAGGGGGAGGCTCTTTTTACCTCCGAGATGGACTTCTTCTGGGGTAAGCTCCAATCCGGCGTACATCATTAGGAAAAATACCCCAAGTTCTGCGAGAAGGTTTAGCTCCTCCCTTGGCATTGAGACGAGAAAAGTCCCAAGTACCAAACCTGCTGAGATTTCCCCGAGAAACCCTGGATAACCCAAGCGCTCAAATATCTCCGCAAAAAGCCTTGCAATTGCGATTATAACGAACACATAGCCGATCACGCCAATTTCCACGGGTGCACCTCCACCCTTTCTGGTATTTCCTTTATTAAAAAATTTTCTAAAAGGGAAGAAGGTTTTTATGTTGCGAAACATTAGTTATCCATATGAGGCACTATGAAATTCTAAGGATTAAGGAGAACGGAAAGATAGAAATACCGCTGGAATGGGCATACGAAGTAGGGCTTGTTAGAGGAGCTTACTTCTTGGTGGAAATTGACACCGATCTAAACGAAATTCACCTCGAAAGGATCGCCCTTCCCGGAAAAGAACTTGTAGAGATCGAACTAATTGTTAAGGACAAACCGGGAGTTCTGGCTAAAATCACCGGCACTCTTGGGAAGCATAGAGTCAATATCCTGTTTAGTGAGGCCGAGGAAATGGAGCAAATTGGCCTTGGGGCAATAGTAGCTGTTGTCGACGTAAGTCAGATGGACATAAGCAGGGAAGAGCTTATCGCGGAGTTGCAGAATATTGAAGAGGTTATGGAAGTTTCGCTAAAGGAAATTGAATAAGAACAATAGCAACACAGCAGTGAAGAGGAGCATATAGGCGTTTATCTCTTTGCCCAGGGTTTTGAATTGCTCCGGCGTAAAAGCCCTAAGGGATACCTCAAAGACTCCCAGCTTCCTGAGCAGGAAAAAGAGAAAGATGGCAATGACGAGGCTAATTGAGTCTTTGAGGACGCTGAGATGCGGGTAGAGGTAGATACCTCCGAGGAGTGTTAGGATTCCAAGAGACAATGAAATCACTTCTTTTCTCTTGGGAATTTCAATTTTTTCTCCTCTTTTCGAAAGATAATAGTTGAGCTTTGTAAACGAAACCAGAGTGCCGGTTCCTCCCGCATAAAAAGCATATTTCAGAAATCCCTTGAGGTTCTCAATTAGCATAGCCTTCCCAAATGCCCCGATAAATGGACTGATACCTCCGATAGCAAGGCTCAACAAAACGATTGCAAGCATTAAAATCTTATTATTCCTATACGACAGTTTTTCCAAATCCCGAGTTTCATAGTGCTCCGCTAAGCTTCCTACACTTAAGAAAAGGCCTCCCTTAAAGAGGGCGTGTGCTAAGGCATAGTAAGCTGCGGCCAAGGGGTTTAGGAGGGCAATCCCCAATAAGACGTATCCCATCTGCGAAACAGTGTGGTATGCCAAAAGCCTCTCGGAGTTTTTCTGTAAAATTGCCATTGCTATGCCAAAAAACATCGAAAGAAACGCCAGAGCAAGCAATGTTCTTTGCATAGCGGTATTGACCGGGAACGTCAGTGTGAGGAGAATCATTCCGTATGCTGGGGCTTTGACTACAAGGCCGGAAAGCAGGGCACTTACTGGAGCATCTGCCTTAGAATGAGCATCTGGAAGCCAGAAGTGCAAGGGAAAAATGCCGCTCTTCAAGAGCAGAGATGTAAAAGATAGTGCCAAAGCTGCGTTAATCTCTCTCGACATTCTCAGGTTTTCTTTTATAAGGGCCAGGTTCAGGTAGCCTGTTTTCAGGTAGATAATCCCTATCCCCAAGATGAAAATGTATGAAGCCAGAAGGGAAAAGACCGCGTATTTGAAAGCCGCCCTTCTTGCTCCTTTCTCCTTTGAAATTCCCACAAGGGCAAAGCTCGCCACAGATGCTATCTCCATGTAGATGTAATAATTGAAGAGGTCCCTGCTTATAAAAGCCCCCAAAAGCCCCGCATGAAGAAGAAGGATGAGGACATAGGCTTTGTTTTCAATCTTTCTTGGATAATAGCTCCACACATAGAGAGCAACAAAGGCCGAGAGAATGAGCTCTGCCACTATAAAGGGGATGTTATAGGCATCTATGGCAACTTCAATGCCAGAGGTTCTGCTCCAGTTCCCAACAACCTCGTTGGAAGGGATATTGTTGATTATTTGGGGTAGAATAAGCCACGGGGACAGCATGCCGGTCATGAACAGATACTTGGAGAACTTTTCTCTCCTTAGGGCTGGAAGAATGGAGGTTAAAAATGCCATAATAAGTGGAAACGCAACGATAAGGGGAATCATTCTTCTTCCCTCCCCATCTTTAGGATTAATGCCAATGCAAGGGAAGTTATGGCAACATCAACAACGAGGGTGGTCAGCATAAGGGTAGCGGGTAAAGGATCGACAACTTTCTCTCTAGGCATTATTGGAACATCTGCTCCCTCTACATAGCCAGTCCCAATAAAGAAGAGGACGAGCCCTATGGAGACCACGTTTATGGAGAGGACTATCTTGATCAGGTTCTCTTTCGTCATCAGACCATAGAGCCCTATGAGGATTATTATAATCCCAGCAAGTTCGGGATTAATCACGCTCCACCCACCTCAGCAGGATGTAAAACATGAACGTAAACGCTGCCCCAACCTTCAATGCAACGCCTATGTTGAAGAGAGGAATTGTTCCACCGCTTAGAAGAGAACCAAACCTCCCCCCTCGCAAAAAGTTGTAGAAAAATCCCCTGAAGAACACACCTGCCGTTGCCAAGAGGGCTAAAAATTCCCCCGAGACTCCTTCGATGAGCTGAACCTCCCAGAACTTAAAGGTTTTTCTAACCCTGCTGTAACCGTGGGAGGTTATTAAGAGAACAATACTTACCGCCAAGATGACTCCCGCCTGGAACCCTCCTCCCGGGCTTAGATGGCCGTAGACCATTAGATAAGCGGAATAAGCTACCAGAAACGGGCTTATGAGCTTTGTTGTTGTCCTTACTATCAGGCTCATTTTCATTTTTTCTTCCCTCCTAAGAGAATGTAAAAGCCGGCCACAGCGGTAAAAAGAAGCGTTGCTTCTCCTAAGCTGTCGTATGCTCTCCAATCAGCCAGGATTGCCGTTACGAGATTGGGAATTCCAACTTCTTTCCAGTTAGTGATGTAATACTCATAGCTTCCACCTTCGCTTTTGGAGTAATCCAAGCCGGTGAAAACATAGGCAAGAGCTAAGAGTAAAAGAATGGCAGCTAATCGCTTCACTTTCCCACCTCCCGAATCGTAAAGAGAAACACGCCTATGACCACTGCTCCTACAACAATGGCAGAAAGGGCAACGTCTGGGGCCTTTAAAAGGGCCAACACAAGAACAAAGGCTAGGCTGAGAAAGGCGTATTTAACAACCGCGCTAACGAGGTTCTCTTCCTCTACCACGGCGATGGATAGGAGGATCATGGTTAAGAGAAGTATGTCAAGGATTATCCCAGGCATACATATCCACCACAACTTTCGGTTTTATTCCATACTTATAGGCTCCTCTCGCTATTGCATGTGAGACCATGGGGTTTATTAGGGCTATTAAAAACGCCAGCACGAGAAATTTCAGCTTAATCAATAGCGGAGCTTCCGAGGCAATAGCCAAGGCTATGAGGATGCTCATCGCTCCACCGGTGTCGCACTTTGTTGCCGCATGAAGGCGAGTATACACATCGGGAAAGCGGAGTATCCCGAGGGTTCCGAATATCATTATGGACTCTCCAAGGAGAAGAAGGAGGTATTCTATCACTTTGCCCCCTCCATGTACTTTGCTAATATTAGTCCTCCAACAGCGTTAACCATGAGAAGAACTATTGCAAGGTCTAAGAAGAAGTACTCCTTTGCCATGAATCCGAAAATAGCCAGTATAATAACTGTTTTTGTTGTTACGGTGTTTATACCGACTATTCTGTCCGCTAAGGTAGGCCCGAAGAGTACTCGATAGGAGAGGATTATAGAGGTTATTATGAGCACTACTGCGCCCCATCCAAAAGGGCTTACCAGAAGATTTTCTTCAACCATGCTTCGATGTCCCCCTTAATCTTTTCACCGGCTTTCTCTCTGTTGAGCGTTTCAACGTTTATCCAATGTACGTAGAGATAGGTTTCTCCGAGTTTTTTGTCGACATCGAGGGTTAAAGTCCCGGGAGTGAGGGTTATGGAGTTTGCCAAAATCGTTATTCCAGTATCTGAATGCAGGTCGGTCTTGATCTTTATTATTCCCGGGTTTACGTCCATTAATATAGCATGTTTTGCTACTTTGAAGTTGCTTTCGATTAGCCGAAATGCCATTATGAAAAGGTACTGGGGAATAACAAAGAGACCTATATAAAGAATCTTCTCTACAATGTGGCCGCTCTGCCTTATATCTTCGGTGAGCATTTCGTACATGAATAGAGAAATCATCAGGGTTGCTATCCCTCCGATGAATAAATTCTCAATCTCTGTATTTCCACTTATCACCACCCAGAAGGAAAAGAGTGCAATCCAGGTAAGGACTACCTGTTCCCATTTTGGAAGCTTTTGGGCTTCATAGGTTTCGTACAATACCCTCTGCCTTATCTCGTCAAGTCTTTCCCTAAGGTAGAAAGGGACTCTGCTCATGTTTTTTACTAGACTTTCATCGATTATAATACTTTCGTCTGACCGTTTCCTTAAGTTTTTTATACTTTAAGGCCATACTTTTTTATGTAGACTTTTCATAATGATTGCGGTGGTAACGATGCCCAGTAATTGGGAGAGAATAGTCTCTATGACAAAGGAAGGGGTTAAGAGTATTGCAATGATGAGGAAGAAAATCCAGCGAGGAAAAAGGATTGCTCTCCTTATAGATGGGCCAAATATCCTTAGAAAGGAATTCAATGTGCACCTTGAGGATATTGTTACAGCATTGGAAGAACTCGGCAATATAAGGGTAGCAAAAGTCGTTCTGAACCAATACGCTCCTCAGGGGCTTATTGAAGCGATTGCAAATCAAGGTTTTGAACCGATAATCGTTGCTGGAGAAACTGGAGTAAAACTTGCCGTCGAGGCTATGAGAGAGATATACAATCCAAACATTGATATTATTGCTTTGGCCACGAGAAATGCGGAGTTTCTCCCGATAATTTTGAAGGCAAAAGAAAAAGGAAAAGAAACCGCCATAATTGGAATTGAACCCGGGTTTAGTGCCGCTTTAAAACATGCTGCGGATTACGTAATTATCCTTGAAAGGGGTGAGGTGGATGAGAACAGCACTGTTCAGAATACTGAAAAGAGAAGAAAGGGAGCCTAAGGAAAAAGAAAAGCAAGAAAAAGTTGAAACTCCCCAAAAAAGCATAGGGTTGATAATAGACGGCCCTAATATACTGAGGAAGGAATTTGGGATTAAGCTCGAAAACATCAAGGAGGCACTTGAAAAGATAGGGAAAATCAGAGTAGCTAAGGTTGTATTAAACCAGTACGCTCCTCAGGGGCTTATTGAGGCAGTTGTTAATCAAGGATTTGAGCCCATAATAGTTGCCGGGGATACAGACGTGAGGATTGCCATTGAGGCGATGGAGCTAATATACAACAGTGATATAGAGGTGATAGCCTTGGCTACGAGGGATGCGGATTTTCTCCCCATAATAAGCGAAGCAAAAAGGAAAGGTAAGGAGACTGTAGTTATAGGAGCCGAGCCCGGGTTTAGTGTTGCACTTCAGAATGCAGCCGATTATGTGATAAAAATGGAAGGAAAAAGCTACCAGAGTGAAGGATACGAATAGTAACTACTTTTCGAACTCGAGCTTTAGGGATGTATGCTCCCTTTTGAGCCTCTCTATAGTTTGGGCAATTTCATTGCTGAGTTCTCTTAGTTTCTCTGAAAGTTTGCTCAACTCGTCTATCGCAATTTCTAGGGCTTTCTCGCTTTCTTCAACCTCTCTCATAGCCTCCGCAAGCTTTTCCTCTTCCTCTTTCTTGTAGACCTCGATTCTCAGCGTGTCATAGTTCCACTCTATCTCTTCATTTTTGATGTCAAACCCTATCGAAATTCTTACGACGTCTTCTTTTTTCACGCCCATTTCTTGGAGCTTATCAAAGAGGTATTGGTTTAGCTGGGCTGACGCTCTTACAACTTCCTCGGGGTTGAGCTTGCCACGTGTTAAGGCGAAGAGAACTTTTCTAACTTTGTTTGCATAACCACTCGCCCTAACAAATCCGGTTGAGAGTCTGGGCATGAGGCATCACCATAATACTTTAATGCACTGAAGATATATATCCCTATTGGTGATCGAATGAACATTCTGATTTTTGGGCCTCCGGGTTCTGGAAAATCGACACATTCGAGGAAAATCGTTGAGAAATACGGCCTCGAGTACATAGCCTCCGGGGATATAATCCGGGCAGAGATAAACAAAGGAAATTCTCTTGGCTTGGAGATGAAGAAATACATAGAAAGGGGCGAGCTTTTGCCTGATACCGTTATAAACACCCTCGTGCTCTCAAGATTGAGGAGAAAGAGGGAAAACTTCATCATTGACGGCTACCCAAGAACGGCTGAGCAAGTATTAGCCCTTGAGAACTTCCTCTACGACCACGGCATTAGGATAAACCTGGCAATAGACATTTTCATCTCAAAGGAAGAAAGCATAACGAGAATCTCCGGAAGAAGGATATGCAAAAACTGTGGGGCTGTGTACCATATAAAATACAATCCACCAAAAGTCCCCGGAAAATGCGATATTTGTGGAGGTGAGGTTGTTCAGAGAGAGGATGACAAGCCGGAGATAGTTTCCAGGAGATACGACATTTACATCAACAACATGGAGCCCATCATTAAATTTTACAAGGGCCAGGGGGTTTATGTGCAGATAAATGGACACGGAGGAATTGAGGAAGTCTGGGAGAGGATAAGGCCTCTCTTGGATTATATATGGAATAGAGAAAGAAAAAGGGAAGAGTTCAGGTGATGCAAAATGGCGGTGGCTGAAATTTGTATTTTCCCCCTTGGAACGCAAACACCGAGTGTGGGGGAGTATTTAGAGCCAGTATTTGAAGTAATCAAAGATAGCGGGTTGAAGTACATGACGTGCCCAATGGGGACTGTTGTTGAAGGGGACATTGATGAAATACTCGCTCTCATTAAAAAGTGCCACGAAGCAATATTTAAAACTGGAGCCCAGAGAGTTGTGATAAGTTTAAGGATTGATGACAGAAAAGATAAGGAGCTTACAATAGAGAGCAAACTGGGTGTATAACGTGGAATACTTCGATAAAATCGCCCCTCGCTACGATGAGTGGTATAAGACAAGAGTCGGGTGCTATGTTGATAAAACGGAAAAAAGGTTAGTATTCTCTATGATAAAAACCAAAAGCGGAAAAGCCCTCGACCTTGGATGCGGAACTGGTAACTATACCTTAGAACTCTATAAAAGAGGGTTTGAAGTTGTTGGAGTTGATTTGAGTGAAGAAATGCTAAAGATAGCAAGAAAAAAGCTTCCAGATGTTAAGTTCATCAGGGCAGATGCACGTTCGTTACCCTTTGAGGAGAACACATTTGACTTAGTTTTGAGCGTTACGATGTTTGAATTTATACATGAACCTGAAACGGTTCTCAGAGAAATCTACCGAGTTTTGAAGCTTGGAGGGGAAGTGGTGATTGGCACGATGAACGGTAAAAGTTTATGGTTCCTCTTCAAGCGCTTAAAAAGTCTTTTTGTGGAAACTGCATACCGGTATGCGAGATTTTATACGCCCAAAGAGCTTGAAAGGCTAATGGAAGAGGCAGGTTTCAGAGACGTGGAGAGCAAGGGAATTATATACTTTCCTTCATTTTTTCCATTTTTGGGACTTGCTGAGAAGTTTGACCAAAAGTTCAGCGATAAGCTAAAGAACTTTGGGGCGTTTATAGTTGTTAGGGGAGTTAAAGGTGATTAGACTCATAACCAGAGAGGAGGCATTTAAAAGAGCTGAGAGGATAAAGAAAGAAAATGAAGCCCTTTATGGTGTGCCATTCCAACTGGAGCACAAGTATCTTCCCCTTGATGCCCTTATACCGACCCAGTGGGAGCTGAGTGAGAAGAAGCTGTTAGTAGTGCTTCAAGAGATAGCCCACGGTTACGATGCTCCCGTTATAGTTCTAGAGCACAAGGGAAACTATTATATCTTGGACGGCCATCACAGAGCCTATGCCAGGAAAAAGCTAGGCTTTTCGCAGATTGAGGCAATAGTCCTTAGACCCCTCAGAGAAATCCCCATAAAAATCGAGGAATCGGTGAGAAGGGCAAGATTAAAAAGTCTTGATGATATCGTGATAGCTAAGGAGTAATTTGGTGGGAGCATGTGTGAATATGTCTTTGAAAATGGGAAAAAATGCGGAACAAAGTCTTTAGCTGGTTCAAAGTACTGCTCACTCCATATCCCCCTCGAGGAAGGTGAACTACTTTATGGGGGAAAAATAAGGGAAATTAAAGAAAAGGCCTTTAAGAGAAAGCTGGAGAGGGGAGTTAGATATTTTGAAGGTGTCCAGCTGTATGAGGCTAAAATTTCTAACTTGACAAGTGATAAACCCCTTATTTTCAAGAACTCAAAGATAAAGACCCTTATTGTTGAAAATTCTGAATTAAAAGGGCTGTCTATTTTTAACTGCGAAATTGACAAGGTTATACTCTTGGCATCGTCTATAGCCACGCTATGGGTAAAAGACTCGGTCTTTTTTGGATTCAATATCCTTGACATCAAATTTGAAAACTCAATTTATGTGAGGAACAGCACGGTTCGATATTTGATGATGAACTCAGTCCACCACGTAGAAGGGACAAGCATAGGTGAGGGGGAATATGGAGAGAAGGAAACAGTGTATGGAAGAATAGAATTTTCAGACCTTAAAAACGTTAGAAGAATAGGGGTGAATTCCAGATACCCTCTGCTTAAGGAACTTTTAGAGGAACATGGAATAAACCTGCCTGGAATGTCAAGGAAGCATGTAAAGGCAAAGATCTTTCTTATAAAAAATGTAGAATTTGATCCCAGTCCGAGGTTTAAGAGACAGGTCAGGATATTCGTTAGAAACTTCGATGGAACACTTCAGCTTGAGAATCTTGAAGTTCCGGGGCACGTGGAGATAAGGGGCGGGAGGTTAAAAGTTCCTGAGTTTGTGCACACCACAATTTACAATAATCTGGTCTTTAGGGGTGTTTCATTTTATGGGGACACAACATGGAACTTGACGGTGCTCCCAAATCTTCTGACGGAGCTGGGTGTGAGAGGCTTCGTGATCCTTGAGGAATGCAGCTTCAACAATCCAACAATGGAGGAGTTTTTCTACCGGCTGGCAAGGATTACATGGGAAAAAGTGGCGACAAAGAGAAGGCAGATCAATATTACTATTTGGAGATGCTTGCCAGAAGAAAGCAGAAAATGGGGAGGTACATGACATATTTACCCAAGCTCGGAATCAAAGTGAGTCTTCCACACCTTCCCGCTGGTAGGGTTAGAACCAAAGTAAAACACTACATTCATCTTTTAGAGGGACTTTTTGAGTGGTTTTTTGCAGATTTGACGTGTAAATACGGAACGGACTGGAAGAGGCCGATTATTATCTGGATAGCTATGGTCAACCTTGTATTTCCAACAATTTTCTACTTCACAAAAAGCGTTACAAGCTCTGGTGTGCCGTTGAGAAGTTTTCTCGATTACGAGTATTTTAGCGTAGTAACCGCAACAACACTTGGCTACGGTGATCTCCATCCCATTGGGGTTGGAAGGGTTTTTGCCTCACTTGAGGCTCTCTTTGGAATGTTCATGTGGGCCGTCTTTCTGACGGTCTTTGCAAGGAAATACATGAGATAAAGGTGAGAAAAATGAGAGTTGGCTTAATAGTCAATCCTATAGCCGGAATGGGTGGAAGGGTCGCTCTAAAAGGCACAGATGGTGTGGTCGAGGAGGCTATAAAGCGAGGGGCAAAGCCCGTGGCGCTTGATTTTACAAAGCTTTTTTTAAATGAGCTCTCTCATTATGGCCTTGATGTCGAATTTTTGACAGGGCCTGATGGACTGGGGGAAGAAGCACTTAAAGAATTCAATTTCCCGTATAGAGTTATTAAGCACAGAGAGATCAAATATAGGGAAATATCGGGAGTTAAAATTCCGGATACCACAAGGGAAGACACTAAAACACTTGCAAAGCTTATGAAAGATAAAGTAGGCATACTGCTCTTTGCAGGGGGAGACGGGACAGCTAGAGATGTGTATGAGGTAATAGATAAAGAAAAACCCATTCTTGGGATCCCTACTGGAGTTAAGATGTTCTCCGGGGTTTTTGCTACCTCTCCAGAGGACGCTGCAAGGCTTCTTGTGGAATTCGCAAAAGGAAACGCAAAGCTTGTAGAAAGGGAAATCCTTGACCTCGATGAAAACGCTTACCGGCACGATGAAGTAAAAGCAAAGCTCTATGGAAAAGCCTTAACTCCCTATGTGGAGACCCTTGTGCAGGGGGCAAAGGAGACTATTCCACTTGATGAAGAGGGAGAACTTGATGCTATAGTGGAGGCCATTGTGGAGGAGCTTGAGGATGGAGTCTACTTTCTGGGAGCCGGCTCAACTATAAAAAAGCTCAAAGACATGCTTGGAATAGATGGAACTTTGCTGGGGGTCGATATAGTTGAGATAAAAAACAGGAAAGCGAAGCTTCTCGTGAAAGATGCCCAGGAAAAAGATTTGCTGGAATACCTTCATAGAAACCCGAAAATCATTGTGACTGTTGTAGGGGGCTTGAACTTTCTTTTTGGTAGGGGCAACCAGCAGTTTTCTCCGGAAGTTTTGAGGCATATACCAAAGGAAAATATTATTGTTGTGGCGACTCCTTCGAAAGTTAAAGGGGCGATTAGGGTTTATACTGGAGACAGGCGAGTTGATGAGAAACTTAAAGGCTACATAAAGGTTAGAATCTCTCCTTGGGCAGAGAGAATTGTAAAGGTTATCTAAGCTCAAGGTTTATAACTTGGGAACCCTTTTCTATTTTTGGTGATAAACGTGAGATTTGAGGTGCTTAGTAAGGAAGATATGATAAGACTTTCAAAGGAACTCAGTAAAGAGGGGATAATGAACAAAACCCGAGAAGAGCTTGGATGGGAGCTTCACCACCTCATTGTAATCAAAGACAAGTTCAGTGAGCTGATCAGGAAATCTGAAGGTATTGAAGTACTTGAGGATACTCTCGAAGGAATAAGAGCAACTTTTGATGCCCTTATGGATGAATGGAATGTTGGAGAAGAGAAAGAATTTAAGGATCTCTTTGATGAGGTTAACATTCCCAAGCTGACGCTCCTAACGGCCTTGATAGAGAACGGATACGTCGAGGGGGAAGAGAGGCTCAGGCTTGTTAAAAAGCCCAAACTTGATGAACTTGAAATTGAGCTCAGGTTTAACATTGACGAGCTTGAAGACGTGCTGGAAGAAATAGAAGATAAGCTCGATGCAACCCTTACAACTGAGCTTTCCTTTATGAGAAAGTACTTTGTTGAAGTTCTTGAGATTGAGGAAGAACTGATAAAGAGGGCTCTGGAGATAGCGGAGGAATATGCTACCGAGGAATCTTTAGTTGAGGCGATGTTCGTGGGAATTGGAAAGTCCGTACTGGCAAATACAATACTCAAAATAGCCGAAAAGAAGGACACAAAAATGGAATTAGTCGAAACCCTCCTGGAGCATGAGCCTCTAACGGTAGAAGGGAGAAAAGAGAAGATAAACATATACTTTGACGAAGAGGCAATAGAGGATATATTAAAAGAACTGCAGAAAATGGGTTATTTGAAGGTAAAAGGAAACAGGATATGGCTTTAATAGTGGGATAAAGCTTAAAAATCAATAACTAAATTAGGGCATGGGGGTGGAGGAGAGTGGCGGTGCTTAAGGCAATAAAAATCAAGGACAGAGACGGGGAGGTCTTTTTTAGATGCCCAAGATGTGGAATGGTCTTTAGAAAGAGCAAGGATTACATCAAGCATATAAACAAGTCCCATGGGCATCTTTTTAGAAAAGCGTGATTTTGTTCTTTCCTTCCTTTATATAGGGGATGAAGAAAAGTCAGGACGCTGATATGTGATGAGCGGTAGGGCTTTCTGACCTATTCCTTAAGGTCTATTTCCTTCACAAGCTTGACAATGAAAGTCTTGCCGATTTTCTCCCTCTCAACCAGCTGTTTCTTTTCAAGCTCTTGGATTATTCTGCTCACTGTTGGTCTCGAATAGCCGGTAAGCTCTGGGAGGTCTTCTTGCTTCACTTTTCCACCCTGTTCTATTAGGGCTTTTACAACGATTCTTTCTTTTTCTGTCAGAACTTCCACAGGTATTTTGTGGGAATACCATTTCCTCTTTGCCCAGTACAGTGTTATCGGGAGGGCAACTGCCAGTGATAGCATGGCACCTATGAGAAAATATCTATATGGAGATGGCCTTTCTGGAGGAGACACGGGGGGTTTTTCTACGTTCTTTCCGAGCCAGTAGGTTTCGTATCCCATACTCTTTAATTTTACTTCAATTGTTTCATTCAATCCTGTTCCAACCAGAATAACAAGGTTTGGCCTTAAATGGTTTAACCCCGCGATTGCGTGCTCTGAGAGATCGTTTTCTAAAGTTAGTAAGAGCGGTAGATCATACTCCATTGCAAACTTTGATGCGGCAAGGGCAGAGCCATAATCTAAAGCACTAGCCAGCACTACTGCTTTTGACCCCTGAGGGTAAAAGTGAACAGCCAATTTTTCCGCTGTTTCAGTCCTTACATCTCCCCCTATTCTCGTAACGCTGTATCCCATCTTGAGGAGCTCATCCTCGACCTCCTTGCTAACCGCGTTTGAGTTCCCAACTATCAAGACTTTTTTCCACCCTAACTGGATGTATGAATAAAGCTGAGCCCATGTCTTTTCATCCAGCTTTTGGGGGTTAACGGGAAGAACAGGAATGTTAAGAAGTCTCGCATAGGGTTGAACGGTAATATAATCTATGAGGTCATCGTTTCTAACTATTATCAGTTCGTACTCAGGTCTATTCTCTTCCTGCTGGGCATAAATCGGGACGGCTATGAAAGAGGCAAGTATTAAGGCCGCAATGATTATTAATGCGACACGCTTAGTCTTCAATACACTCACCACATTGAGGCTAAAAAAGAAAGTTTAAAAGGTTTTTTCAAAGCTCAAAGACCTCTCCTGGTTTTAGTATGATGACCTCTGCCTTGTCTCCAACAAGCTCTTTGAATTCTTCTGGGTCCTTGGCTATTGGTGGGAAGGTTCCATAGTGCATTGGTATAACGTATTTCGGTTTAAGGAGCTCAACGGCCTTTGCCGCCTCTTTGGGCCCCATCGTGAAGTGTCCCCCTATTGGAAGCAAGGCAAGATCTATTCCATAAAGCTCAGCGAAGAGCTCCATGTCCTTGAAAACGTAGGTGTCTCCAGCGTGGTAGATTTTCTTTCCTTCGAGTTCTATTATGTATCCGCAGGCGTTTCCAATGCTGTATTTTCCGTCGCTGCTTGAATGCCATGCCGGGACTTGAATTATTTTGACCCCCTCAACCTCAGTTGGGCCGTAGTTCATTCCTATTGTCGTTATACCCCTATTGTTTTCTACGAGATAGTTGGCCATGTCGTACATTGCCACTATCTTTGCCCCAGTTTTTTGAGCAATTTTTACTGCATCACCAACGTGATCTCCGTGTGCATGGGTCACAAGAATCAGGTCAACCTTGTCAAAGTCCTCAGGTTTTGCTGCCGCATTTGGGTTCCCGGTTAAGAACGGGTCTATTAGTATTCTTTTCCCTTCCCCCTCTATTTCAAATGCTGCATGTCCCAGAAACCTTACCTTCACCATCATTACCACCTCCCTGAACGTCCGAGTACAAATAATAACAAAAGATTACTTAAACCTTTCGAACAATTCGAGGGTGAAGTTTTCCGTTTTAAGATGTGATCGGCCAAAATCAAGGTCAAAATGGGCGGTTTGTTTATAGAGGAGGTTTCACGTTTTTTGAAAGGGCATCCATAAACCAAAAGTTTATAAGCTCTTCAGAATTCCTACTCACAGGGAGAGTGTATGGGTAAGTTAATAAGGTTCTTCTTCATAAGTTATATACAGGAGGGTTTAGATTATGAGCGATGTTGAAGATGTCAACGTGAAGCACGAAGAGGGTTATGATGATTACGTTTACTACCTCAAGCGTAGAATAAGGCAGCTTGAACTCCAAGTGAGAACGCTTGAGGCTGATAAGGAGAGACTTGAGAGGGAGCTTTCACGCTTAAGGATGGAGATGTCCAGACTGAGGCAGCCTCCAGCTTTCGCTGGTACTTTAATTGAACTTTTGGATGAAGACAGGGCTATTGTTCAAAACTACAATGGCCCAAGGTTCGTTGTGAGGATTGCACCGTGGATAGAAAGGGAGAAGCTAAAGCCCGGTGCCAGAGTCGCCTTGGATCAAAGAACAATGGCGGTTATAGAACTTTTGCCGTCTCAAAAAGACCCATCTGTGCTGGGCTTTGAGGTAATTGAGAGACCCAAGGTCACCTACAATGACATAGGTGGACTGAAAAAGCAACTTATGGAGCTAAGAGAGGCCATAGAGCTTCCACTCAAGCACCCTGAGCTCTTTGAAAGGGTTGGGATTGAGCCACCCAAAGGGGTACTTCTCTACGGTCCTCCCGGCTGTGGAAAAACCCTAATGGCAAAGGCGTTGGCTAATGAGGTAAATGCAACCTTCATAAGGGTCGTCGGCAGTGAACTTGTGAGGAAGTACATAGGGGAAGGCGCCAGATTAGTTAGCGAGCTTTTTGAACTGGCAAGGGAAAAAGCACCGTCAATAGTTTTTATTGATGAGATAGACGCAATAGGTGCAAAGAGATTGGACGAAACAACCGGTGGAGAAAGAGAGGTCAACAGAACTTTAATGCAGCTTTTGGCTGAACTGGATGGCTTTGATCCGAGGGGCAACGTTAAAGTTATTGCTGCCACAAACAGGCCTGACATCCTTGATCCGGCTTTACTTAGACCGGGAAGATTTGATAGGCTTATAGAGGTTCCGCTGCCAGACTTCAAAGGAAGGTGGGAAATCCTTAAAGTTCACACGAGAAAGATGAACCTTAAGGGCGTTGACCTCAAGGCCATAGCGGAGATGACGGAAGGGGCAAGTGGTGCAGAGCTTAAGGCCATTGTAACAGAGGCGGGAATGTTTGCCATCAGGGAAAGAAGGGAGTACGTAACCCACGAGGACTTCATAAAGGCCGTTGAGAAAGTCCTTGGCTCAGAGGAAAGATTAGCTCAGCAGATAGCTTCACACGAAGTTATGTACGGTTAATCTCAAAAACTCCCGGTTCCCTCTTTTTTCTGCAGGAAGCCTTAAATATTTTCAATGCCAATAATCCGGGATTCCCCTCTTCCGGCTTGAGGTTTATAACGCACAACTGGCGAGCTTCTCTTCGAGTTTACCCTTGTACCTTCTTCGAGCTGACTTCTTATTTTATTTTGAACAGATCTGAGCGGGTTATTATTCCAACGGGCTTGCCTTCTCTGTCCTGAACTATAACCGCTGGATGCTCCTCGAGGAGGTACTTCACGACTTCAATGCTTTCATCCTCATTTATTATTGGAAAAGGCTCGTCCATAATCTCCATAACCTTCTTTGAAAGCAAGTCTTCATATTCAAAGCTCTTCCTAACGAGAGTTTTTTCCGTAACAGAACCGACCACCTTGTTGCCCGCTATTACGGGAACTTGGGAAATGTTGTGTTTGCTCATCAACCTAACAACGTTTTCAACAGTTTCGTATGGTTTGACCCCTATTATGGGAGAGGACATTATTTCCTTAGCCCTAAATCGAGCCTTTTTACATTCAGCCAAAGCCTGGAGAATTCGATTGAAAGTTGATAATCTAGGATCAACTTTACCGCTTTCAAGCTTTGCTATGTAAGCCTGCGTAACTCCAGCTTTTTCCGCAAGCTCTTCTTGTGTTATGCCAAGCTCCTTTCTAAGCTTCTTTATCTCGCGAGGGTCAATAGGCTTGGGAACGATAACCATAAATAACCACCAGTTATTAATGCAGCCAAAGTTTTAAAAACTTTGGTAGGGGGGCGTTAGGGATGTTGCCCCCCTGGGGGTCCCGAGGTCATCGCAACCCAATACTCCTCGGGCAATAAACATTAGCCCTAAAGGCTTATAACCCTTGAGGAGTGATGAATCTTCAAGGTGTAAAGCATGGCCGGAACAATAAGCAAGGTGGTTAGATTTACCAATGAAGAGGAGTTTTTGGAGGATATGGAGGAGGCTATGGAAAGGTTCACATATCTCGCGAGCAGATATGGAGTCAACGTCATAGAGGGAGTCCTCCTATGGGACTATGTGGGCGTAAGGGATGACGAGGGCGTGAAGATATTCAGGGTTGGGGAGTTCCCATACGTAGAGGGGACGCTTAAAGTTGATTTGGAAACCCTAAGAACCCTTGAGAGGTATTTCGACGAGATGGAGAGCAAATGGGAAGACTTAACGACGGATGAGATAAACTATTTCGTTGAAATGCTTAACGAAGCCCTGGGGGAGGAAAGGGTTTACTATGAAGCTTACGACCTTGGCTTGGATAGGGACGAGGCTTACATAATTCTTAATATAAAGGGTCTTTACCACTTGGAGAACGTTGTAGATGCCGAAGATAGGCACGTTCTGGAAGAGGCCGTTTCTATTTTGATGAAGTACGTGTAGGTGAGGGAAATGCTGTTTAAGAAAAAGGGGCTCTTTACCGTTAGCGATGCTATGAAGGTCATAGAAATAGCAAGCAAAGAGGATCCGAGGGAGATCATTATTATGTGCGAGGCTATTGATGAAGAAGCAAAAAGAAGACTTTGGGACTACGCCAGAGGGGTAGAGCTTATGGCAGATCTGACTGGAGAAAATAGAAGCGTCAAGATTGAAATACTTGAGGGATACGTGAGTGACAAGGTGAAGGGCATAGAGCTTTAGGTGATTCCATGTTCCTGGCCGAAATCTTCAACAGCTGGCAGGGAGAGGGGGGAAGCGTAGAGGGAAGTGCCTTTGGCAGAAGGCAGATTTTTGTTAGATTTGCCGGTTGTGACCTTAGATGCATCTGGTGCGACTCTGCAAGCTATATCATAGCTTCTAACGTTCCAAGATGGCGCTACGAAGTGAAGCCTTTTACTGGAAAGTTTGAATACAAGCCCAACCCGGCAAAGCTTGAAGAAGTTGTTGATGTTATCTTAAAGCTGGACACCGGAGATATACACTCAATAAGCTACACCGGCGGAGAGCCAACTCTGCAGACGAAGAACCTCTACGCCCTCATGGAGGAGATGCACGATTTGGGATTCAAAAACTTCTTAGAGACCAACGGCAGCAGGCCGGAAAGAATAGGAGAGGTTTCCCACCTTGTAGATTATGCGAGTGTTGACATAAAAGATGAGACCGCCAAAGCAAGTGAAAATTGGCGAGGGCTGGTGCTCAGAGAAGTGGAGAGCATTAGGATACTCAAGAAGGCAGGGGCAAAGACTTATGCAAAGCTTGTGGTCACAAAAGACACAAAAGAAGAAAACGTGAGATGGTACGCGGAGTTGCTGAAGAACTTAGCCCCCCTTGCCATACAGCCCAAGGAGCCGATTGATATTTCCCAGCATCAACTTATGAGGCTTTACAACATCGCCGCAAAGATAATGGGAAGAGAAAACGTTGGTTTAAGCTTTCAGGTGCACAAGTATCTAAACGTCCTTTGAGACGAATTTTTAACCTGCTCGTGGAGTTTTTCTCAGGCGATGATGACATTGGCCTTTGGGGTACTGATGCCCGGGATCGACGAAGCTGAGCCTACTTGAGTATGTGCTTGTAGTAGTACCAGAGGCCTCTTATTATGTCCCTAACTTCTATCATCGTGAACATTGGGCTTCTATCAATGAACTTTGCAGTTTCTTCCCACGTATGTGCTTGAAGAACGCGGTAGATAAGGAGGTGTATTTGTCTCTCATCGAGATAAGGCTTCATCCAGCCGTCGAGGAAATAAAGCTTTACCACCGGCTTCACTGCATCAAGAACGGTATCATACGTTAGGACTTTGTCCACGAACATCTCGAGCCTCTTCTTCTGCACATCCGTCAGGGTTATCGGGTAGTTGACGCTCTCTCCAAAAGGTGTTTCAAAGAGCCATCTTGCTATTTCTGGCTCTAAATCTCTATGCGTGTCTCCAAGCCACTCCGTGAGTCTAATTCTAAATTCATCGTTGGCTTTCCTAACTATCTCTTGAGCCTTCTTGCTTATTGGCTTTATCACTATTGCCGTGTACTCCCCGCTTACTGGGTTTCTTGAAGGACTTAAATGAACAGGGGCAAACCCATTTCTTATCCAGAACCTTATGAGCTCTTCACTTGCTCCAAACCCGCTTCCTACCCAGTCAAGACCTTCTCTATCGGCCTCTTGAATTAACAGTTCGAGCGCCTTGCTCCCAAGACCCATGTCCATCGCATCTGGATGGGTGGCTATTCTAACCACCCTATAACCTTTTAACTTCGCAAAATCTTTTGCATAGTGGTGTTTCACCATCATGTCAGGGATTATGTTCCCTCTCGGCTTGTAGCCCTTAGCCATTTTGTCTATGTCCTTTTTCGGAATTCCCCCTTCTTTGGCTATCTGCACGGCACAGACTATCTTTCCGTTTTTGAGCCTTAGAACCCTTGCTTCATGGTGTGGTGCATCGGCTAAAAGTGCCACATCGCTCGGTCTGTTTCTGTAGTGGGCAAGAACGTAAATACCGACGAAGTGCCTCAAATCTTCTCTATCGTTTTCAAACCAGTCATCAAGGTCGGGCTTTTCAAAGTAGACTTCTTTTCTCCTAATAAGCTCGTAGTCTTCCTCAGTTAGCTCCACAGGCTCGGCGTCCAGCAGGAGAACGTCAAAGAGCCACCTCTCAATCGGGTCGTCGCTCTCGTACCTAATTGGAACTGAGAGATGTATCTCCTTGAACTCTCTCTTCTCCTTGGCCTTCTTTAGGAACTTGACAGAGAAACCCCTTCCAGCACCTTCATATCCATGGATTGTGGAGGAGTAAATTACTTTGGGCTTTGTGAGGTATTTGTGGAGTATTGGGACGTGAATTCCAGCGGCTTCGTCAATTACATAGACGTCTGCATTCATTTTATAGCCTTGAGTTGGGGGGTAGTACCTTAGCCTGATTCCTTTGGCGTATATTTCCTTTATGAGGCCGTTTTCTTCTATAACTTTTGGTTTATACCCGAGCTTCTGGAGGCTTTTCTTTGCAAAGCGGAAGAGACTCTGCACATTTTCGAGCTCTGGAGCTGTGACAACAATCCTTACACGCTTTTTCTTCGATTTCACCGCGAGACCAACAGAACCTATACCAACGCTGACACTCTTTCCTCTTCCCCTATCGGCCGTTAGGACGACCATCCCATCGTTTTCTATCAGCCCTTCGAGGGCCTTAAGAACCTCAACCTGACCGTTTGTGAGGCAGAGCTCATAGAGCTCTCTTGGGAACTTTATTTCGCTTGGTATTTCGATCTTCTCCCTTTCAGGGAGCTTTGCCTGGCCCTTCTCGTTTTTTGGACCCTTTAGAATTTTCTGGTTTTCGGCGTTTAGGATGTAAATTCCTTCATGCTCTTCAAACTTTCTGATGAGCCTTCTGTTAAACCTTTTTTTCACGTCATCTATGGTGTAGGGAGGAGTAACGAGGCTTTTGTGGAAGCCAGTCCACATGTCCTTCCACTTTTCAAACGGGTTGGCAAGGATGAATATCAACCCCCCTCCCCTTACGGTCTCTATTATCCTACCGAGGTCATTGGGGGAGAAATCATAGCTGAGATCGAGAACAAGCAGGTCATAAGTTCTCCCAAGAATATCGTGGGTGTGCTTAAAGGTGACGGCGGTAACGTTTACATTTTCTCCGGCAAGAACATCAAAATGCTTTCTAAATTCTTCATATCTCTTTCTTCCAAAAGTTTCCTGCCCAAGGGCATCGGTTGCATAAAGAACTTCAACCTTATCCTCGCTCTCATCCCTGAGCTTTTTCTCCATAAGTTCTTCAAGAATTGAGGAGATTATTTTGGCAGAAGCTCCGGCAAGAATTCCAGCCAAGGTGGCTTTTTTCATCGTATCCCCAGCTAAAACTATCATTCTTCTATGGAACTCTTCAATAGCCTCAGCGAGAGCGGTTTCAGTGAGCTTTAGAGTTGGATCCTTAACACCCTCGCTTTTAGCATAGTCTCTCACTTCTTTGTCGAATCTCACTTTCACGGTCATTTTTTCATCCCCACAAATGAAAAAGCCGGGATGTTTAAAAACCTATACTTCATTAAGATATCAATTTAAACGCTAAGCTTTTATACGAAAAGAGCCTACTTAATATGGTGGTTTTAATGAAGAAGATTGACATCAAAGACCTGGAAAAGTTTAAGCTTGTCGGTGGACTTGATGTACACAGAAGAAAAGTTGCTTTTACGGTAAGCGAAATCAGCATAGAAAAAGATGACTACTTCTCAAAAATCTATGTTTATGACGGTAGGAAGGTTGCACAGTTTACTTCTGGACCAAAAGACTCAAATCCGCGCTTTTCGCCAGATGGTAAGTTCATAGCTTTCACATCCAAAAGGCACAAGGAAAGCAAGGAGGCTGAGCTTTACTTAATCCCTACAACTGGGGGAGAGGCGAGGCTTATCACCAAGTTTAAATTTGGAATAAATGACTACGAGTTTTCACCTGACGGCAAAACACTCGCCGTTATAACCCCGGTGGAGATTGAGAAAAAATCAAAAGATGACGTACACATAATCAAGGAAATCCCCTTCTGGTTCAATGGCATTGGCTGGGTTTATGGAAAGCGGAACCACATCTATCTTGTCGATGTTGAGAGCGGGAAAAAGAGGAAGCTGACGAGAGGAAGCCTTAACGTTCAAACTTTAAAATGGAGCAAAGATGGAAGCAAAATCTACTTTGTTGCCCAGGAGGATAGGGAAAAGAGGCCTATGATAAGCGATCTCTTTGTTGTTGATCTTAAGAGCAGGAAGGTTGAAAAGTTGACCGATTCAAAGTGGCGCATTGGCGATTTTCTTCCCCTCGAAGACGGCACGTTCATTCTTAGAATGAGCACCCTTGGGAGAGGCATTCCAACGAACACTCACATCTATCACTTCAACCCCGAGACGAAAGAAATCAAAAAGCTCACGGCAAAGCTTGACCGATCAGCATATAACTCCCTCAACTGCGATGTAAGGGGGCCCTCGCGGAATCCGCTTGTTTATAAGGACGGCTGGGTTTACTACATAGCCACGGACGGCCCAAGGGCAAACCTCTTCCGTGTCAACCTCAAAGGGGAGATAGAGCGTGTAATCGGCGGAGATAGAAGTGTTGAGACTTTCGGCATCGGGGATTACATAGCCTTCATTGCTCAAGACGCGGTTACTCCGACGGAGCTCTACATCCTCAACGACGGGGAGGAGAGGAAGGTTACCGACTTCAACGGATGGATAAGGGGGTATACCCTTTCAAAGCCGGAGCACTTCAAAGTCAAAGCGAGCGACGGCGTCGAGATAGACGCGTGGGTGATGAAGCCCGTAGATTTTGAGGAAGGTAAAAAGTACCCGGCCGTTTTGGAGATCCACGGCGGGCCAAAAACAGCATACGGCTACTCTTTCATGCACGAGTTCCACGTTTTGACTGCCAAGGGCTTCGCGGTGATATTCTCCAACCCGAGGGGAAGCGACGGCTATGGTGAGGATTTTGCTGACATAAGGGAGCACTACGGCGAGCGTGATTATCGGGATTTAATGGAAGTGGTCGATGAGGCGGTAAAGAGGTTCGACTTTATAGATGGGGAGAAGATAGGCGTAACCGGCGGTTCCTACGGAGGCTTCATGACGAACTGGATAGTTGGCCACACCAACCGCTTTAAGGCCGCCGTGACCCAGCGCTCGATATCGAACTGGACGAGCTTTTTTGGAACGACGGACATAGGCTACTACTTTGCCCCCGACCAAATAGGTGGTGATCCCTGGAGCAATCCGGATGGTTACTGGAAGAAGAGCCCGTTGAAGTATGCTCCCAACGTCGAGACCCCTCTCTTAATAATCCACAGCATGGAGGACTACCGCTGCTGGCTTCCGGAGGCACTGCAGTTCTTCACCGCCTTAAAATACCTTGGAAAAACCGTCGAGCTCGCCCTATTCCCGGGTGAGAACCACGACCTCAGCCGCTCAGGAAAACCAAAGCACAGGGTTAGGAGGCTTGAGCTTATCGTTGGATGGATGGAGAGGTGGCTTAGGGGGTGAATCTTCCACTCTTTAACTTACCTTCACTGAATTCATGAAGCTCAACACTAAATGTGTGTCGTTGATGAGGTAGCTTTCTCCATTGGGCTTGAAGATCTTAGGGAGTACTTGAACCAGGAGATTTCCAGAAGTTCCGAAGCCAAAATAGTAACAGTCCCCTTCTTCAGGGCTGTCATTTTAGAGGATTTTTCGCAAAGAACTCATTTCTTTGAGTACGAGAATTTATCATGTTCGTAAAGAGTTAAATTTTGAGAGAGGCCATTGTGTTCTACCTCTGCTTTGTTTTGTTTAGGAGTGTTGAAATTATCTATCCCACTTCCCATCAGGTCGTTAGTTTAATTTTTTGTGTTGATTTGTGGTCGTGATGGACTTCCAGAGGGGAATCTTGATCATAATAATCATAAAACACCACCCGAAAAACACCCACAATGAAATCAGCCCTACAACCTAAATAACCTTCGCAATACTAGCACACTTACACTTTAACGGAATTTACAGGCACGCTTACAGAGTCCTAATAGAGAAGCTCTTCCCAAAAATCAAGTACGAGAGGAGAACGCTTGAGCAGACACGAAAAACTCTACCATCTGTTTTCTGTGTTAACTCAAAAGTTGGGGAAAGAGTTAAGAAAAGACTAACCAATTTGTAAAATCATCTGGGCCGGATCCCTTATTGCCGGACCCAGTCCAAGTATGTAAACTGCCAAATACCAAAATCTCCTCTCTTCCTCATCTGGCACTAAATATCTCAGACCATAATAAACCACTATAAGGATGAGCACTATCCATGGATAGTACACAAAAGCTCCGAACTTCTGAACTAGAATGTTCTCAATCCAGTGAACTTCCCGGTAGCCGTAGTAGTGGATAGCCACAACCGTGGATCCTATGTCAAAGATGTGGGCGAAAACAGAGAACAGATAGAGCTTTTCAAAGGGTCTGAATTTGTAATAAACCAAAATAGGTAAGAGAAATATTAGTGTATAGAATATCGTCAGCCCATAAGGTTTCCAGCTTTTGACGTTTGTGATCAGGAGATAGTTGGCATACAAAGCCAAAACCGTTCCCCATGCTACCGTAATTTTTGGGTACGTTTTTAGCCTTGAATCTGCGAAAATGGCAGGTAAAATCAACAAGAATGCCGTGAAAAATATTCCTGGGGTCAAAATAAGGGGGTGAGGCTTCAAAACTCCCCCATCCACAAGGGCCCTAACCGTAGAGCCAAACACAACCATCGGAGTAACAGCGTAGAAAAGTCTCTCATCCACTTTTATCTTGAGGGGCCTTATTATCCATCTGTATGTGTAGATAATTGCTAATCCCAGAACGACGGCATAGACAATGGTGTTGTATGGATTGTAGCCCTCTCTTGTGTACATAGGCCTTATAAAGTACTCCCATATGAATCCCTCAAGTGATTCCATCTCGCATCCCCAGAAGGCTTTTCTTTGCTTCCTTAAATCTTTTTCTCCTTCAAAGTGTAAGGTTTAAATAAAATGAAATCTAATAATTTCCGAGGTGATTGAAATGCCTATGCATCCGTTTGTTCCTGGACTTATGGCAGCCATGGGACTCATGGCAGTGCTGGTGATCTTAATAGCCCTGATAATTGCAGGATTTTTCCTGATGCTCGGAGCGAAGTTTGCAGGGATAGAGGAAGCAACTCTCGGAAAGTCCATGATAGCCGTTGTTGGCGGTGGAATCCTTGCTTTACTTATATGGTGGATACCGGTCATAGGATGGATATTGGGGATAATAGCATACATCTGGGTCATAAAAACGGTCTTTAATACAGACTGGATAAAAGCAACGATAGCATGGCTAATGACAATTATTGTAGAGATACTGGTAGTGTTTGTTTTTGCATTAATCTTGGGTATAGGCATTGTTCTCTTTTGATTTTTAAATTTTAAAAAGAAGAGGAAGCTCAGTTGTTTTCTATTTTTCTATATTCGTACGCTATATTGCCGTCAATTATCGTATAAACGTCCTCTTTGCCATCCTTGTAATGAAGGATTGGCTTGTCCAAGAGGTCAAAGGCCTTCTTTAGGTCTTCCTTTGTGGCGAGAATTACCCTTTTCTCCACATGAATTGGGGCTCCCTCCGTTATGTAGGGGGACAAGTCCTTAAATTCGTTCTTGGGCCTTTGGGCCCTTATCGTGTAAACTCCGCCCAATAGAGGGGTTAAGAACAGCAATGCCAATATAGGAGCCACTTTCTTTGCGGTATCTGCGTAGAAAGGCAGGCCGGCAATCGTTACTACAGTTTTCTTCGCTCCTTTTTCTACCACCGTCTTCTGCATGCTTTCTTTCTCGTTGGTGAAGTAGTAAAGGCCAGCGCTTGAGTCCTTAACTAAAGATGAACTGTGCTCAAAGCTTTCAGTTATATCCCTTCCATAAACATTTCCTTCTACATTAACCCTGGTAACAAACGTTATCTTTCGGTTTACCCTCTTCAAGCCGAGCTGCTCCATTATCTCATTTGTCCTG